>CAZNNH010000031.1:0-35882 GCA_964574335.1 uncultured Acidobacteriota bacterium | reverse complement strand
TTAATACTCCCTAGGAGAACGGAAGAATGGGACGAGAACAGCGCTTCGCCACGATCCTCGGTCTCGCCTTTCTGGGCGGAGCCCTCGGCCTGTGGGCATGGCCGGACCCCAAGGAGCCGACCCAGGGCCAGCGGAAGGCCTTTCCGGTGCGCGCCGCAACGGTGGAGGCGGCCACCACCACCCGAAGCGTGCGCTTCTCGGGCGTAACCCGTTCGGCACGGCGAGCCGCCCTGTCCTTCCCGGTGCCGGAGCGGCTCTTGCGCCGAGACGTCGAGATCGGGGACCACGTGCGGGAGGGGCAGCCGCTGGCCGCGTTGGAGAGCCCGCGGTTCCGAAACGCCGTCGACTCCGCCCAGGCCGCCGTGGCCGAGCTGGAGGTGCGGCTCGAGCAGGCGGAGCGCGACCGGCGGCGGGTGGCGCACCTCGCCTCCGTCAAGGCCGCGACCGGCGAGGAGCTCGAGCACGTGGTGGCCGGCAGCGACGCCGTGCGCGCCGCCCTCGACGCGGCACGCGCCCAGCTCGCCGACGCCCAGCGGCTGCTCGACGAGGCCACCCTGGAGGCGCCGTTCTCGGGAACGATCACCGCCGTGATGCTCGAGCCGGGTGAGCTGGCCCAGCCGGGGGTGCCGGTCGTCGAGATCTCGGGCGATGGCGGGATCGAGCTTCGGGTCGAGGTCCCCGAGTCGGTGGCGCCCGGGCTCCGGGAGGGCCAGGCCGCCAGCGTGGAGCTGCCCTTCGCGCGGCAGAGCGCCTCCGCGCGGATCACCTCGGTGGCTCGGGCGGCGGTCGGACCGGGCCACCTGTTTCCCGTGATCGTTGCCCTCGAGCCGGCGCCGGGCCTGGCTGCCGGGATGACCGCCGAGCTGATCCTGGAGACGGCGGCGGCCCAGGCGTTGGCCGTCCCGCTGCGGGCCGTCGTCAACCCGGGCTCGAGCCAGCCGGCGGTCTTCGTGATCCGCGACGGCCGGGCGCGCCGGGTCCCGGTCGAGCTGGGCGACCTGAGCGGGGACCGGGTGACGGTGACCGGAGAGCTGTCGCTCGGGGAGCGGGTGGTGGTGGCGGGCAACACCCAGATCGCCGACGGCGACCCGGTCGAGGTGCTGTCGTGACGGTGCTCGAGCGCGTGCTGGGAAGCCGCCGGCTGGTGCTGACCGGCGCGCTGCTGCTGTCTGTGAGCGGCGCCGTCGCCTGGCTGACCATGGTGCGGCAAGAGGACCCGCGGCTCCCCGACTTCTGGGGACAGGTGGTGGCCCCCTACCCGGGCGCGGACGCCGAGACCGTCGAGCGGCTGGTGCTCTCGCCGATCGAGGACTCGCTGGCCCAGGTCTCTCAGATCAAGGAGATCACGGCTACCGCCTACGACGAGGTGGCGGTGATCCTGATCGAGCTGCGCGGCGACGTCACCGACTACCGCGAGGCGTGGGACGACGTGCGCGAGGCCCTGGACGAGGCCCGCCAGGACTTCCCGGACGGCGTCGGCGAGGCCCGCCTCGACGAGGACCAGCAGGACCAGGACTCGGTGGTGCTGGCGGTGACCGGAGCGCCCGACCCTCTCGAGCTGCTGGCCGCCGCCCGGCGCCTCCGCGACGAGCTGCTGGTGCTCCCCCACGTCGCCCGCGTCTCGCTGGTGGCGAGCCCGGGCGAGCAGGCCACCATCGAGCTGGACGATGCCGCCGCGCGTCGCCTCGGCCAGAGCGCCGCACAGCTCGCCTCTCAGCTCTCGGCGCGCAACCGGGTCATCCCGGGCGGCTCGCTGCGTCTGGGCGGCAAGACGGTCCGCCTCCGTCCCCTCTCGGAGCTCGCCTCGGTGGACGAGATCGCCGCCACCCCGGTGACGGTGCGGTCGGGGAGCGCGGTGCCGCTCCGCGAGCTGGCCCGGGTCCACCTCGGCCCGCAGGAGCCGGTCGCCTCGCGGATGCGGGTCGACGGCGAGATGGCGGTGGGCCTGGCGATCGTGCCGCGGCGAGCGGTGAACCTGGTCGACTTCGGGGGCGAGGTGCGGGAGCGTGTCGCTCGCGTGGCCGAACAGCTCCGGCCGCTGCAGGTCCGGGAGGTGATGTTCCAACCGATGCGGGTGAAGACCCGGATCTCCCAGCTCGGTCGCTCGCTGCTGCTGTCGATCCTGGTGGTGGCCGGCGTGCTCTTCCTGGCCATGGGCGCGCGGCTGGGTCTGGTGGTGGTGGCGATCGTGCCGCTGGTGGCGATGAGCTCGCTGGCCGTCTACGCCTGGGGCGGCGGCGTGCTCCACCAGATCTCGATCGCCGCCCTGGTGCTGGCGCTCGGGATGCTGGTCGACAACGCCATCGTGATCGCGGAGGCGGTGCAGTGGGAGCTGGACCGCGGCCGAGGGGCGAAGGCGGCCGCGCTTCAGGCGGTGCGCGACCTGGCGGTCCCCCTGGCCGGCGCCACCGGCACCACCATCGCCGCCTTCGTGCCGATGCTGATCGCCGAGGGACCGACCGCGGTCTTCACCCGAGCCATCCCGGTGGTGATCATGCTGACGCTCTCGGTCAGCTACCTCTACGCGGTGCTGGTGACGCCGATCCTCTCCGAGATGGTCCTGCGGCCACGGGCCGTGCAGGGGCGGTCCCTCTCCGAGCCGGCCGGCAGACTATTCGCGCGCCTGGCGATCCAGCGTCCGGGCCGGGTGCTGGCGATCGCCGGGCTGCTGGTGCTCGCCTCGCTGCTGGCGGCACGCAGCGTGCCGCAGCAGTTCTTCCCGTCCTCGGACCGCAACCAGATGGTGATCGACCTGAAGCTTCCCGAGGGGACGCACCTCGACACCACCGACGCCGCCTCGCGGGAGCTGGAGCGGGCGCTCCTGGGTCGCCCGGAGGTGGCGGCGGTGGCCAGCTTCATCGGCCGGAGCGCGCCCAAGTTCTACTACAACATCCTGCCGGTCCCGTTCAGCCCCCACTACGCGCAGCTCGTCGTCGACACCCACCAGGGCGACCAGGTGGACGGCGTGCTCTGGTGGCTGCGCGGCTTCGCCCGCGACCATCTGACCGAGGCCGAGGTGGTGGCGCGCAAGCTCGAGCAGGGACCGCCGGTGCGGGCCCCGGTGGAGCTGCGTCTCTACGGCCGTGACCTGCAGCAGCTGACGGCCACGGCGCGGCGGGTGGCCGAGGTGGTGACGGCGGTCCCGGGCACCGTGGACGTCCGGCACGATGTCGGCCCCGGCGCGCCGGTGGTGCGGTTCCTGGTGGACGACGCCGCCGCGGCCCGGTTCGGCCTCTCCCGCGCCGACGTGGCGCTGGCCCTCTACGGGCGGACCCGGGGCCTGCCGGTCGGCGAGCTGCGCACCGGCGACGACCCGATCCCGGTGGTGGTCCGTTCGTCCGCCGGCGAGCGCACGCCGGCCGAGGACCTGCAGTCGGTGGACGTGGCCGCTCCGGACGGCCGAGCCATCCCCCTCGGCCAGCTCGCTCGCCTGGAGACCGACTGGCGCCCGGCGGCGATCGACCACCACAACACCCGCCGGGTGGTCCGGGTGCTGGCCCAGCTCCAGCCGGGCGCCGCCTTCAGCGACGTGATGTCGGCCCTGCGGCCACGCCTTCGGGCGCTCGTGCTGCCGGCCGACGTCGAGATCGGCTTCGGGGGCGACGCCGAGGGGTCCGAGGAGGCCAACGCCGCCATGCTGGTGACGCTGCCGATCGGCCTGCTGCTGCTCTTCGGCGTGCTGCTGGCCGAGTTCAACTCGTTCCGCCGCCTCTTCATCATCCTGGTCACCGTGCCGCTGGCCGCCACCGGCGTGGTGCCGGGCCTGCTGATCGGCGACCAGCCGTTCGGCTTCATGTCGCTTCTGGGCGTCTTCGCCCTGGTCGGCATCGTGGTCAACAACGCCATCGTCCTGCTCGAGGTGGTGGAGACCCGCCGGGGGGAGGGCGCCACCATCGACGAGGCCCTGAAGGACGCCGTGGCGCGAAGGATCCGGCCCATCTTCTTGACCACCGCCACCACCGTGGCCGGCCTGATCCCGCTGGCCTTCTCGCAGTCGACGCTCTGGCCGCCCCTGGCCTGGGCAATCATCTCGGGGCTGACCGCCTCCTCGCTGCTGACGCTGCTGGTGGTGCCGGCCCTCTACCGGCTCCTGTTCGCCCGGTCCTGGGCGGCACCCACGCCCCACCCCTCGGCGCAGGTGGCGACGTTGGTGGCGGCAGCGCTGCTGGTCGGGACCTGGGCCGGGGCCGAGCCGCTCGAGCTCGACCTCTACGACTCCATGCGGCAGGGCCGCGAGCGACCCGCCGCGGTGGCGGCCGGCGAGGCCGCGCGCGCCGCCCAGGACGCAGCCACTGCCGAGCGGCGCAGCGCCTTCCTGCCGGTGGTGGGCGCCTCGTTCGAGGCCACCGACCGCAACCGCGAGCTGGCCCTGATCACGCCGATCGGCGAGTTCCCGTTCGGCTCCAGCCGGGTCAACCGAGCCGGCCTGCAGATCACCCAGCCGCTCTTCGACGCAAGCCACATGCTCTTCGCCAGCCCGGCGGCGCGGGCCGAGGCGGAGTCGGCCCGCCTCGGCTCCGAGCGCGCCCGCGAGCAGCTCGCGGCGCAGGCCGGCCTGGCCCACACCGAGGTGCTGCGGATCGCCGCCCAGCAGGAGGTGACCCGGGCCTACGTCAGAAGCCTTCGGGCACGGCTGTCCGAGGTCGAGGCGATGGCGAGCGCCAGCCGCGCCCTGGAAGCCGACGTCCTCAAGGTCAGGCTCGCCCTCGAGCAGGCCGAGCTCGAGGAGCTGACCCTACGCGAGGCGCGCACCGTGGCCGCCACGGCCCTGGCCCACGCGGTGGGCCGTGACGGCGAGGTCCGGGCCCACGCCGTACCGGACTGGTCCGGCCTGGCGGCGCCGCCTTTCGCCCCGGCGCTCGAGCGGGCGCTCGGGACACGAACCGACCTGGCCGCCTTTGACTCGGCGAGCCAGGCGCTGGCCAAGCGGCGGGACGCGGTGCGCGCCGAGCGGCTCCCGCGCGCCGAGGGGTACGTGACGTGGACCTGGACCGACGGCTCGCCCTACTCGGTCACCAACTGGGTGGAGGGCGGCGTCAAGGTCGCTTGGGCCCCCTTCGTCGCCGCCACCCGCAGCGCCCGCAGCGCCGCCCTCGAGGCGCAGCGGAACGCCACCCTGGCCGAGCTCCAGGAGGCGAGGCGAGGCGTCGAGCTGGAGGTCCGGGGCGCGCTTGCGGCGATCGAGACGGCGCGGGCGGCGGTCAGCGTCGGGGAGCGGGCCGTGGAGCAGGCCAGCGAGACGCTCCGCGTCGAGCGCGAGCGTCACCTGGCGGGACGCGCCACCACCAACGACCTGCTCGAGGCCGAGGCCGCCCTGCGCGAGCAGCGCACGCGGCTCGAGATCGCCCGCCTGGACGTGGCGCGCGCCTGGATCCGCCTCTGGCTCTCCGGCGGCGCCGACCTACCGGCAGGGGGTCAGGTCTGGACTTTTGACTTTCGGGCCCCCCGGCTACCAGATGTCGTCGAGGCTGCGGAACTTGGCGTCGCTGAGCAGCACCTTCATCAGGCTGGTCACGTGGCGCTTCTCGGCCTGGATCAGGTGGCCGAGCTCCGGGCTCTCCCCCAGGACGTCCTGCAGGGAGATGTAGAAGAACAGGGTCGCCCGCTCGAGGCCCAGGGCCTTCAGCAGGGCATCGGCCGGCGTCTCGACCTCCGCCGCGGCGAAGCCTCCCGGCTTGAAGAACTCGGAGGCCACCGAAGCCCGCACCAGGTCCATCGAGTCGTCGTCGCGGGGCGAGGGCTCCCCCTCGGGGACCCGGCTGGCCACGCCCCGGAAGTGCGCCTCGTGGGTGGCCTCGTCGCTGGCGAGCTGGGTGAAGACCTCGGCCACGGCCGGGTTGTCGGCGAACTGCCGTGCCAGCTCCTGGTAGCGCTGGGCCGCCGCCGCCTCGGTGTCGGCAGCCAGGTCGAGGGCCTTTCGGAGCGTGAGTTCGGTGAGCTTCATGAGTTCCAGTTCCTCTCGGATCACAGCGGGCTCGAGGGCGACCTTCGAAGCGGCGCCTCGGATCCCGCGCACCCGGCAGTCTATGACAATCCCGTCCGTCACCCAAAGAGCGGCGCCTTGCGTCGACACGAGGCTAGAATCGAGAGACGATGCCCGTCTACCTCCTCGACGAGCGCCTCGTCTTCCCTCCGGTCGAGCACGCCGAGGATGGGCTCCTGGCCGTGGGCGGCGACCTGTCTCCGAGGCGGCTGCTGCTCGCCTACTCGCGGGGGATCTTCCCCTGGTACCAGGAAGGCCAACCGATCCTCTGGCACGCGCCGGACCCGCGGATGGTCCTGCTTCCTCACCAGCTCCGCGTCTCGCGGAGCCTGCGTCGCAGGCTGCGCCAGCGCCCCTTCCAGGTCACCTGCGACACCGCCTTCGAGGCGGTGATCGAGAGCTGCGCCTCGGCCCCCCGCCCCGGCCAGCGAGGGACCTGGATCACCGCCGACATCAAGCGGAGCTACACCGCCCTCCACCAGATGGGGCTGGCCCACTCGGTCGAGGCCTGGTCCGGCGAGGAGCTGGCCGGCGGCCTCTACGGCGTGTCGCTGGGCGCCGTCTTCTTCGGGGAGTCGATGTTCGCTCGGCAACCGGACGCCTCGAAGATCGCCTTCGTCCACCTGGTCGGCCAGCTCAAGGCCTGGGACTTCACCCTGATCGACTGCCAGGTCTACACGGACTACCTGGCCGACTTCGGCGCCCTGGAGTGGCCGCGCCGCCGCTTCGCCACGACCCTGGAGACGGCCCTGGCCCGTCCCACCCGCCGAGGGCCATGGCAGATCACCGTCGACCCGGTGCCATCTTCACCGGGTCGATGAGCCCTCCGCGGTCACCACCACCCGGAAGCCGCGGTATGCCTCCCCGGCGCGGGCCGACGGTCCGGTGGCGCCTGCCGGCTGGTCGGCGCTGCCGCCGAGCAGCCTCCCCTGGCCGTCCGCCGCCACCACCCACTCTGCCACGTTGCCGCCGAGGTCGTAGATGTCCTTGCCCTCGCCGCGGCCGACGTGCCGACCCACCTCCTCGAGAAGCGGCGCCTTGCCGCCGAGACCGGCCGCCACCTCCCGCAGCCGCGCCGCGTCCTCCGGGCTCGGCGAGTAGCCGGCCCAGCGGTCGAGCGTGTTCTCGTCCGCTTGGGCCTCCTGGTAGAGATCGTCGACCTCGGCCTCGCGGGGAAGGCGCCACGGCTCGCCGGTCAGGGCGGCCAGCCAGGCGACGTAGGCCTGGGCCCGCTCGAAGCTGATGCCCGAGGCGGGCTGGTTCTCGGTGCCGGGCGGGACGGGTGACTTCGGATCGAAGGCCGCGTACTGGGCTCGGGTGACCTCGAAGCGCCCCACCCGCAACCCCTTGTGGACGACGGCCTCGGGCACCAGCCGCCCCTTCACTCGGCGGCCGTAGCGGCCGGCTTCGCGAGCGAAGCCCTGGCGGGCCACCGCGGCGGCCAGCGGCGAGCCTTCCTTGAGCGCGGGATCGGACGGGGCGATGCCGAACAGATGAAGATCGAGCCAGGCCAGGTCCTCCTCGACCTTACGCCTCTGGTGCTGGTACTCCTTCAGGCCGTGCGGCTCGCCCGGAAAGAGGATCAGGCGGACCGGCGTCTTGGTGGCCTGCTGCAGCACCCGGAAGTGGGACCAGCTCTGGCTGGGCGGCACCGCCCGGTCCTCGGTCCCGGTGTAGAGGATGGTCGGCGTGGTCACGTCCTTCAGGCGGAAGTAGGGGGACTTGCGGACGTAGCGCTCGGGGTCCTGGTAGGGAGCGGCGCCGAAGTAGTACTCGTCGAACGAGGCGCCGAAGTCCACGTTGGCCCAGTCGCTGATCCACTCCACGTCGCCGGCGCCGGCGGAGGCCACCTTGAAGCGACGGGTCCGGGTGGTCAGCTCGGTGGTGAGGATCGCCCCGTTCGACCAGCCGATGCTGCCGAGCCGCTCGGGGTCGGCGAGGCCACGCTGGATCACGTAGTCGACGCCCCGCTCGAGGTCCACCCGCTCGAGGTCGTAGTAGTTGCCGCAGCAGATCGACTCCACCCAAGCCAGCCCGTAGTCCGAGCTGCCGTGGTAGTTCACCTCGAGCAGCAGGGCGCCGCGCTGGGCCAGCAGCAGCTTCGGGTAGTCCCAGCCCTGCATCCAGATGTCGCGGTCGGGCTGGCCCATCGGCCCGCCATGGATGGCGAGAAAGAGCGGGTACCTCTTCCCCGCCTGGTAGTCGAGGGGGTAGTAGAGGATCCCCTCGACCTCCTCGTCCCTCGCCCCCTTGAAGCGCACCACCTCGGCGCGGTGCACCGGCTTTCTCTCGAACGTCGGGTTCAGCTTGGTGAGGGCCGCCCCGGCCCCGATGGAGACGCCGTCTAGACGGGCCCGGTACCACTGCGACGGCCTCATCGCCGTCGAGTGCTCGTAGAGGAGGGTGGCCCCGTCCCGGCCCAGGACCCAGTCGAAGGTGTTCGAGACGTGCTCGCCGACCAGGTCGCGGCGGATGAAGCCGGCCTCCGTGCGCGTGTAGCGGGCGGGCCGATAGTGGACGCCTTCGGCGAGCAGGGCCAGGAAGCCGTCGGTGGTGGGCAGCACGCGGGTCCCGTAGGCCAGAGCGCGCGGCCACTGGAGGTCCACCTCGCTCGCCTGCCCCGACTCGGCGTCCACCCACCTGAGGAGCTCCTCCGTGGCGGTGAAGAAGCGGGGGTCCGAGGAGTGCTCGTGCACCAGGTAGAAGCCCCGGGAGTCAGGGGTCCAGGCAGCCGACATCGCCCGGACCCGTTCTCCCTGGAAGAGCGGGCGGGCGGTGCCCTGCTTCAGGTCGTGAAGCCTCACAACCGGGGGGACACGGTGGTCGTATTCGAAGCTCAACGACTGCTGGTGGGACGCCACCACCCACCGCCCGTCGGGCGAGACCTCCATCCACTCGATCCAGTCGTCGCCCTCGGTGAGCCGGGTGACGTCGCCGTCCTCGACTCCGACCAGGAAGAGACGCACCGGAGGCGAGTGGCGCGGGTCCTCGACCGCCTGGGAGGTGTCTTCCTCCGCCTCCGCGCGCTGGTCCCGGTAGCCCTCCACCTCGGCCGCGGCCAGCACGATGGTGCCGTCGTCCTTCCACCCGAAGCCCACGATCTTCCGCTCGAGGTCGGTCAGCGGCCAGGCCTCGCCACCCTGGGCCCGGATCAGCCACAGCTCCGACTCGGCGTCTTCCTCCTCTTCCTCGCCGTCGTCCTCTGCGTCCGGGCGTGGCCGGGTGCTGAGGAAAGCGATGGTTCGGCCGTCCGGCGACCACTTGGGGGCGTACGAGCGGTCCTGGCCGCGGGTCAGCTCGACCTCGGCGGCCTCGCCGGTCAGGGAGCTCAGCACCAGGTTCGAGACCTCCCCGCCCTTCTCCTTGTCCATCCGGCTCTTCACCCAGACCGCCGCCCGCCCGTCGGGCGAGACCGCGAAGTCCGAGGCGGACTCGGCCAGCAGGATGTCGTCGATGGTCCACGGGCCCGACGCCGGCGCCTCGGCGGAGGCCACGGCGGTCCCGAGAAGGGCGGCGACCAGCATCGGCAGGAGGTTGGCCTTCCTCTTCGGCAAGTGGGGCCTCCGGTGATCGGTGCGGCTTCCGTCGCCCGAAACGAGGCCTTCATTCGAGCGTGTCATGTCTCTCCTCGCTCTGGTTCTGTCGATCACGAAGCCGTCGACTGGGGACCGGCGCGATTCTGGTGCAGCCACCTGACGGGCGCAAGCCCCGTCCGGCTCCCGTCCCGCCCGGTCAGCCGAGCGGGTGCTCACGGAGGTAGGCCCCCAGCTCCGCATCGCTCGGCTTCAGCGAGACCGGCTCACCGCCGGCCCGGATGGCGCTGCGCACGTCCTTGAGCCCGCTGCCCGTGACCACCGATAGGGCGGTCTCGCGGGGGCCGACGATCCCTTCGTCCCGGGCTCGACGGAGCCCGGCGATACCGGCCACGCCGGCAGGCTCGCCGAAGACCCCGGCAAGGCGTCCGGTCTCCCGCATCGCCTCGAGGATCGCTTCGTCGGACACGGCCACGAGCTGGCCCTCAGACGAGGCGACGGCGCGCAGGGCCTTGCGCCAGTTGCGCGGATGGCCGACGCAGATGCTGTCGGCGAGGGTCTGGGCCTTCCCGGGGACCAGGTCCCGCTCTTCCCGGAAGGCATCCACCAGCGGGCGCGCCCCTTCCGCCTGGACGCCGAGCAGGCGCGGCAGCCGCGAGAGCAGCCCCAGCTCCTTCATCTCGAAAAGGCCCTTCCAGATCCCGGCGATCGTGCACCCGTCACCGACCGACACCGCCACCCAGTCGGGCATCTTGGCGCCGAGCCGCTCGGCGATCTCGAGGCCGCAGGTCTTCTTGCCCTCGATCAGCGACGGGTTGACGGCCGCGTTGCGGTTGTACCAGCCGTATCTCTGACAGGCCCGCTGGCACAGCTCCCAGGTCTGGTCGTAGCTGCCCGCCACCCGGATCACCCTGGCCCCGAACACCAGGAGCTGAGCGAGCTTCGGCTCCGGGGCGAAGGCGGGCACGAAGATCACCGAAGGAAGACCGACGCTGGCGGCCGCTCCGGCCAGCGAAGAGGCCGCGTTCCCCGTCGAGGCACAGGCGACGACCCGGGCCCGGCGCCCCAGCGCCCGCGCCACCCCCACGGCGCTGGCGCGGTCCTTGAACGAGGCGGTGGGGTTGCGCCCCTCGTCTTTCAGGAGCAGCCGCTTGACCCCCACCCAGCGGGCCAGCTCCGGCGTCTCCAGAAGCGGCGTCCCCCCGGCCGGGATCGGCGGGAGACGGCCGCCCGACGGCAACGGCAGCAGCTCCCGGTACCGCCACAGGTCGAACGGACGCTTGTCGAGGGCGGCGCGGGTGAGCCTTGGCCTCACCCGTTCGAGGTCGAAGCGGACGTCCAGCACCCCTTCCGGACCGCAGCGGGGGCAGGGGCCATCGAGACCGCGCCGGTAGCTCCCTCCACACTGCATGCAGACGAGGTCCCGTACCAGGCTCGGCAAGCGGCCCGGTCGCGGTGGCTTGGTCACGAGAGCGCTCGGAGCCCGCGGGACAGCAGGACGGCGGCCATCTCGCGCCGGTACTCCGCGGTGGAGCGGATGTCGTCGATCGGTCGGACCTCGCGGCGCACCGCGTCACGGGCCCGCTCCAGGGCGGAGGCCCCACCCTCGAGCAGGCACTGCTCGGCCGCGTGAGCTCGGATCACCGTGGGGGCCACGGCGCCGAGGGCCACCCTCACCCAGCCCGGCCGGTCGACGGAGCCCACCAGGGACAGGGCCAGCGAGACCTTGGAGATGGCCTGGGCCCGGCGCTGGCCGAGACGCAGGAAAAGACCGCGGACGCCGTCGCGTCGCGGCACGCGGACGCCCACGATCAGCTCGAAAGGCGCCCGCGCACAGGATCCCGGCCCGACCAGGAAGTCGCCGAGCGCCAGCTCGCGCCGCCCGTCCCGCGAGGCCAGATCGACCACGGCATCGGCCGCCAGCAACGGCGGGACCGTGTCCGCTGCCGGCGAGGCGTTGGCCAGGTTGCCGCCGAGGGTCCCGCGGCTTCGGACTTGCGGGCCGCCGATCACGGCCGCGGCCTGCGCCAGCGCGGGGACGTACCGGGCCACCAGCGGCGAGGCGAGGAGCTGTGCGTGGGTGGCGCCGGCCCCGATCCAGAGGCTGTCGCCGCGCTCCTCGATCCCGTGCAGCTCGGGGATCCCGCAGACGTCGAACGTCTCCGAGGCGTCGACGCGCCCGTCCTGGGCCCGGACCAGCAGATCGGTGCCGCCGGCGATCGGCCGCAGGGTGGGCCTTTCGGCCAGTAGCTCGAGCGCCCGGTGAAGCGAGCGGGGGCGCCAGTCGGGCGGCGCCAGTGGGGCAGGGGGCGTGCGTGGCGGCGGCTGTGGCAGGTGTCCGGCCACCCGATCGACCGCGTCGAGCATCTTGGTGTAGCCGGTGCAGCGGCACAGGTTCCCGGCCAAGGCGGCGCGGGTCTCCTCCTCGGTGGGCGACGGCACCTGCTCGAGCAGCACCTTGGCGGCCAGGATCGCGCCCGGGATGCAGGCCCCGCACTGCGACGCGCCGCTGTCGACGAAGGCCTCCTGCAGAGGGTGGAGCGCGCCGGCGTCGCCCAGCCCCTCGATCGTCTCCACCACCGCACCGTCCGCCTGGTAGGCGAGCATCAGGCACGAGTCCACCGGCCGGCCGTCGACGATCACGGTGCACGAGCCGCACTCCCCCTTTCCGCACCCCTCCTTGGCGCCGGTCAGGTACAGGTCGTCACGCAGCAGGTCGAGCAGCCGCTGGTCGCGCCGCACGGTGAGCCGCCGCTCCTCGCCGTTCAGGCAGAGGGCGATCTCGACCGTCTCAGCCACGGCTCTCCTCGCTGGCGGCACGGAGCGCTCGGAAGACCCGTTCGGGGGTGGCCGGGATCTCCCGCAGCCGTGCGCCGCAGGCGTGGTGGATCGCCGCCGTGACCGCCGGGGCCACCGGTATCAGCGGCAGCTCGCCGAGCCCCTTGGCGCCGTAGGGCCCGTAGCCGTAGTCACCGTCGACGAAGTGGCTGTGGATCCTTGGGGTGTCGAGGGAGGTGGGCAGGATGTAGGTGGAGAGCTGGTCGTTCAGGATCCGGCCCTCCTCGAGGAGGTGCTCCTCGAGGAGCGCGTAGCCGATCCCCTGCGCCACGCCCCCCTCCACCTGGCCCTCAGCGGCGGCCGGGTTGACGATGCGGCCGGCGTCGTGGACCGAGTGGACGTCGACCACCCGGGTCTCGCCGGTCTCGGTGTCGACCTCGACCTCCACCACGTTGGCGCCGAAGGCGAAGCAGATGTAGGCGTCGCCCTGGCCGCTTCTGGTGTCGAACGGGCTGGCGGGCGGGACCGCCCAGCCGTGGGCGGCCAGGCTCACCTGCGCCTCGACGCAGCGGAGAACCGCCGCCTCCCAGAGAAGGTCCGCCCCTCCCACGATCGGCTCCATCGCCGCGCGGATGCGGGCGGCGGCATCGCGAATGGCGTTGCCGCTCATGATCGTGGTGCGGCTGGCCACGGTGGGTCCGCTGTCGGGGACCCGCGAGGTGTCGACGGGGGCGATCCTCACCTTCTCGAGCGGACAGCCGAGGGCCTCGGCGGCGATCTGAGACAGCGCCACCGTCATCCCCTGGCCGATCTCGGTAGTCCCGACGGCCACCGTGACGCTGCCGTCTCCGGCCACCACCACGCCGGCACCGGCCGAGTTGAGGTGCCGGCCCAGCGCCCCGAGCCCCACCCCGTAGTAGCAGGCGGCCAGGCCGATGCCGCGACGGACCGCTCCCTCGTCCTTCGCGAAGGCGGCGCGCTTGCTCGACCAGTCGGATGCCGAGGCGACCTGCTCGAGGACCGGGACGAAGGCCACGTCGTCCGAGAGCCGCTGGCCGGTGATCGTCTCGTCTCCCGGGCCGAGGGCGTTCGTCCGCCGAAGCTCCAGCGGGTCCATGCCGAGACGCTCGGCGAGGAGGTCCATCTGGCTCTCGGCGGCGAATACCACCTGCGGCTCGCCGAAGCCCCGGAAAGCCCCACACGGGACCTTGTGGGTGCGCACCGCCCGCGCCTCGACCCGGACGTGGGGAACCCGGTAGGGGCCGCAGGCGTGGACGGTCCCACGGAACAGCACCACCGGGGACAGCGTCGCGTACGCGCCGCCGTCGAGCAGGTAGTCGACCTCGGCGGCCACCAGCCGCCCGTCACGGGTGGCCGCCGTGCGACACCGGACCCGGGCCGGGTGCCGCTTGGACATCACCGCCATGTCCTCTTCGCGGCTCAGCACCATCTTCACCGGCCGGGAGCTGGCCCGGGCCAGCAGGGCGGCCTGGGCGGCCAGCAGCGATGGCGCGTCCTCCTTGCCGCCGAACCCGCCGCCGGTGACGGCCTGCACGATGCGAACCTGGTTCAGGCCGCGGCCGAGCGCCGAGGCGACGCCCTTCTGTACGTAGAACGGGCACTGCATCGATCCCCACACGGTGATGCCGTCCCGCCCGTCCGGCTCCGCCAGCATCCCGTTCGGCTCGATGTAGGCGTGCTCCTGGTAGGGGGTGTGGTAGGTGCCTTCCACGACCACCAGGTCGTCGCGCGCCATCTCGGACGCCGCGTCGCCACGCACGACGCGCCACTCGGCCAGGACCTCGCCGGCTGCCAGGGCCGCCTCCATCTCCAAGAGCGCCGGGAGCGGCTGGTACTCGACCTCGATCCGCCGCAGCGCCTCCCGAAGCGCCGCCGGGCTCTCGGCGGCCACCAGCGCCACCGCCTCCCCCACGTGGCGCGACTCGTCGGAGGCCAGCACCGGCCAGTCCGCCTGGATCATCGGGATCAGGTTCCGACCCGGGATGTCGGCGGCGGTGAGGACCGCCCGGACCCCGGGGACGCGCCGGGCCCGCGAGACGTCGAGCCGAACGATGCGGGCGTGGGCCAGCGGGGACCGGAGCGCGCCGCCGACCAGGCAGCCGGCCGGTTCGGAGTCGGCGACGTAGAGGGCCGTCCCCCGGACCTTGTCGGGCGCGTCGGGTCGCCGGGCTCGCCGGCCCACTGCCACGGGCATCGTGCAGCTCCTGTCGGACCGCGGTGGGTGCCCCCAGCATGAACGAGGCCGGCTCCTGGTTCAACCAAGCCGCAGCGGGCGGGGACACCGGGAGCGTCCAACGTGGAGCACGAGGAACCCGGTTTCGCGGTATAAGCTCAGGAGGGGGCACGGAAGGGAGGAGCGGACCCGATGGCTCTTGGCTGGGCGACGCTGGCGCTGGCCGCGCTCTTGTCGCAGGCGGCGGACGATCCGGAGACGCGTGTCGTCGAGTACCTGGAGGCCCACGTCAGGCCGGGCCAGCCGGTGGTCGTCTCCACCCTCTACAACGAGGTCTTCACCGCCCCCGAGGAGCGGGCCGCCCTCGAACGCCTGTTCAACACCTTCTTCAAGATCCCTCTCTTCGTGGCCCAGTTCCAGCAGGCCGAGGGCCGCCCCCCCAGCCTCGCCGAGCTCTCGGAGCAGTTCGGCTTCCATGTCCCGGGTGAGGCCAACGTCCTGCTGAGGATCATGGGCTCGGATCCCCGGATGCCACGGTTCCTGGAGCGCGACCCCGGCACGGGCGAGATCACGAGGGTCGACGTCTCGGCCATCACCTCCCACCCCCGTTTCGGGAAGCTCCTCGAGCGCAGCCTGGCCGGCCTGGTCGGGAAGGCCGCTCCCCCGCTCGCTCTCGAGGCCTTCGACGGCTCCTCCTTGTCCCCGGCCCGCTTCGAGGGGAAGCCGCGTCTGGTCTACTTCTGGTTCACCGGCTGTCCCCCTTGCCTCAGCACCACGCCCCTGCTGGTGAAGGTGTACGCGAGGTACGCTCCCAAGGGCTTGGAGATCGTCGCCGTCAACGCCGACCGGGTGCTGGGGCTGCCCTACTCCGACGAGCAGCGGAACGCCTACGTCCGGAAGCTGGGGATCGGCTTCCCGGTGGCCTACGAGACCCCCGAGGTCGAAAAGACCTGGGGCCCGATCAGCGTCTTCCCCACCCTGTTCTTCGTCGACCGCGACGGCATCGTGGTCGAGCAGCTCGTCGCCGCCCAGGACGAGGCGACCCTCTCCGCTGTCATCGAGAAGCTGCTGGTCCAGTAGCTCGGATCGCCGCCCCTCTCCCCCCCTGGCGGGGCCGCGGCGCGGTATGATTCAGAGGGCACAGACGCCGTGGCTCGAGGCCCGGGAGGGACATCTGATGCGCTGGCCAAGTAGTATTCGACTCGGTGGGATTCTGGCCGTGGTGGTGGTGCTGTTCTTCTCGGCAGCGGAACCGGCGCAGGCCCAGAGCGGCCTGATTCAGCCGTCCGATCTCCAGTACCTGGGAGCCTTCCGGCTGCCCGAGGGCACCAACGGAACCGGCTGGTACTACGGCGGCAACGCCCTCGCCTACTTCCCCGACGGCGACCCTGGCGGCGAGGCCGACGGCTATCCCGGCTCGCTCTTCGGCACCGGCAACGAGGCCGAGCTCTACGTCTCCGAGATCAGCATCCCGGTCCCGGTGGTGTCGGCCTCGCGGAGCGTGGAGGATCTCAACGTCGCCACCACCCTCCAGCCCTTCACCAGCATCTTCGGCGGCCTGCTCGGCTACCTGGAGCAGCCCCGGGTGGGGATGTGCTACCTGCCGGCCCAGGAGGGACAGACCTCCGGCAAGCTCCACTTCTGCATCGGCCTGCACCTGCAGGACACGGCCTTCGAGGCCTCCCAAGGCTGGTTCGAGACCAACCTGTCGAGCCCACAGACCGCCGGCCTCTGGGTCTTCGGCGGCTACAGCGGCTACGTGACCAACGACTACATGTGCGAGATCCCACACGCCTGGGCCGACGCCCATGTCTCCGGCCAGTACCTGGCCACCGGCCGGGCCCGGGAGGGTCCCTGGGCGGGAGGCGGCCCGGGGCTGTTCTCCTCCGCCCCCTGGGCAGACGGCAACCCGCCCACGCCGGGCACCTCGCTCAGCGCGCTGACGCCACTGATGCTGTACGGAGTGCAGATCCCGGGAGTGCCCGAGATCTCCTTCGACGAGAGCCAGGCGATCCCCACCCAGACCGACAGCGACCGCTGGCGAGGGGTCTCGTGGCTCACCGCCGGAGACCGCGGCGCCGTGGTGTTCGCCGGCACCAAGACCGTGGGCGAGACCTGGTACGGGTTCGCCAACGGCGTCCGCTGGCCCTACGACTGCGCCGAGCAGAACACGTGTCCGGAGGTACCCGGCTTCCCGTACTCCAACCGCGGCTTCTGGGCCGACGACTTCGTGGCCCAACTGCTCTTCTTCAGCCCCGACGAGCTGGCCGCCGTCGCCGACGGCGGCACCGCGACCTGGACGCCCCGGCCCTACGCGGTCTTGGACCTGAGCCCTTTCCTGCTCGACCCCGACTACACCACCGACGACCTCGTCAACTACAAGCGCGACTTCGTCAACGCCATGACCTTCGACCGCGCGCGGGGCCTCCTGTACCTGGTCGAGCCGGTCGCCAACAACGACGGCGAGACCGTCATCCACGTCTTCAGGGTGAGCTAGGCCCAGCCCGAGGGTGAGCCAGGCCGAGCCCGACGGGCCCAGGCGCGATCGCCGATCGACCTCACGTGATGGGCCACGGATTCGTCTCTGATCTGTCGAGCTGCTCCGCCAGCTCACAGCCCTTGGCGTCTCCCAGCCGACAGGCGACCTCGGCGTCATCTCGTGCCCGCTGTCGATCCCCCCTCCGCCAGTGCAGCTCGCTGCGGCCAACGTAGCCCTGAGCCTTGTGGTCCACGGCCCGCCCGAGGTAGACCGTCCAGCAGGCGATGGCCTCGTCGAGCAGCTCCTCTCGTCCGAGATACCGCCCAACCGCTTCGAAGATCGCCTCGGGATCGTGACCCCGAGAGAGCGCCGTTCGGAGGTCCGCGTACGCCATATCCGTCGATCCCGCCGCCAGGTGGGTCAGGCCCCGCTCGTAGTAGGCGTCCGTCTGCTCCGGTTCCAGGGCCAGCGCTTCCGTCAGCGACGCAACCGAGCCCTCGTAGTCGCGCCCAGCCCGCTGCCGCTCCCCCTGCTGCAACAGGTTCTGGGCCCCCAGGGTGCGGCGCTTCTCGAGTCCCGCGAGAAAACGATCCGGCTCGCTGAGCTCGTCGAGCTGCAACCGGCGCTGCTGGGGCCAGTCCCTGCTCAGGCCGTGTCCGACCATGACGAACACGGTCGGATAGCCCGTGGCCCCGAGACGGTCGGCCACCGCCTGCTCGTCGGGGCCGTCTTCCGGGTTGATGCGGACCTTCACGACGCTGTAGTCGAGGTGGCGTTCCACGTCCCGGTCCCGCAGCACCTCTTCCTCGAACTTGTGGCAGTAGGGGCACCAGTCGGTGCGGAAGTAGACGAGCAACGGGGCCAGGCACCTCCCCTGTTCCTGGGTGGCTCTGGCGTAGCCGGAGGCACCTTCATGCCACCGTCGCGTCACCGGCCAGGGCCTCGGCTCCTCGGCCAGCGGACCCCCTGCGATTGGACAGGCGCTGTCGGGGGGAAGCGGCAGCGGAGTCGGAGAGCTGACCATCGATGGCGGAGGCGCGGTCGGCGCCGGCGTCGGGCTGAATCTCGAAACCGGGGTCGGCCGGGGCAACGGGGTCGAAGCCGCAGCCAGGGCCACCTGGGGAGCCGGTGAGGGCGGCCTGGCCTGGCCCGCCCGCTGCCAGAGCAGCATCCCCGCCGACGCGACCAGCACCAGACCCACAGCCGCCGATCGCCATCCGAATCCCGGGCCCGGCGCGGCGGCTCGCTGCGGGCGTCGACACAGAACGCATCCGCTGGTCAGACGCGGGTCGTAGCGGAGCCGGTGGGTCGGGCAGATCAGCAGGTCACGCCGCGGGCCCGGGGTGGTCACGCCACCTCCCACGTGGGTTCTCTCCCGAGCACGAGCCCAAGGATACTCCCCGGCTCGCTCCACAGCGAGCCCGCGCTTATGTAGGATGACGTCGCGTCGACTGCCGACGGTCCAGGAGGTGAGGGGTGACGGAGGCACGCGAGGGCGTCTTTCTCTTCACCGGTTTTCCGGGCTTCATCGGGGCGCGGCTGCTGCCGCGGCTGCTCGAGCTGATGCCGGCGGCCCGCTTCGCCTGCCTGGTGCAGGAGAGGTTCCTGGCGCTGGCGCGCGACGAGAAGGACCGCCTCCTGCGCCAGCTCCCTCACGCCAGCGGTCGCATCGAGCTCCTGGTGGGCGACATCACCGTGCCCGATCTCGGCCTCGAGCCGTCGGCCGCCGAGCACCTGCGACACGGCCTGGCGGGGGCCCACCACCTGGCCGCCGTCTACGACCTGGCCGTCGCGCCGGATCTGGCCGAGCGGGTCAACGTGCTCGGCACCCGCCACCTGCTGGCTTTCCTGGAGACCTGTCCGGCTCCCGCCCGCCTGCACTACGTCTCGACCGCCTACGTCTCGGGCACCGCCACGGGGGTGTTCCGCGAGACCAACCTGGAGGTGGGGCAGTCGTTCAACAACCACTACGAGGAGACCAAGTACCGCGCCGAGGTCGAGGTCCGGCGCAGCCGCGTCCCGGCCACCGTCTACCGCCCCGGGATCGTGGTCGGCGACTCGCGGACCGGCGAGACCGCCAAGTTCGACGGACCCTACTTCGCCATGCGCGCCATGCTGCGGGTGCCGTCTCCCGGCCTCTTCGTCAGGGTGGGATCGGGAAAGCACCCGGTCAACGTCGTCCCCGTGGACTTCATCATCGAGGCGGTCGCCCGGCTGTCGACCTCGGAGGTGAGCCAGGGCAAGACCTATCACCTGACCGATCCCGATCCGCTGAGCGTCAACCAGCTCCTGGCCCTGTTCTCCAAGGCCCTCGGCCGGCGTTTCCTGAACCTGCCGCTGCCGATGGCGGTGGCGCGGGCCCTGTTCGCTCCCGGCTTCGTTCAGTCCTACCTCGGCCTGCCGGTCCAGTCCCTGGCCTACTTCGACCACCCCTGCCGCTATGACACCACGCTGGCCCGCACCGACCTGGGCGCGCTCGGCGTCTTCTGCCCGCGACTTCCCGACTACGTCGGCAAGCTGGTCGCCTTCTTCCAGCAGCGGCGGGACGAGGTGCGGCGCTCGGCGATGGTGTAGCCGGTGGCCGGGCTGCTCCTGCTGGTGGCGGTCGGCGGCGGCGTGGCGGCCACCTTCGCCCTCGAGGACGAGCTGGCGCCCAGCCTGCGGCTCGCGGCCGGGGCCGTGGTCGGCCTGGTGGTGCTGGGGCTGGGCGGCTTCGTGTGGGCCTCGTTCCTGGGACTCACGCCGCACTCCGTCTCGGCGGCGGCCCTGGTCAGCGCCGCTCCCCTGCTCCTGCTGGCCCGACCCGGACCGCGTCGCCGGCTGAGAGGCCAGGCCCGCTCACTGCGGCTCTCGCTGTCTCGCCGGCCGGCGGGCTCCGGCCTGGCCGTCCTGGTGCTGTTCCTGCTGTGCGCGGGTCTCTCGTATCGGCTCTCCGACCGGGCCGTGTTTCTCCGGCAGGGCGCCTGGCACACCGGCGTCGACCACAACATCGGCGATCTCCCCTTCCACCTGGCGCTGGTCCAGGGCTTCGCCGTTGCCGACAACTTCCCCCCCGAGCACCCGGAGCTGGCCGGCACCCGCCTCACCTACCCGTTCCTGGTCGACTTCGTGGTGGCCCTGCTCACGGTCGCGGGCGCGCCGCTGCCGCGTGCGCTGCTGATGCAGAACCTGGTGCTGGGACTCTCCTTGCTGGTGCTCTTGTATCACCTCGGCCTCCAGCTCACCGGCAGCCGGCTGGCGGCCCTGCTCACCCCCGTCCTCACGCTGCAGAACGGCGGCCTGGGCTTCCTCCGCTTCTTCCGCGAGGCCCGCGAGCGCGGGGTCTTGGAGCTGCTGTCCCGACTCCCCCACGACTACACGATCGAGCCCTCGGGTCCGCTGCGCTGGGGCAACGCGATCGTCACCCTGCTGATCCCCCAGCGGGCCCTGCTCCTCGGCATCCCCCTCTTCGTGCTGGCCACCCTCCTGCTCTGGCAGGGCCTGCGCGAGGACGGACCCGAGAGCGGCGGCGGGCGGCGCCTGCTGGCCGCGGGCGTGGTGGCGGGTCTTCTGCCGCTGGCGCACGCCCATTGCTTCGCGGTGCTGCTGGCGGTGGCGGCCGCCCTGGCCGTGCTCTTTCCACGGCGGTCCTGGCTGGGTTTCTTCGGCGCCGCCTTTGTGCTCTCGGCCCCGCAGCTCCTGTGGCTCTTCAGCGCCAGCTCGCTCCACGGGGCGCGCTTCGTCGGCGTCCAGGTGGGCTGGGATCGCGGCGACATGGGCACGCTGCCCTTCTGGTTGCTGAACACCGGCGCCTTCATCCCGCTCCTCCTCCTCGCCCTTCTGCTGCCGTGTCGAGTCGGGCGGCTGCCGCGGGGCCTGCGTCGCTTCTACCTGCCGTTTGCCTGCTGCTTCCTGGTACCGAACCTGCTACGCCTCTCGCCCTGGATCTGGGACAACGTCAAGTTCCTCTACCTCTGGTACGTGGCCTCCGCCCCGGTGGTCGCCGCGCTCTTGGCGGGGCTCTGCCGCCGGCGGCTCCTGGGGCGGCTGGCCGCCGCCGTGCTGCTGGCGACGCTCACCTTCTCTGGAGCCCTCGACACCTGGCGGGCCGCCTCCGGTGTGATGGACCACGTGGTCTTCGACCGGGAGGGGGTGGCGTTCGCCGACTGGGTCCGCCGGAACACGCCACCGCGGGCACGGTTCGTGGTCGCGCCCACGTACAATCACCCGGTGCTCTTGTCGGGACGACCCGAGCTGCTGGGGTACGAGGGGCACCTGTGGTCGCAGGGCCTCGACGGCTCCAGGCAGCGCGAGGCGGTGGACGAGATCTACACCGGGGCCCGCGACCCGCTGCCGCTGCTGCAGCGATCCCACGTCGACTACGTGGTGCTGAGCCCGTTCGAGCGCCGCGCCTTCGAGCACCCGCGGCGATCGTTCCCCTCGCTCCGGCCGATCGGCGGGGTGGGGAGCTTCCAGGTCTTCGAGGTCCCGCGGTGAGCGACGACTCGCGCCAGAGGCGGCTCTGGCTGGCGGGGGCGGTCCTGCTGATGCTGCTGGCCGCCGCCTTCAGGCTCTACGAGCTGGAGCTGCGGCCGGTGCACCACGACGAGGGGGTGAACGGCTTCTTCCTCACCCGGCTGGTCCGCCAGGGCGAGTACCGCTACGACCCCAACAACTACCACGGCCCCACCCTCTACTACGCCGCCTGGGTGGTGGTCCAGGTGGCCGGGCTCAGCACGTTCTCGATCCGGCTGGTGACGGTGCTTGCGGGTCTCTTCACGATCCTGGTCGTGCTCGGCCTGAAGCCGGTGATCGGGCGGGCAGGCGCGCTGTGGGCGGCGGCGCTTCTCGCCATATCTCCCGGGATGGTCTTCTTCTCCCGCTACTTCATCCACGAGATGCTGGTGGTGCTCTTCACCGCCGGCACCGCCGCCGGCCTTCTCCACCTGCGGAGAGGTTGGCGGCTCCACCGGGTGCTGCTGCTCTCCCTTTCGGCGGCGCTGCTCTTCGCCACCAAGGAGACGGCCGGCCTGCACGTTCTGGTGCTCGGCCTGGCGGCCCTCCTGTCGTGGGGGCTGGCCGGCGCCCGGCCACGGCCCAGGGCCCTGCTCGGGCGGGTGGGTCGTCGTGAGCGGACCCACCTCTTGTGGGCGGCAGGGCTTTTCGTCCTGGTCGACGGCCTTCTGTACTCGTCGTTCTTCACCAACCCGCGGGGCGTGATCGACGCCTTCCGCTCGCTGGCGGTGTGGAGCCGCACCGGTCAGAGCGCCCACGTCAACCCGCTGCCGCAGCACGTGATCTGGCTGTCGCGGGCCGACCCCGCGATCATGGCGCTGGGGGGTGCCTGCCTGCTGTGGGCCGCCTGGCGGTGGCGCCGGGACCCGGTGGCCACCTTCCTGGCCCTGTGGGGGCTGGGGGTGCTGACCGCCTACTCGGCGGTGCCCTACAAGACCCCCTGGCTGGGGCTCAACGTCCTGCTGCCACTCGCGATCCTTGCCGGCTACGGCCTCGGCTCGGCAGGGCGACGGCTCCGGTGGATCACCGTCCCGGTGGCGGCGGCCGGCCTGCTCCTGTCGGGGTGGCAGTCCGCCGATCTCGAGCTCCGGCGGTACGACGACGAGAGCCACCCCTATGTCTACGCCCACACCAAGCGGGGGTTCGTAGGGCTGGTCGACCGGATCGAACGGCTGGCCGCCGCTTCCCCGCAGGGGCATCGCCTCGCCATGACCGTCACCACGCCGGAGCACTGGCCCCTGCCCTGGTACCTGCGCGACTACACGGGCGTCGGCTACTTCGGCAAGATCCCGACGCCGCTCGGCGGTCAGGTGATCGTGGGCGCGCCCGCCCAGCGCGCGTTGCTTCTGGGCCGGCTCGGCGCCACCTACGAGCTGCTCGGGGAGTTCCCGCTGCGACCGGGCGCGAGGTTGATCCTGCTGGCCCAGCGGGATCTGGTCAGGGGGGCGGACTAGCGGCGCTGCTCGTCCAGCCAGCGACAGCCCTCGAGCAGGAGCTGGTCGAAGCTCTCTCCCAGGGCCTGGCCCGGCGCCGCCTTGCCGGGGGTGAACTCGAAGACCCCGCGGGAGAAGCCGAGCACCTCGTGGAGGGCGGGGATGCCCTCGATCCCGTCCCCCTTGACGGAAACGATCTCTCCGTCCCGGAAGGCCACCTCGCAGGCGCGGCTTCCCGAGCGCACCATCAGCGCTCCGGTGAGCCGACCCAGGTGGCACATCTGGAGCAGGCCGGGTGAGCTGACCAGGTCCAGCCGCCCCTCCATGCCGGCCGAAGCGGTCGCCGCGCCGCGCCCGCCGAGCTCGGCGAAGCGCTGCAGGATCAGCTTGATCCGGATCAGCAGCTCACGAACCGGGGTCCGCTTGGAGAGGAAGTCGTCGCCGCCCGCCTCCAGACCGCGGTACCGCGCCTTGTAGTCGTCCCATCCCGAGAGGAACACCACCGGCGTGTGGCGGATCAGGCTGTGGGCGCGGACCCGCCGGCAGAGCTCGACGCCGTCCACGCCGGGCATGCGCACGTCGGTGAGGATCAGCCAGGGGCGCTTCTCGAGGGCCAGCCCCAGCGCCTGGGCGCCGTCGGACGCCGTCAGGACGCGGAAGGCCTGGGCTTCCAGCAGGTTCTGAAGGAAGCGCCGGAAGATGTCGTCGTCGTCGACGACCAGCACCGTCCGCAGGACCTCGGGCACGCTTTCGAAGCTAAGCGGCTCCTCGGCCTCCGGGCCGCTGGGCTCGGCGGGCGAGACGATCTGCTCGCGGGAAGGGTCGAGCTCGCAGAACTCGGCCGGCAGGCTGGCGTCGCTCGGCGGCGTCCCCTCCACCACCTCGCCGGCCTGGATCAGGGTGTGGGCGGCGCGGCCGGCATGCAGCACGCTCAGCACGCCCGAGCGCGACTCCCGCTGCGCCGACTCGAGCAGCTCCCGGGCGCCTCCGGCGGCACTTGTGGCCGCCACGCGTCCGGGACGGGCCGGAAGCCCGGCCAGCAGGCGCTCGACCCGACGCAGCAGCAGCTCGCGGCGGAACGGCTTGGCGATGAAGTCGACCACGCCGAAGCGGAATGCCCGGACCCGCTCCGTGAACTCGCTCTGGGCGGTGAAGAACACCACCGGGATGGCCGCAGTCTCGGGGTCGCCCTGCAGCTTCTTGAGCACCGCGTAGCCGTCCATCACCGGCATCGCGATGTCGCAGAGCACCAGGTTGGGTCGCTCGGCACGCACCAGGCCATGGGCCGCGGTGGGATCGGTGGTGCTCTTGGCGCGGTAGCCGTCGCTCTCCAGGAGCTGGACCACCAGCCGGCAGATCATCTCGTCGTCGTCGATGACCGCGATGGTGGCCTTCGGCTCGGCAGGGGTCACGGCGTCTCCGCTCGCGTCTAGTCGGGAAGCGAGCCGCCCCAGCAACGGCTGCCGTCGGCCAGGACCAGACGGGCCTTGGGTCCAAGCTCGAGGACTGCCGCCGGGATGCGGACGTCCACCCACTCGCTGTAGGCCGAGACCCTTCCCGGGTCGGCCCCGATGTCGCTGCGCCAGAGCGTGCGCCGGCCGCCACCGGGTCTCAGCGACCACAGGGTGGCCGTGATCACGGCCTGCTTGCCGCGCCCCTCGGAAGGATCGTCGCCCACGTACATCACTCCGATCTCGAGACGGCGATCGGCGCCCGCGCGCAGGTCAGTGGGGTCGGCCTCGAGGCCCGTGGCGCGGTCGTCGTCGGCATCGAAGTAGAGCACTGCGCTCAGCCGACCGGAGACGGGTGTGCCGTCCGCCAGGTGCAGGGTCGAGGCCACCGGCCGATCGAACGAGAAGCGGACCACCAGGTCCGCGGCGTCACGTCGGGCGTGGACCTCGGTGACTCGGGCCACCGGCCCGCCCGTCTCCGGCTCCGCCACGATGACGGGCGGTGTCGCCCCCCAGTAGACGAGGGGGCGCCCGGACCCCAGCAGCAGGAGACACAGCAGCAGTCTCACGGTGCAAAGGCTACCACGACGGGCCCCAGGTCGCCCGAGCTCGGGCGGTCTCCCGGCCCGGGGCCTATCGGCGGCTTCTCACCCGGTCCACCCCGCGATGGAACAGGAGCAGGGCGTCGGCGTTCTCCGAGCGATCGGTGAAGTTGTAGGTCTTGCCGCCCCGCACCGTCACCCGCAGGTTCTTGGCCAGGTAGTCGACCTCGAAGCGGACGAGGTCCGAGAGCGGCACCGCGAAGGCGTGGCTCCCCGAGGTGGGCTCGTAGCGCAGGCCATCAGGGGTCGCGTACAGGCGTCCCTGGCAGTTTCCGAAGGCATGCTTGTGGACCACGTCGAGGCTCTGGTCGAGGTGCACCTGCTTGAAGCGCACCATGACGTCGTCCGGGCGATCGCCGACCTCGAGAGTCGCGGCAAAAGCGTCGTATCCGTCCGCCGAGACGTTGAGCCGGTGGCGGCCCGTCGCCAGCCCGGTGACGACGTGCGGGGTCTTGCCGACGAACTGTCGGTCGATGAAGACGGAGGCCCCCGGCACGTCGCTGTCCACCGTGAACCGGCTGGGCTCTCGCTCGAGGCGCGCCTCGAGACGGGCAGGGACGCCGGGGACGACGTGGAGGCGACGCTCGAAGGGAAGGTACCCGGTCCGCTCGACGCGCACGGTGTGGGCGCCGGCGCTGAGCCCTTCCGCCCGCTGCGGGGCCGGGCCCAGAGACCGTCCATCGAGGTACACGGCGGCCCCCGGCGGCATCGCCGTCACCTCGAGGGTGCCGAAGCCCTCGCCCTCGTCGGGCGCGGTGCTCTCGGGTGGGGTGGTGGCGGGCTCCGGGGTGGGGCGTGTCAGCCACCACCAGCCGAGCCAGCCACCACCGGCCAGCATCAGCGCCCCCAGCAGGAACGGGACGACGCCCCGCCTCTGCGGCGGCCGCGGTCCGCCGTCGTGGTCCAGGATCCTCATGAGATTGGAAGAGACCCGCCGGGTCTCGCTAGACGCCTCAGGTGCCTCCGTGGCCGACGGTGACCCGGCCCTCCTCGACGATCACGGGCACCACCCGCCGGCGGTTGGAGTGCAGCAGCATCTCCTCCATGTCGGCGTCGCTTGCGAGCACGTCGCGGTAGTCGACGACGTAACCCTTGGCGGAGTAGGCCTCACGGGCCGACCGGGTGTGCGGTCAGCCGCCCTTGCCGAAGATGACGACCTTCCCTTCGTTCCTCATGACAGACGATTGTAGACCACCAGACCGCCGCGTCAGGAGGCGGTGCCGGGCACCCGCCCTCCGAGCTTGGGCCCAGCGGGCTTGCGGCCGAAGGGGTCGCCGGGGTTGAAGCAGGGCCGCTCCGGCCGGGTGGCCACCGCCCAGCCAATCAGGAAGCTGACGCGGGCCAGGCGGGCGCCGGTCTCGAAGTCCATCTCCTGCTCGGTGTCGTCCTTGGGGCTGTGGTAGAGGCTGCCCAGCCAGCCCCGAAAGACACGCTCCCCGGAGGACCCGCTGCCGCTGGCCATGCCCGCCATCAGGAAGACGGCGGGGATACCCTGGCGCACGAAGGAGTAGTGGTCGGAGCGCACGAAGAGCGCCTGCTCGGGCCATGGGTCCGGGCTGAGCCGGAAGCCCAGGCGAGCGGCGGCCGCCTGCGCCAGCGGGAGAAGGCTCGAGTGCTCGGCGCCGTAGGCGATCACGTCGAGCGGCTGGTACAGCATCATCAATCCGTCCAGGTTGACGTCGGCTACCAGGCGTTCGCGGGGCACCGGCGGGTAGTGGACGAAGTAGTCCGAGCCCAGCAGGCCGGCCTCCTCGGCGGTGACCGCCACGAACAGCACGGAGCGGGCGGGGCGACTCTCCAAGCTCGCGAAGGCGCGAGCGATCTCGAGCAGGCCGGCCGAGCCGGAGGCGTTGTCGTAGGCGCCGTTGTAGATCGCATCGCCGTCTACCGGCTCGCCGATCCCGAGGTGGTCGAGGTGGGCCGAGAAGACGAGGCACTCCTCGCTGAGGACCGGATCGGACCCCGGCAGCCGGGCGACCACGTTGGGGCTCTCCAACGCCTCGAAACGGCTGACGGTGCGGGCCTCGACCGTGCCGTCGATCCGCACCGACCGGGGGTGTCCGGCCGCGGCAGCCTGGAGCGCCTGCTGTGCCGCCCGCCCGCCGCCCAGGAGGGCCCGCGCCGCGTCGGGGCCGAGCACGGCCTGCAACTGGATCCCCGGCGGGCTGGCGTTCGGCGCGCCCCGGGTGTCGAGCCACCGCATCCCTCCCGCCCGCAGCATCTCGACTGTGCCGTCCCATGCCGAGCGGGGCTTCTTTGGCGAGGAGAGCACGACCAGGCCCACCGCGCCCCTCGCCGCCGCGTCGGCGACCTTCTCCGAAAGCGCGCCGTGGTGGGCGCGCAGGTCGGGTGGGAACCGGCCGGGGGCGCCTTCGAGCGCCACCGCCACCCTGCCGGCGACGGGAACCTCGGCATAGTCGTCGTGGGCGAGCTCCGGGGCGGTGATCCCGTAGCCGACGAAGACCATGGGGGCACGGACTCGGGTCTCGGTGGCGACGAAGCTGGGCAGCATCACATAGTCCCGGCCGGCGCGGAGCCGCGGGCTCCGGCGGTTCTGGCTCACCCGGAAGAAGCTGTCCGCCGTCACCACCGTCGCCCGCCGCAACGGCACCGGCTGCAGGAAGCCGGACTCGCCCATCCCCGGCTCCAGGCCGAGCGCCTCGAGCTGGGCGGCCACGTACTCTGCGGCCAGGCGATGGCCGCGGGTGCCGGTGCCTCGGCCCTCGAGGCTGTCGCTGGCCAGGAAGCGGATGTGGGCCCGCAGCCCGGAGGGGCGGATGGCCTGGAGCGCGGCAGACAGCGCCGTCGAATCGAAGTCGGCGGGATCGCTGCCTCCGGCGCCGCTGGTGGTGGCGAGACAGAGCGCTGCGATCAGCCCGGCCCGCACCACGTCCCGTATCGATTCTCGAGATGCTAACATCGGCGCCTTCAGGAGACCCATCGTGAAGCCCGGAGAAACCGCTGTCAACGCACGCCCCTTGAAGCGCGTGTGTGTCTTCTGCGGCTCCGCGCTCGGCAGCCACCCGGCCTACCAGCAGGTCGCCCGCGACCTCGGCAGCCGCCTGGCACGGCGCGGGATGGGCCTGGTGTACGGCGGCGCCCGCCGCGGCCTGATGGGCGTGCTGGCCGACGCCGCCCTCGAGGGCGGCGGCGAGGTGATCGGCGTGATGCCCGAGGCGATCGTCGCCCTCGAGGTGGCCCACACCTCGCTCTCGAAGCTGCACGTCACCGCGAGCATGCACGAGCGCAAGGCCTTGATGGCCCAGCTCGCCGACGCCTTCCTGGCCCTGCCCGGAGGCTTCGGCACCTTCGACGAGCTGTTCGAGGTGCTGACCTGGGCCCAGCTCGACATGCACGACAAGCCGATCGGCGTGTTGGACGTGGCCGGCTACTTCGCCCCCCTGGCCCAGCTCATCGACCGCGCCGTGAGCGAAGGCTTCGTCCGACCCGAGCATCGACACCTGCTGGTCTTCTCGGAGGACCCCGACGATCTCCTCGACCGTCTGGCCGACCACCGGCCCCCGCGGGTCGCCAAGCTTTCGTAGGACGGAAGCAGGCCGCGGCTGCCGCCGATCGCTGATCAGGCCCGGCGGTGGAACGCCAGGGCGGCGAAGCTCACCACGCTGTCCGGGTCGATGTTCCACTGCTCGTAGCGCAGTACCTGGCCGGAGGAGGGCTCGACCGCCTTCAGGAAGGTGTAGAGCGGCGAGCTGCCGCACCAGTTGAGGGGATCGCCCTGCTGCTGCACCTCGTGCCAGAAGCCGTGGGCGTCCCCGGCGGCCGCCCGGGCGAGGCGCTCGTGATCCTGCGCCTCGACGGCACTCATGGCGCCCTGGCCGGCCCGGGCCCGCGCGCGGTCGCCGTAGCGGCGCCCCTGGTGGGCGAGGTCGATCCCCAGCACCCAGAAGAGGCGCTCGCCCCCTCGCCGGGAGAGCTCGGCGAGCGCCTCGAAGGCCTCGCGAAGACCCGGGTCGTCCTCGGGCCAGCCGCCGAGCTGGGCGCTGGAGAAGGGCCCGCACAGGATCGGCAGCACCCGGACCCCGGGGCCGAACCGGTGCTGCAGGAAGACCACCTGGAACTCGACCGAGTGCTCCCGGCGGTGGCAGTAGTCCTCGGCACGGACGGCACGGCATCCCTCGAGGGCGTCCAGCAGCTCGCGGTCCACCGTGGTCTCGCCGAGCGGCGTGACGAAGGGCTTGCGGGTCAGGCCGAGGTGGTCCGGCTCGCCGTAGTGTGAGGTCCCGAGCACCACGAAGGTGCGCCCCCGAAGCTCCGCCCCCAACCCCCGGTAGGCCGCGCCGTAGGCGGCGCTCCCACCCTCCAGGCTGACGTGGGGCGCCGCGATCCCGCACAGCCCGGCCGGCTCCGGCAGCGTCTCGCCCTCGCCCGCCCGAAGGTGGGCGTCGAGCGTCTCCCGTAGCGCCTCGGCGTCCTCCGGGTAGGCCGAGCCGGCGTGGGCGGCCGTCCGCAGCGGCGCCTCGCGGAACTCACGCTCCCGCTGGTCCCGCTGGCGGGCCGCCACCTCGTCCTCGAGGAAGCCCGCCGAGGCGAGCGTCTCGACCAGGTGCTGGACCAGCCCCCCCACCTGCAGGTCGCCGGTGGCCTGAACCAGGAGCTGCCGCAGGTCCAGCTCGGTGTGGCCTCCGTCGAAGCAGACGAGGCATGGAACCAGGGGGGGCGGAAGGATCAGCGTGGTGTCGGAGTAGCCGAGCGGGTCCCGGACCAGCAGGCCGGGGCGCTCCGGGACCGGGGACGGCAGGAGATCCAGGCCCCGGCGGAGGGCGGGCAGGAGAGACGACGACACTAGAACAGCTTCAGCTCCATGTTGTCGGCGGCGATGTCGGTCAGGTCGACCACCGCGGCGGCGCCCACGCCCATGGCGATGGCGATGGTCTCGGAGATCTCCTCCCGCGAGGCGCCGAACTTCAGGGCCTTCTTGATGTGCCCCTCGAGGCACCCCTGGCACTTGGCGGCCAGGCTGGCCGAGATCGCCACCAGCTCCTTGGTCTTGCGATCCAGGGCCGACGGCTTGTAGGTCTCCTTGTAGAACTGGAAGTAGATCTCCCGGAAGCGCGGCGCCACCATCGTGTACGAGCTGCTGCGCTCGGGCGGCTTGGGCTCGCCGTTGTCCTCCTCCGGGAACGGCACGTGGTGGTGCTTGCTCTGGTCGCTCACGGGTCGCTCCTTGGTAGCCTCGCGGCCTCGGCCGTGACGGCTTGAAGCAGCCGGGTGACGGCCGCTTCGTAGGCGGGTTGACCGTCTCGATACGCGCCGCCGTGGCTGTTGCCGGGCACCTCCAGGACCTCCGCCTGCTCTCCGGCCGCCGCCTTCAGGTCGAAGGCGATCTCAGGCGGCATCCGCCGGTCTCCCGAGTTGCACACGAACAGCGCCGGCCTCCCCGACAGGTGCCGCGCCGCCGCCACGATGTCGACCGCGTCCGGGTCGAACTTGCCGATCTCCCCCATCCAGTAGACGGCCAGGTCCGCCACCGGCCAGGCGGGGACGGCCCGCATCCACCAGCGGAACCGGCGGAACAGCCGGATGTGATGCCGCGCCGTGTCGCGCAGGCTCCGGTAGCTGCTGTCGCAGACCACGCCCTGCAGCCGCGGGTCGACGGCCGCCGCCAGCACCGTGGTGGCGGCCCCCAGCGAGATCCCCCACCCCACCAGCGGCCCCCGGGACCGCGACGCCGCCAGGTCGGCGGCCGCCTCCACGTCGAGCCGCTCGAAGAACCCGAAGCTCGACACCTTGCCCTGGCTCTCTCCGTGGTGCCGCAGGTCGAAGACGAGCGCGTTCCAGCCGAGCCGGGAGAGAAACGGGAGCTTGCGCACCATCTCCAGCCGCGAGCGGTTGAGACCGTGGACCAAGAGGACCGTGCCGCGGTCCTCGGGGCTGGGGACCCACCAGCCCTTCAGCTCGACGCCGTCCGCGGCGTGGAACGAGACCGGCGTGTAGGCGAGGTCGAACGACTCCGGGGTCAGTCCCTGGTTCTCCTTGTCGGGGAAGCGGAAGGTCCGGGTGGTGGCCAGGTTGCCGAGCCAGTGCGGCACCACGGCCAGCACCAGCACGGCGTAGACCAAGGCGATCCCGAGCCCGCCCCAGATGGCGAGACGACCGAGCCTCTTCACGCCGGCTTCCCCGGCACGTCCCGTCTGGTCGACCACGACCTGCTTCGACTCGACACTCGAGAGACCTCGCGATTGCCGGCTCCGTCCAGCTCATCTGGGCCAGCCTCTGGCTAGTTTTTGGGGACGATAGCAAAGGCCCCGGGAAGAATCGAGAACCATCGAAGGCGGGCGCGGGACCGGACACAACGGCCGCGCCGACGAGATCTCTCTGGGGGCACTGGATCAATCTCCGCACGCCGTCACCCCGTCGCGATCCCACGCCGCCTTCGATGTTCTAAACTGATATTACGTCGCCGCTAACCCTCGGTTCCCAAAGGAGATGTCAAAGGATGTCAGGGGTATTCGAGGTCACAGGGCCGTGCTGCGGGGGCCCGTTCGGGGGCCGCTGTCGCGGGAAGAAGGGGCGCGGCCACCGCGCGCCCCGCCACCGCCGGCAGCCAGGCGGTCACCCCTCCGGGCGGAGCGCACACCACGCAAAGCGGCGAGGAGCTCTGGGCCAGCCGGGCCATCGAGGCGACCTCGTCCCAGGTCACGGAGACCCGCCGGCTCGCGCCCCGGTAGTACACGAAGGACGCCGCCAGGCCGGCGGCCATCAGCAGGACCGCGGCGCACTTCCTCCACCGCCCACGGTGCCGGGTGCCCCACGCCTGGGCCAGGCCGAGCGCCAGGACCACCACCGCCACCACGCGCAGCGCGGTCCCGAGACCCGTGAGGCTGGCGAGGCGCAACCCCCGCTGCCCCACGACACAGATCAGGGCCAGACCACCGGCGATGGCCGAGAGGCGCAGCCGTCGCCTTTCGGTGCTCCCGACCCGTGCAGCGACGGCCAGCCCGACCCCGAGCCCCAGCAAGGCCATCACGGGGGCACAGACGGCGGCCGCGGCCACCAGCAGCCCGGCCGCCACCGCCGAGGGCTCGCCGCGACGGCCCACAAGCAGAGCGGCTGCCGACAGCAGCAAGCCGGCAGCCAGGAGCTCGGGCTCGGCGCCATCGCCCAGGAAGACGGTGGCCACCGCCAGGCCGAGGGTCGCCGCGACGGCGGCGGGTCGTCCCGGCGTCGCTGCCCGCAGCACCGAGAACAGGGCGAGCTGGAAGAGGAAGAGCGCCGCCAGCGAGACCAGCAGCGTGGCGCGGTGGGCGGCGGCGCCCGACAGGAGGCCGACGTCGGCAACCAGCAGCGCGAAGCCAGGAGGGACGGCGGTGAAGGGAAGCCCCGAGAGCAGCGGTTGGTGGGTGACGGGGACGCCGTCGCGCCAGACGGCGAGAAGCGCGCGAAGGCCCTGGAACCCGGCATCCAGGCCGGGCGGCACCGCCCACAGGCCGAACGGCACCAGCCTCAGGCCGGCCGCCGCCAGCACGGTCGCGTCGTCGCCGGTGGGAGACGAGGGCCGCGCCGACCGAAAGAGGCGGAGCAGGGCGAGGGGCAGGAAGAGCACCAGGGCGGCCTTCACGAAGAGGGCACGGCCGGCCGGCCCGTACGGCACCCACCACGAGAGGATCCAGAAGGCGACGGAGAGGAACGGCACCACGCTCCAGGGGGCCCGGGCGACGGCGGCACCAGGAAGCAGCAGCAGGGCGCCGAGAGCGGCCAGCGCGGCGAGATCGGACATGGCCTGTCTGGGATTCTACCCGCCCGTGGCGGGCCCTCGCCTTGGCCTCTGCCCCGGCCCCCGCGATAATGCCTCCGTGAACCACCCGCTTCGCGCCGTGCTGTTCGATTGGGACGGGACGCTGGTCGACTCGGCGGCCTCCACCTATCGCTGCTACGTCCGCCTCTTCGCCCACTACGGCATCACGTTCGACCGGGATGCGTTTCGCGAGTCGTACTCCCCCAACTGGCACCGGACCTACGTCTATGTGGGCCTGGACGGCCGTCACTGGGACGAGGCCGATCGGCTGTGGCTGGAGCTCTACGCCGAGGAGCGCAACCAGCTCCTGCCCGGCGCCCAAGAGGGCCTGGCCCGGATCGCCGACGCCGGTCTGGCCATGGGACTGGTCACCAGCGGCGATCGCGGGCGGGTCCAGTTCGAGCTGGCCGACCTCGGCCTGTCCCGCTTTTTCGGGGTGGTGGTCTGCGGAGGCGACGTGCCGAACCGAAAGCCGCACCCGGAGGCGCTCCAGACGGCGCTGGCCGGCATGGAGGTGCCTCCGGAGGCCGCGGCCTATGTCGGCGACAGCCCGGAGGACATCGAGATGGCACGGGCCGCCCAGGTCTTCTCGGTGGGCATCCCCGGCGGCTTCCCGAACGCGGCGGCGCTGCGCGCCTCCGATCCCGACCTGTGGGCGTCCAGCCTGGAGGAGGCGGTCACCGGCCTGGTGCACCGTCGGGGAAAGGCCCTCTGAGGCTGCGCCTTCAGCCGCCCCGCGCGCGGATGAAGTCGGCCAGGATCTCGGCGATGGCCTCGGCAGCGTGCCCGTCGCCGTAGACCCTGGCCGCGTCGAAGCGCGGCCGGCGCCGCTCCAGCGCCCGCAACGCGCGGCGGATCCGGGCCGGATCGGCACCCACCACCCGGTTGGCCCCCGCCCGGACCGTCTCCACCCACTCGGTCGAGTCGCGCAGGGTGAGGCACGGCGTGCCCAGGATGAAGGCCTCCTTCTGGAGACCGCCGGAGTCGGTGAGCAGCACCTGCGCGTTTTGCACCAGGCCGAGCATCTCGAGGTACGGCAGCGGCCGCAGAAGGCGCAGCGACCCGGCCGGCCGCAGGCACAGGCCCCGCAGCCGGTGGCGGGTGCGGGGGTGGACGGGGAAGAGCACGGGCAGCTCGAGAGTGTCGACGGTCTTCACGATTCCGGTGAGGCGGATCGGATCTTCCACGTTCTCCTGGCGATGCAGGGTCAGCACCGCGTAGGGCCCGCGGGGCCGGTGGACGCTGCGGCGCCGCAGGGCGCGGGCCAGGTGCTGGCGCACGGCGTCCATCATCACGTCGCCGACGCGGTGGACGCCGCGGGTGATCCCTTCGGCACGCAGGTTGCGGACGGCGGTGCGGGTCGGGCACAGGAGCAGGGTGGAGACGTGGTCGGTGAGCCGCCGGTTGATCTCCTCCGGCATCCGCTCGTCGAAGCTGCGTAGCCCGGCCTCCACGTGGGCCACCGGCAGGCCGAGCTTGACGGCGGCCAGCGCCCCGGCCAGCGTCGAGTTGGTGTCGCCGAGGACCACCACCACCTGCGGGCGGACCTTCACCATCAGCGCCTCGAGGGCTTCGAGCATTCGCCCGGTCATGCGACCATGGGAGCCGGAGCCGATGCCGAGGTGGTGGTCGGGGGTCGGGATGTCCAGCTCGCGGAAGAAGCTGTCCGACAGCTCGGGATCGTAGTGCTGGCCGGTGTGGACCAGCACCTCGTGGAAGCGTCGCCTGAGGCTCCGGCACAGAGGCGCCGCCTTGACGAACTGCGGACGGGCCCCCACCACGGTCAGGACGGTCGGAGACGGGGCTCGCCGCGACCGGGGGACGGGTTTCGGGGTCGTTCTTGTCAAGGTCCTGGGCGCGGGGATAGACTGCGGTCCGATCACTGCTCGCGCCGCTAAGTTATTATCCGTCAAGGAGATTGTCAATTCATGTCCAACCCCACGCCGGTCCCCATGGTCGACCTTCAGGCCCAGTACGCGCGCATCCAGCCGGCGGTGGACGAGGCCATGGCTCGGGTGGTCCGCTCCACCCGGTTCGTCCGGGGAGAGGACTGCACGCGGCTCGAGGAGGAGTTCGCGGCGTTCTGCGGCGTCTCCCATGCCTGCGGCGTGGCCAACGGCACCGACGCCCTGACCGTCTCGCTGCGGGCCTACGGCATCGGCCCCGGCGACGAGGTGATCACGGCCACCTCGACGTTCATCGCCACCGGTGAGGCGATCCTGCTCAACGGCGCCACCCCGGTCTTCGTCGACGTGGACGAGCACACGTTCACCCTCGACCCGGGGCGGCTGGAGGAAGCGATCACGCCGCGCACCAAGCTGATCGTCCCGGTCCACCTGTACGGCCATCCGGCCGGGATGCCGGAGATCCTGGCCATCGCCGGCCGCCACGGCATCCCGGTGCTCGAGGACGCAGCCCAGGCCCACGGCGCCGAGCTCGAGGGACGTCGCGCCGGCGCGCTCGGCCACGCGGCCTGCTTCAGCTTCTACCCGGGCAAAAACCTGGGCGCCTACGGCGACGCGGGGATGGTGGTCTCCAACGACGAGGCGTTCATCGCCCGGGTCCGGCGGATCGCCAACCACGGCGGCGGCAAGGACAAGTACGACAACGTGGTGCTGGGGACGAACAGCCGGCTCGACACGCTGCAGGCGGCGGTGCTGCGCGTCAAGCTGCCCCACCTGGAGACGTGGAACCGGGAGCGCCGGGAGCGGGCGGTGGCCTACACCGAGGCGCTGCGGGGGACGCCGGGGCTGAAGGTGCCGGAGGAGCGCTCGGGCTGCCGGTCGGCCTGGCACCTGTACACGCTCCGGGTCGGCGACCGCGACGGGCTGCAGGCCCACCTGAAGTCGCAGGGGATCGCCACCGCCGTCCACTACCCGAAGCCCCTCCACCTACAGCCGGCGATGGCGGGCTGTCGGGCCTCGGGCGCGCTGCCGGTGGCCGAGCGCCACTCGCGGGAGGTGATCTCGGTCCCCTTCTACCCGGAGCTGCCGCTCGAGACGCTCCAGCGGGTGGCGGCCGAGGTCCGCAGCTACTGCACGGCGCACCCCGGGCCGGCGGAGTGAGCCGAGAGCGGGGACCCGCTTGAGGGTCGTCGTCGTCGGCAACGGGCGGTCCCCCCACGTCGCCACCCGGAGCGCCGCGGTGGCGGCCCGGGGACACGACGTCCGCCTGGTCAC
>CAZNNH010000030.1:0-49898 GCA_964574335.1 uncultured Acidobacteriota bacterium | reverse complement strand
CGATCCGCGAGGGCGGCCGCACCGTCGGCGCCGGCACCGTCACCGAGATCATCGAGTAGCCGTAGCTCAGGGGCGCTTGCCATGATGATCAATGAAAAGATTCGGATCCGGCTCAAGGCGTACGACTACCGGATCCTCGACCAGTCCACCGGCGAGATCGTCGACACCGCCCGACGCACCGGCGCCCGGGTGGCCGGTCCGATCCCGCTGCCCACGGTGAAGAACCGCTGGACCGTGCTCCGGTCCCCCCACGTCGACAAGAAGAGCCGCGAGCAGTTCGAGATCCGGACCCACAAGCGGCTGCTGGACATCTTCGAGCCCACGCCGCAGACCGTCGACGCCTTGATGAAGCTCGACCTGCCGGCGGGCGTCGACGTCGAGATCAAGGCCTTCGGCAAGGAGCACGCCAAGTGACGCGCCCGCAGCGCGCGCCATCCTGGGCGCCGCCAAACGGTGCAAAGGATCTGAGCGAGAGGGTCTAGAGGACGACATGCCAGTCGAAGGAATCATCGGGCGCAAGCTGGGAATGACCCAGGTCTACTCGGACGGCGGCAGCGCTGTGCCGGTGACGGTGGTGGCGGCGGGGCCCTGCGTGGTGGTCCAGCGCAAGACCCGAGGCAAGGACGGCTACTCGGCGGTCCAGATCGGCCTGGTCGAGGGCCGCAAGTCGAAGCGGGTGACCAAGCCGATGATCGGTCACTTCCAGAAGGCGGGCCTGCCGCCTTGCCGGGTGCTGCGCGAGCTGCGGGTCGACGACGGCTCCGATGCCAAGGTCGGCGACAAGGTGTCGGTCGGCAGCTTCGCGGTGGGCGATGCGGTCACGGTGGTGGGCACGAGCAAGGGGAAGGGGTTCCAGGGGGTCGTCAGGCGGCACCACTTCCGCGGCGGCCGAGCCAGCCACGGATCCATGTTCCACCGCGCGCCGGGCTCGATCGGCGCCTCGGCCTACCCGTCGCGGGTTCTCAAGGGGATGCGGGGGGCGGGCCACATGGGTGCGGAGCGAGTGACCGTCCGCAACCTCGAGGTGGTCGGCGTGGAGGAAGAGAGCAACCTGCTGCTGCTGCGCGGCGCGGTCCCTGGAGCGGCCGGCGGCTACCTGGTAATCCGGAAGTCCAGGGCGAAGGTCTAGGAGATGGCGGAGAAAGCAAAGAAGCCGGCGCGCGGCGGCCGGCCGAAGCCGAAACCGACCTCCGAACCGTCCCGAGTGGCGGTCTGGAGTGCCGAGAACAGTCAGGTCCGGGAGGTGTCGCTGTCGCCGGACGTGTTCGGGGCCCCGGTCAACGAGCACCTCCTCTATGAGGCGGTCAAGCAGCACCGGGCGGGAGCCCGCCGTGGAACCCACCAGACCAAGAACCGGGCAGCCGTGTCCGGCTCCGGCCGCAAGCCCTGGCGCCAGAAGGGCACCGGCCGCGCCCGGGTCGGCGAGGTTCGCAACCCGCTCTGGCGGCACGGCGGCACCGTCTTCGGGCCGCAGCCGCGCGACTACTCGTACCGCATGCCCAAGAAGGCCCGCCAGGCGGCACTGCGCGCGGCCCTCTCGCAGCGGGTCGAGGAAGGCGCGCTCAAGATCGTGGAGGGCTTCCCGATCGAGGCCCCCCAGAAGGGGGCCCCGCCCCGCCTGACCCGGCAGCTCAAGGCGCTCCTGGCGCGTCTGGAGGTGTCCGGCAAGGCGGTCCTGGTGGACCACCAGCCAAGCGACGCCCTGGTGCTGTCGGGGCGGAACCTACCGAGCGTCCGCGTGATCGACGAGTCCCACCTGAGCGTCTACGACATCCTGGACTGCCGCACCCTGCTCGTCACCCCCGCGGCGCTCGACAAGCTGGAGGAGCGGCTCGCGCCATGAAGAGCATCTACGAGGTGATCCGACGGCCGCTGATCACGGAGAAGTCCACCAACCTCAAGGAATCGCAGCGCACCCTGTGCTTCGAGGTGCACCGCGACGCCACCAAGCCCGAGATCAAGAAGGCGATCGAGAGCCTCTTCAGCGTGAAGGTCGCCGCGGTACGGGTCCTCAACGCGCACGGGAAGCTGAAGCGTCAGGGGCGCTTCGCCGGGCGACGTCCCGACTGGAAGAAGGCCTACATCGTCCTGAAAGAGGGCGAGAAGATGATCGAGTTCTTCGAGCAGGCCTGAAGAGGGGCTAGGCAACCATGGCGCTCAAGCAATTCAGACCGACGTCGCCGGGGCGGCGCTTCATGTCCACCCCCAGCTTCGAGGAGCTGACCAAGACGCGGCCCCACAAGCCGCTCACCACGTCCCTCAAGCGCTCCGGCGGCCGCAACAACACCGGTCGGATCACCGTCTGGTGGCGGGGTGGCGGCCACAAGCGACGCTACCGGGTGGTCGACTTCCGCCGCGACAAGCTCGGCGTCCCGGGCAAGGTGGCGGCCATCGAGTACGACCCGAACCGGTCGGCCCGCCTGGCGCTCCTTCACTACAAAGACGGCGAGAAACGCTACATCCTGTGGCCAGAGGGATTGCGGGTCGGGCAGACGGTGGTCTCGGGAGAAGATGCCGACATCCTTCCAGGGAACTGCCTTCCGCTGCGGGCGATCCCGGCCGGCACTGCCATCCACAACATCGAGCTGCGCAAGGGCAAGGGAGGGCAGATCGTCCGAAGCGCGGGCGGCGCCGCCCAGCTGGTGGCCAAGGAGGGAAGCTACGCGCAGGTGCGGCTCCCCTCCGGAGAGGTGCGCAAGGTGCACGTCGACTGCGCCGCCACCGTCGGCCAGGTCGGCAACCTCGACCACAAGAACGTCTCCTGGGGAAAGGCGGGGCGGAGCCGGTGGCTGGGGCGCAAGCCCCACAACCGAGGCGTGACCATGAACCCGGTGGACCACCCGCACGGAGGTGGCGAGGGACGGACCTCGGGTGGCCGTCACCCGGTGACCCCATGGGGTGTGCCCACCAAGGGCTACAAGACCCGCAACAACAAGAGGACCCAGAAGTACATCGTCAAGAGGCGCAGGTAGCCATGGCACGATCGCTGAAGAAAGGGCCGTTCGTAGACGACCACCTGCTCAAGAAGATCGAGCAGATGAACGCAGACAACGACCGCAAGGTCGTCAAGACCTGGTCGCGGCGCTCTACCGTGACCCCCGAGATGGTCGGGCACACACTGGCGGTCTACAACGGAAAGAAGTTCATCCCCGTCTACGTCACCGAGAATATGGTCGGGCACAAGCTTGGTGAGTTCTCGCCGACCCGCCAGTTCCGCGGCCACTCCTCCAAGGTGGAGAAGGTTGCCAAGGTGGCTGGGAAGTAGGGGGCGACATGCTCGAAGCGCACGCTCAAGCCAAGTACATCCGAACCTCATCCCAGAAGGCGAAGCTGGTGCTGGACCTGATCCGAGGCAAGCCCGCGGCGGAAGCGCTCTCGATCCTGCGTTTCACCCGCAAGCTGGTGGCCCGCGACATCGAGAAGGTGCTGCGCTCGGCCATCGCCAACGCGGTCCAGATTGCGGACCGCAACGAGAAGCGCCGCCTGGACGAAGACGACCTGGTGGTGAGCGCGTGCCACGCCGGCCAGGGACCCACCCTGAAGCGGGTGCGGCCGGCCCCCATGGGCCGGGCCTACCGCGTGCTGAGGCGGTCGACGCATCTGACCGTGGCCGTCGCCGAGAGGGAGAAGTAGCCCATGGGCCAGAAAGTCCACCCCATCGGATTCCGTCTGGGTTTCAACAAGACCTGGCGTAGCCGCTGGTACGCGCAGCGGGACTACGCGGACCTCCTGCACGAGGACGTCGTGCTGAAGCGTGACCTCAAGAAGAAGTTCGGCCATGCCGGGGTCTCGCGGGTCGACATCGAGCGGGCCGCCAACAAGCTCAAGATCAGCATCTACACCTCGCGCCCCGGCATCATCATCGGACGCAAGGGGCAGGAGGTGGACAAGCTCAAGCAGGAGATCCAGAAGCGCACCGGCAAGGAGGTCTTCATCAACATCCAGGAGATCCTCAAGCCCGAGCTGGACGCCCAGCTGGTGTCGGAGTCGGTGGCGCTCCAGCTCGAGAAGCGGATCGCCTTCCGCCGGGCGATGCGCAAGGCGGTGGATGCGGCGCTGCGCTTCGGAGCCAAGGGGATCAAGGTCCGGGTGTCGGGGCGCTTGAACGGGGCCGAGATCGCCCGCTCCGAGTGGTACCTGCACGGGCAGCTCCCGCTCCACACCCTGCGCGCCGACATCGACTACGGCTTCGCCGAGGCCAATACCAGCTTCGGTCAGATCGGCGTGAAGTGCTGGATCTACAAGGGCGAGCAGGAAGCCCCGCGCTCCCGACGGGGCCTGTGAGCGGCCCCGGGGACGGCGTTGCGGTGAGTGAGGTCGAGCCATCATGTTGATGCCCAAGAAGGTCAAGTTCCGCAAGCAGCAGCGGGGACGCATGAAGGGAAAGGCTTGGACCGGGAGCCAGGTGAGCTTCGGCGACTACGGCCTCAAGGCCGCCGAGCCCGGCTGGGTCACCGACCGGCAGATCGAGGCGGGCCGAATCGCCATCACCCGGTTCGTCAAGCGCAGCGGACGGATCTGGATCCGGGTCTTCCCCGACAAGCCGGTGACCAAGAAGCCGCAGGAGACCCGGATGGGCAAGGGCAAGGGCGCCCCCGAGTTCTGGGTGGCGGTGGTCAAGCCGGGGCGAGTGCTCTACGAGATGGAGGGCGTGCCGGAGGCGCAGGCCCGGGAAGCCATGCGGCTGGCCGCCCAGAAGCTCAACGTCAAGACGCGTTTCGTGCGGCGCTTCCACGAGGAGGTGGCGCGGTGAAGGCGGAAGCGCTTCGCGAGCTGACCCTCGAGGAGCTCGGCGACAAGCGTCGCGAGCTGCAGGACCGGCTGTTTCGGCTGCGCCTCCAGAAGTCGCTGGGCCAGCTCGACGACCCGTTGCAGCTGCGCGAGACGCGCCGCGACATCGCCCGGGTCGAGACGGTTCTGAGGCAGAAGCAGGCTAGCTAGAAGGAAGGCCAAGATGGAGCAGCAGCAGGCCCAGGGCGCGCGGCGGCGCCGCAACGAGCAGGTGGGCGTGGTGGTGAGCGCCAAGATGCAGAAGACGGTGGTGGTAGCCGTCAAGCGCTTGGTCCAGCACGACGTCTACAAGAAGACCATCAAGCGAACCTCCACCTTCATGGCCCACGACGAGCGGGGCGCCAACGAGGGCGACACGGTGCGCATCGTCGAGACGCGACCCCTGTCGAGGCGCAAGCGGTGGCGGGTCGAGGAGATCCTGGTCCGAGCGGCCGGTCCGGGTCGGACCCCGGCCCGGGTCTAGCGGCGGGGAGCGCTCCGATGATCCAGATGCGAACCATCCTCGATGTGGCGGACAACTCGGGAGCCCGGAAGATCTCGTGCATCCTGCCCCTGGGCAACTCGACCGGCCGCTACGCCGGCCTGGGCGACGTGATCACCGCCAACGTGAAGGAGAGTGCCCCCGACGCCCCAGAGCCGGTCCGAAAGGGCAAGGTGGTGAAGGCGGTGATCGTCCGTTGCGCCAAGGAGCAGCGGCGAGCCGATGGCTCGTACATCCGCTTCGACCGCAACGCGGCGGTGCTGATCAACGACGCCGGCGAGCCGGTCGGCACCCGCGTGTTCGGGCCGGTGGCCCGCGAGCTACGCCAGCGCAAGTTCATGAAGATCGTCTCGCTGGCGCCGGAGGTGCTGTAGCCATGGCCAAGCCGACTGGCCGCGTGCGGATGCGGCTCAAGAAGAACGACACCGTCCAGGTGATCTCAGGGCGGGACGCCGGGAAGCGGGGCAAGGTGCTCAAGGTCTACCGGCGCACCAACCGGGTGCTGGTCCAGGGCGTGATGTTGGTCAAGCGCCACACCCGGCCCAACCCGCAGCGCAACATCAAGGGCGGGATCGCCGAGCGCGAGGCGCCGATTCACGCCTCGAACGTGATGATCGTCTCCTCGGAGGACGACCGGCCCACCCGGATCGGCGTCAAGGCGCTGGCCGACGGCCGCAAGGCGCGCGTGAGCCGGCGCGACGGCAGTCTGCTGGACAAGTGAGGAAGGGATGAGCGCGACAGCCCGGCTCAAGGTGAGTTACACCAAGGAGATCGTTCCGCGCCTGATGAAGGAGCGCGGCTACCCAAACGTGATGGCGGTTCCCAAGCTCGAGAAAGTGGTCGTCAACATGGGAGTGGGGGAGGCGACCCAGAACGTCAAGCTGATCGACACCGCCCTGGAGGAGCTGGGGCGCATCACCGGGCAGCGCCCGGCGGTGCGGAGGGCCAGGAAGTCGGTGGCCTCCTTCAAGCTCCGCGAGGGGATGCCGATCGGGGTCTGCGTGACCTTGCGGGGAGAGCGGATGTACGAGTTCGTCGACCGCCTCCTCAATGTGGCCCTCCCCCGCGTCCGCGACTTCCGGGGGGTGCCGACCGGGTCGTTCGACGGCCGGGGCAACTACACCCTGGGCCTGCGGGACCAGATCATCTTCCCCGAGGTGGACTACGCGAAGGTCGAGAAGCTTCGGGGAATGAACGTGACCTTCGTGACATCGGCCAGGACGGACGAGGAGTCGCAGCAACTGCTGCGGCAACTCGGGATGCCGTTCCGTAGCCAGTAGGAGGACAGCAGCGTGGCGAAGACGTCGCTGATTGCCAAGGCACTGCGGGCACCGAAGTTCTCGGTGCGTCGGTACACGCGCTGCCGTTGTTGCGGGCGCCCCAGGGGCTATCTGAGGAAATTCCAGCTGTGCCGCATCTGCTTCCGCAAGCTCGCGCTGGCCGGGGACATCCCCGGCGTGATCAAGGCGAGCTGGTAGCCGAGGGCGAGAGGTAGACGAGATGAGCATGACCGATCCCGTTGCGGACATGATCACGCGGATCCGGAACGGTGTCCGCGCCAAGCTGCCCCGAGTCGACATCCCCGCCTCCAAGCTCAAGACGGAGATCGCACGGATCCTGAAGAGCGAGGGGTACATCTCGGACTACAAGGCGGTCGCTGACAGCCGCCAGGGCGTACTGAGGGTCTACCTCAAGTACGGCCCCGGGATGGAACGGGTGATCACCGACCTCCAGAAGGTGAGTCGACCCGGGTGCCGCATTTACTGTGGGAAGAACGCCATCCCGACCGTCTACGGTGGCCTGGGAATCAACATCCTGTCGACCTCCCGCGGCCTGATGACCGGACGTACCGCCGCCCGTGAGGGCGTGGGTGGCGAGATCCTGGCCAACGTCTGGTAGGAGGGGGGAGCGATCATGTCGCGGGTAGGACGCAAGCCGATCGTCATCCCCAAGGACGTGAAGGTCTCCATCGGAAAGGAGGCCGTGGAGGTCCAGGGGCCGCAGGGGAGGCTGCAGTCGCCAATCCCGCCCGGAATCTCGTTCGCCATCGAGGGCAAGGAGCTGGTCTGCAAGCGGCAGAGCGACGCCCGGAGAGAGCGGGCCTTCCACGGCCTGGCCCGGGCGCTGGCGCAGAACGCGATCACCGGTGTCAGCCAGGGCTTCAAGAAGGAGCTGGACATCGTGGGGGTCGGCTACCGGGCGACGGTGGAGGCTGACAAGGTGGTCTTCTCCCTCGGCTACTCGCACCCGGTGGAGTTCCGCCTCCCGGCCGGGATCAAGGTCGCGGTGGACAAGCAGAACCACATGGTGGTCTCCGGAATCGATCGTCAGCTAGTGGGTGAGGTGGCGGCCAAGATCCGTCGCCTCCGCAAGCCGGATCCCTACAAGCAGAAGGGGATTCGCTACACAGGCGAGGTGCTCAAGAAGAAGGCCGGCAAGGCGGGGGCGGGCGCCGGCAAGTAGCGCGAACACGGGAACGCCTGTGGCCCAAAGACGCCGCAGGGAACGCCCGTCGAGGTTGCCATGAAGCTGCAGAGAGAGGACATTCGCCGGCGGGCCCAGGCCCGAATCCGTCGCAAGCTGGCGGGCAGCGCGGAGCGCCCCCGGCTGGCGGTGTTTCGGAGCCAGTCGCACATCTACGCCCAGCTGGTCGACGACGACCGGCAGCGGACGCTGTGCGCCGCCTCCTCGCTCGATCCCGGGTTGCGGAAGGAGTCCCGAAGAGGGGCAACCGTCGGAGCCGCCCGCGCAGTGGGCCAGCTGATCGCGGCCCGGGCCAAGGAGCAGGGTATCTCCTCCGTGGTCTTCGATCGCGGAGGCTTTCAGTACCACGGCCGGGTCAAGGCCCTGGCCGACGCGGCCCGCGAGGGCGGGCTCACGTTCTAATCCGATGAAGGTGGTCATGGAGAAGATCGACCCCCAGAGCCTGGACCTCAAGGACCAGGTGGTGTCCATCAACCGCGTCACCAAGGTCGTCAAGGGCGGCAAGAACCTGTCCTTCACGGCAATGGTGGTGGTGGGCGACGGCAAGGGCTACGTCGGCTACGGGATGGGGAAGGCGCGCGAAGTGGCCTCGGCGATCAAGAAGGGCGTCGAAGCGGCCAAGAAGAACCTCTTCAAGGTGCCGATCACCGAGAAGGGCGCCACCATACCCCACACGGTGACCGGCTGCTTCGGCTCGGGAAGCGTCCTGCTCAAGCCGGCGTCCGAGGGGACCGGCGTGATCGCCGGGGGGCCGGTGCGCGCCGTCATCACCGCCGCCGGCATTCAGAACGTGCTGACCAAGAACCTCGGCAGCAACACCGCCCACAACGTGGTCAAGGCGACGGTGGCAGCCCTGGTGAGCCTGAAGGAGCCGGGCAAGGTGGCCCGCCTGCGCGGCAAGTCGGTGGACGAGATCCTGGGGGTCACCACCGCCGCCGGCGAGGCGGGTGCCTAGGAGGCAGGCATGGGCAAACAGGCGGCGAGCCGGACGATCCGGGTCAAGCTGATCGGGAGCGTGATCGGCTGCAACCAGAAGCAGCGCGCCGTGGTGCGCGGGCTGGGGCTTCGACGCATCCGCCAGGTGGTGGAGCGAGAGGACACCCAGGCGGTGCGGGGGATGGTGGCGAAGGTCCCGCATCTGGTCAGCATCGTCGAGTGAGGCAGGAAGGGTAGGAGAGCGAAGATGGGTCTTGAAAGCCTGAAGCCGGCCCGTGGCAGCGTCCGCCAGAGGCGGCGGGTCGGGCGGGGTCCGGGAAGCGGCCGTGGCAAGACCGCCGGCCGCGGCGAGAAGGGCCAGAAGAGTCGCTCCGGGTACAGCCGCAAGCTGGGCTTCGAGGGTGGCCAGATGCCGCTGCACCGCCGGGTGCCGAAGCGGGGCTTCCACAACCGCTTCGCGAAGCGCCTGGCCCAGATCAACCTGGAGCGGCTGGAGGTGTTCGAGCCGGGTACCATCGTGACCCCGGAGGTGCTGCTCAAGCGCGGGATGATCAAGCGGCTGGGGGACGGCCTCAAGGTCCTGGCCAAGGGAGAGCTGACCAAGCCTCTGACCATCCGCGCCCACAAGTTCAGCGCCAAGGCGCAGGAGCGGATCACGGAGCTCGGAGGCAAGGCCGAGATCCTGGAGCTCTAGGAGAGCGGCCCACCCACTCAGGAATCACGAGATGCTGCAGAGCCTCAAAAACATCTGGGACATCGCGGACCTCAGGAAGCGGGTGCTGTTCACGCTGGGGATCCTGGCCGTCTACCGGCTGGGCAGCCACGTGCCGACGCCTGGGATCCACGCCCAGGCGCTGGTCGATTTCTTCAATCAGAACAAGGGCAACTGGTTCGGCCTGGTCGACATGTTCTCCGGCGGAAACCTGGCCAACGTCACCATCTTCGCCCTCGGCATCATGCCGTACATCTCGGCCTCGATCATCCTCCAGCTCTTGACGGTGGTCTGGCCCTACCTCGAGAAGCTGAGCAAGGAAGGGGAGCTGGGCCGCCGGAAGATCACCCAGTGGACCCGTTACGGCACCCTGATCCTCTCGCTGATCCAGTCGGCGGCCATCGCCACGTACCTCGAGCGCATGACCCTGTCCGGCAACTTCAAGATCGTGGAGAACCCGGGCTGGGGGTTCAAGGCGATGACCGTGCTCACCCTCACCACCGGCTCCGCCTTTATCATGTGGCTGGGCGAGCAGATCACCGAACGCGGGATCGGCAACGGGATGAGCCTGTTGATCTTCGCCGGGATCGTGGTCGGCTTCCCAAGGGGCGTGATCGACACCGTGGCCAGGGTGGCCCGCGGCGAGCTGAGCCTGATCACCACGCTGGTGCTGGCGGCGGGGATGGTGCTGGTGGTCGGGATCATCGTGTTCGTGGAGCGCGGCCAGCGAAAGATCACGGTCCAGTACGCCAAGCGGGTGGTGGGGCGTCGCATGTACGGTGGCCAGTCCACCCACCTGCCGCTGCGGGTCAACACCAGCGGAGTGATCCCGGTCATCTTCGCCGCCTCGATCATCGCCTTCCCTCAGACCATTGCGTCCTACTTCGGGACCAACAACGAGTGGATGAAGGCGGCCTCGGAGCAGATCCGCTGGGGGATGCCGCTGTACAACCTGCTGTACGTGACCTTCATCATCTTCTTCTGCTATTTCTACACGGCGATCGTTTTCAACCCAGACGACGTCGCCGAGAACATGCGCAAGTACGGTGGCTTCATCCCTGGCATCCGACCCGGCAAGCGGACCGCCGAGTATCTGGACCACATCCTGGGGCGGATCACCTTCGGGGGGGCCATCTACCTGGCCCTGATCGCGCTGCTCCCCGAGTTCCTCATCACTGGGTTCAAGGTGGCGCCGATCCCGGTAATCGGGCCCTCCCTCGACCTGTTCCTGGCCCAGAACAACCTGGCGTGGATCACCGAGGGGCTCGGGCTGAACTTCTATTTCGGAGGCACCTCCCTGCTGATCGTGGTGGGTGTCGCGATGGACACCGTTGCGCAGATCGAGGCGCAACTGGTGATGCGCCACTACGACGGCTTCACCGGCAAGGGGGGACGGAGGGTGCGTGGCCGACGCTAGCGGCAACGGCGCGGCGACCTGCCTGATCCTGCTGGGCGGGCCCGGTGCCGGCAAGGGAACCCAGGCGGCCCGGCTGGCTGCGCGCCTCGGGGTCCCGCGCATCTCGACCGGCGACATGCTGCGGCAGGCGATTCGGTTGGGAAGCGACGTCGGCCGACGGGCCGCTCCTTTCCTGGAGCGCGGTGAGCTGGTGCCGGATCGGATCCTGCTCGACGTGGTGAAGGGGAGACTGGAGGAGCCTGACTGCGCAGCCGGCTACATCCTGGACGGGTTCCCGAGGACTGTGGCCCAGGCCGAGTCGTTCCGTGAGTTCCTGGGGGAAGGCACTGCCGGCGCCCTGGTCGTCCACGTGGACGTGCCGAGGGAGGAGCTCTCCCGCCGGCTGCTGGCGCGCGGCCGCGACGACGACCAGGTCGCCATCGTGGAGCGACGGTTGGATGAGTACCAACGCCACACCGCTCCGCTGATCGACTACTACCGCGGCCGGCTTCGTTTCGAGCGGGTGGACGGCCTGCAACCGGCCGAGGCGATCTCCGAGGAGATCCTGGCGGTGCTCACCGGCGCGCCGGCGGACGGCCAGGCGCGTGGCTGAGGGGGAGCAGCTCGAGGTGGAAGGCAGAGTGATCGAGGCGCTTCCCAAGGCGCTCTTCGCGGTGGAGATCCAGGATGCCGGGCGCACCCGGGTCACCGCCCACCTCGGGACGGAGTCGGGCCTGTTGCGGGTGCTGCCGGGGGACGAGGTGGTGGTGGCGCTTTCGGGATACGACACCGGCCGCGGCCGAATCGTCCGGCGCGGACCAGGGGGGCGTGACGACCACGCTCGGGGGAGCAGGAAGTGAAAGTACGATCGTCGGTCAAGAAGATCTGCGTCAAGTGCAAGATCGTGCGTCGCCGCGGGGTGGTGCGCGTGATCTGCACCAACCAGAAGCACAAGCAGAGGCAGGGGTAGAGACATGGCGCGCATCTCAGGCGTCGACCTCCCGCGGCAGAAGCGCGTCGAGGTCGCCCTCACGTACATCTACGGCATCGGGCCCACCCGCAGCAGCCGACTGGTGGCCAAGGCGGGGATCGATCCCACCGTGCGGGTCAAGGACCTCTCCGAGGAGGAGACCAGCCGCATCGCCAAGCTCATCGACGCCGAGGGCGGGGTGGAGGGGGACCTGCGCAAAGACGTGGCGATGAACATCAAGCGGCTGATGGAGATCGGCGCGTACCGTGGGCTGCGGCATCGCCGCAACCTTCCGGTCCGGGGCCAGCGGACCCATACCAACGCTCGCACCCGCAAGGGGCCGCGGCGAGCCATGGTCCGCGCCAAGAAGGCGTAGGAGAACGACGAATGGCGAAGGGCACCGGACCGAAGAAGGGACGCAAGGAGAAGAGGCACGTGGTGCAGGGGATCGCCCACATCCACGCCTCATTCAACAACACCCTGGTCACCATCACCGACCTGGAAGGGAACGTGGTCACCTGGTCGAGCGCGGGCACACTGGGTTTCAAGGGCTCCCGGAAGGGAACCCCGTTCGCCGCCCAGCAGGCCGCCAGCGCCGCCGCCGCCGCGGCCAAGGATTCCGGGTTGCGCTCGCTCGACATCCGCGTCAAGGGGCCGGGGAGCGGCCGCGAGTCGGCGATCCGCGCCCTGCAGGCGGCGGGGGTGGAGATCAAGTCCATCCGCGACGTGACGCCGATCCCCCACAACGGTTGCCGCCCGCCGAAGCGGCGCCGGGTGTAGTCGAGGAGCGATACAGTGGCGAGATACACCGGTTCAGTCTGTCGTCTCTGCCGCCGCGAGGGCATCAAGCTGTTCCTCAAGGGCGACCGTTGCTTCACGGAGAAGTGCGCGATCGAGAAGAGGAACTACGCCCCCGGGCAGCACGGCAAGGGACGAGCTACCAGGATCAGGCGCAAGGTGGAGGGCTATGGCCTGCAGCTCCGTGAGAAGCAGAAGGTCAAGCGCCTCTACGGGGTGCTGGAGCGTCAGTTCGCCCTCACCTTCGATCGCGCCGCCTCCGAGAAGGGGGTAGCGGGCGAGGTGCTGCTCTCCAAGCTGGAGCGGCGCCTCGACAACGTCGTCTACCGGCTCGGGTTCGGCAGCTCCCGGGCGCAGGCGCGGCAGCTAGTTCGTCACGGGCACGTCCGGGTCAACGAACGCCGACTCAACGTGCCCTCGGCACAGGTGAAGGTCGGGGATGTGGTTTCGCTGGGACAACGTGCGGTGAAGAACCCTCTGGTGGTGGCGTCGGTGCAGTCGGTCGCCGGCCGCGGGGTTCCGAAGTGGTTGGAGCTGGATGCCGCCAATCTCAGTGGAAAGGTCCTGGCGCTTCCCGCCCGGGACGACGTCAACTTCCCGATCCAGGAGCAGCTCGTCGTCGAGCTGTACTCGAAGTAGAACCACGGCCAGGGCGGCGTCCACGCCGCCTGGTCGGGAGGGCAGTGCTAGAATGCTGTGGAAAGGCTTTCAGAGACCCAAGCGCCTCGAGGTCGAGACCGAGGGGGCGAGCGATCGGTACGGGCGCTTCTACGCGCAGCCCTTTGAGCGAGGGTTCGCCACGACGGTGGGAAACGCCCTGCGAAGGGTCCTGCTGTCGAGCATCGAAGGCGCGGCCATCACCGCGGTCCGGGTGGAGGGCGTGCTTCACGAGTTCTCACCGATCCCGGGTGCCACCGAAGACACCACGGATCTGATCCTGAACCTGAAACGCGTCCCGCTCAAGATCCACGTCGACCATCCGAAGACCCTCTACCTGAAGACCTCTGAGCCGGGCGAGGTTCGCGCCAAGCACATCACCCCGGATGCCGATATCGAGGTCCTCGATCCGGAGGCGTACATCGCCACCCTGGGACAGGGGTCGACGCTCTCGGTCGAGATGCGGGTCAAGCCGGGTCGCGGCTACGTCTCGGCCGACAAGAACTTCGATGAGGACCTCTCGATCGGCTGGATCCCGCTGGACTCGGTGCATTCGCCGATCAAGAAGGTCAACTACTTCGTCGATGCGGCGCGGGTGGGTCAGGCCACCGACTACGAGAAGCTCACCCTGGAGATCTGGACCAACGGCGCCGTCCGCCCGCGGGACGCCGTCGGCTTGGCATCGCGCCTGATGCGCGACCACCTCACCATCTTCCTGAACGCGGACGAGGACGAAGAGCGGGAGGAAGCACCGGTCGAGATCCCGGACCAGGACCGCGAGGCGTGGCTCGAGAAGCTGAGCCGGAGCGTCGACGAGATGGAGCTCTCGGTCCGCTCCTACAACTGCCTCAAGAACGCCAACATCGGGACCATCGGTGAGCTGGTACAGAAGACCGAAGCCGAGATGCTCAAGACCAAGAACTTCGGTCGGAAGTCGCTCAACGAGATCAAGGAGATCCTCGGCGAGATGGGCCTCTCCCTCGGGATGAAGCTCGACAACCAGCAGCAGTCGCCGCAGTAGCGGCCTAGACCAGCCGCAACCGCGGCCACCAAGTGAAGGTGCCATGAGACACCGCGTCGCCCATAGGAAGCTCGGGCGTGTGACGCCCCATCGCACGGCCTTGCTCAGGAACCTGGCCACCGGCCTGTTCGAGCACGGCCGGATCCGGACTACCCTTGCCAAGGCCAAGGAGCTGCGGCCCTTCGCGGAGCGGCTGATAACCCTCGCCAAGCGCGAGGAGGGGCGCCTTCACGCACGGCGTCTGGTGCTGCGCGACATCCACGACCCCGAGGTTGTGAAGAAGCTCTTCGACACGCTCGGGGCCCGGTACGCCTCCCGGGCCGGTGGCTACACTCGGATACTCAAGCTCGGCCAGCGCCGCGGCGACGGCGCCGAGATGGCGATTGTCGAGCTGCTCGGGTCTGAGTTCCAGCCCAAGGGGAAGGAAGACAAGGGCGCCAAGGAAGACAAGGCCAAGAAGAAGGCCGAGACCGCCAAGGCCTGAGCCGCAGCGGTAGGGTCGGGTCCAGAGCCCCGATCGGCCCCCGGCTACTCCTGGAAGCGCACCGAGGCGGAAGCGCCGTCGCCGTTGTAGGTCAGCTCGGCCACCAGGAACAGCCGGTCAGCGTCGGTCCTGCGGAAGGTCCACGACTTGACCGTATCCTCGGCTGCTGGCTCGAGTAGCTCGGGGCCGTCCACGGTGCGCACCAGGCAGACCCCGGCCGCGTCGACGCTGAACGACACCAGGACCGTCCCCGAGACCCGGGCCATGCGGGCGAACGGCGGTACCGCCGGGTGGCGCCCCGTGACCAGGTCGGGCACGCCCTCCGCCAGGTGAACGTCCCGAACCGCCGAGATCCCGGGCCGCGTCGACCGTGGTGTCGGGGTGGGGAGCTCGGGGCGCGGTGGGCTGGCGATCACCTCGGTCGCGGGCTCGGGCGGCAGCTCGGCGGCCGGAGCCTCGGCCGATGGCACCTCCGGGGATGGGGTCCCCGGCGGCGGGGCGAGCCCGCTTTCCGAGGCCGGTGAGGGCTGTTGGGGGGCAGGGGCGGGCGCCGTCGCCACCGGCTCCGCCCCGGCGGGCGCTTCCTCTGGCCCTGCAGCGAGTGCTGCCGCCTGAGGCGGCTCCGCCCCAGGGCCACCACCCGCGGTCGCAGAGGCCGGGCCAGCCGGGGCCGCGCTGGTTTTCGGGTCGGTCAACCGCAGCTCGACGCTGCCGCCGGGTCGTCGATCCGAGCTCGGCTCGAAGGAGGCGCGCAGCCGGAAGGACGTGGTGGCGCCGGCCGGGCTCGGCGCGAAGCGCCATGTGCGGATGGCCGCCAGCAGGGCGTCAGAAAGGGGCGAGTCGCCGCTCTCGATCAGGGCATCGACGACCTGACCGTCCGGCGCCAGCGTGACACGAGCGTTCACCACGCCGGCGCGGGCGCCGGCCGGAAACGACGGGCCGACGCCTTGCCGCAGCTCGGGGACACCCGAGGCCCGCTCCATGCTCGGGAGTCGCATGGCGAAGGTGATGGGCACCGTGAGGCGGACCTTCACCGGGACGCCATCGACCCGGGTCACCTCGTACTCCCACTGCCGCGCCGCCTCGATGGCGGCTTCGTCGAACGGGGGAACGCTGCGGACCACTTGGACGTCGGCAACCCGACCGTGCTCGTCGATGACGAGCTCGAGTATCACGATGCCGCGCAGGCCCCGAGCCTGGGCCTCCGCGGGGTAGTCAGGCTGCACGAAGCTGCGACGCCGCGGGGCCTTGACCTCGCTGCCCGCCACCAGCGGCTCCTGCGCCGCGGCGGGGAGGGTGGTCGTGGCCGCCAGCGCCACCGCGAGCAGCAGCGGAACACCTGCCCTCACGGTTCCTGCTCCTGTTCGCTTCCCTCGCTGCGGGCGGTCGCGATGATCTTCTCCTGGAGGTGGGCGGGGACCTCGTCGTAGTGAGACTGCTCCATGTGGTAGGTGCCGCGCCCCCCGGTCATGGACGTAAGCTCGGCGTCGTAGGACAGCATCTCCGCCATCGGGACCTCGGCCCGAATCACCTGCAGCCTCCCCCGCGGCTCCATCCCCTGGGGGCGCCCGCGCCGGCTGGCCAGGTCGCCCATCACCGCGCCGGCGTAGTCCTCCGGGACGGCGATCTCCACCTTCATGATCGGCTCCAGGAGAATCGGCTTACAGTTGGGAACGGCGTCCTTGAAGGCGAGCGAGCCGGCGATCTTGAAGGACATCTCCGAGGAGTCGACGTCGTGGTACTGCCCGTCGTAGAGCTCGACCTGGAAGTCGACCATCGGGTATCCGGCCACCACCCCCTTGAGCCGGGCCTCCTGGATCCCCTTCTCGACGGCGGGGATGTAGTTCTTGGGGATCGAGCCGCCGAAGATGTCGTCGACGAACGCGAAGTCCTCCCCCCGCGGCAGCGGCTTCATCCGGATCTTGCAGTCGCCGAACTGGCCGTGGCCGCCGGTCTGCTTCTTGTGCCGGCCGTGTCCCTCGGCGGCGGCCTTGATCGTCTCTCGGTAGGGGACCTTGGGCTTCTTGAGGTTGACCTCTACCTTGTAGCGCTTGCGCAGACGGCCGACCAGCACCTCGATGTGGAGCTGGCCCATGCCCGAGATCAGCAGCTCGTGGGTCTGAGGGTCACGGTCCACCCGAAGCACCGGGTCTTCCTCGACCAGGCGTTGCAGGGCGGTCGAGATCCGGTCCTCGTCGCCCCGGGTCTTCGGCTCGATCGCGAAGGTCGTGGCAGGCTCCGGGAACCGGTAGACGGGAAACACCACCGGCGCCTCCTTGTCGCACAGGGAGTCTCCGGTCTGGGTCTCCTTGAGCTTGGCGACCGCGCCGATGTCCCCCGCCCGGAGCTCTGGGACCTGGCTCTGACTCTTGCCGAGCAGCAGCAGCAGGCTCCCGACCCGCTCGGACGTGTCGCGGGTAGCGTTGTGGATGGTGCTGTCGGCCTTCAGCGTCCCGGAGTGGACACGGATCAAGCTGATGCGGCCGGCGTGGATGTCGGCCAGGGTCTTGAAGACGAACCCCGAGAAGGGCGCAGCGGCGTCCGCGGCGCGATCGACGTCGGTGCCGCCTGGGGCCTGGCCGCGGGCCGCGGGCCGGTCGGCGGGCGACGGGAGCAGGTCCACGATGGTGTCGAGGATCGGCTGGATACCGACGTTGGTGGCAGCGGAGGCGGGCAGCACCGGGAACAGCTTGCCGCTCCACACCGCCTGGCGAAGGCCGCGCAGCAGGTCCTCCTGTGGCAGGGTCCCCTGCTCGAAGAAGGCCTCCATCAGCTCCTCGTTGCTCTCCGCCACCATCTCCACGAGCTGCCCTCGCAGCTCGGCCGCCGACTCCCTGAGGGCCTCGGGGACCTCCTCGGACTGGGACTTGCCGCTCTGGTCGTCGGCGAAGCGCAACGCCTTGTCTCGGAGCAGGTCCACGATCCCCACGAAGCCCTTCTCCTCGCCCAGGGGGATGGCCACCGGAACCACCTCGCGGCCGAAGGCTTCCCTCAGGCTCTCGAGGGTGCGGACGAACGAGGCCCGCTCTCGGTCCATGCGGTTGACGACGACGAGGCGGGGCAGCCCCTGCTCGGCGGCCTGGCTCCAGGCCTTCTCGGTCTGGACCTCGACACCCGATACCGCGTCGACCACTACCAACGCCGACTCGGCGGCGCGGAGCGCTTGTTGGGCCTCGGCGAAGAAGTTGGCGTAGCCCGGAGCGTCGAGGAGGTTGAGCTTGACCTTGTTCCACTCGCCAAAGGCGAGCGCGGTCTGAAGGCTGATCTTCCTCTCGACCTCATCCGGGTCGAAGTCAGTGGCGGCGGTGCCGTCCTCGACTCGTCCGAGTCGGTTGACGGCGCCCATGTCGAACAACAACGCCGAGACCAGCGAGGTCTTGCCACAGCCTCCGTGCCCGACCAGGGCCAGGTTGCGGATCGCGGGTGCGTCGTAGACCTTCATTCCTCCCCCTGCTTCAGGCGGTGAGCGACCCGGCTGCCGCCGGCTTGCCCGCGGGCTCTCCGGTAGCGCTCCTCCGCGACCCCAAGACGACGATGGTGCGACAGGCAGGACGCTCGCTGCCCCACGTCACGCGGCGTCCGGGTGGGCGATGCTCCCACCGGGAGCCGACGTCTACCGGCGGCCCGCCATGGCCGGCTGGCGGCGCCGGGTGGCCCCAGCCGGTCGATGGAGAATCACGACGGTCACGCATCATAACACCCGGGCTCGGGCCGAGCCAGCGCGCTGAGACCGGGCAAGGCACGCCCGCCCCGAGGGGTAGAATACTCACTATGAGCTGGTTCGCCGATCGGCTGCTGATCGGCCTCGACGAGACGTCGGCCTCCGGGGGGTGGGTCTCTTGGGGTCGGGACGGGCCCCGGGTCCGCCGCCTCTGCCGTCAATCCCTTCCCCCTGGCGCCCTGGTGGTGTCCCCGTTCGACGCGAACCTGATCGATCAGGAGAAGGTCCGAACCGCCTTGCGCGACCTGTGCCAGGCCCTGGGAGGCAATGGCAGGCGCGTCACGGTGATCCTCCCGGACGGCTTGGCTCGGGTCCAGCTCCTGGCGCCACCGCCGGGAACCTCATCCGTCGACTACGCCCGCTTTCGTCTCTCGCAGGGGATGCCCTACCCGGCCGGGGAGGTCCTGGTCTCGGCGATGTCGGTCGGTCCGGGTCTCGAGCTCGGCGCCGCGGTGCGGCGCCAGGTGGTGGCCGGCTACGAAGCCGCGGTGACGGCCGCCGGCTTCGTCCAGGGGTGCCTGAGCCTGGCCCCGTTCGCCGCGCTGCTGGGGCTGCTGCGCCGGCCCCCCGCGGGTCACGGGGCGATGCTGGTGCTCGGCGACGCCGCCGTCTCCATCGCCTTGTGCGAGGGGGAGCGGGTGCTGGCCTTCCGCAACCGACGGCGCCAACCGGACCCGGCCGAGGCCTCGCGTTTGATGGAGGAGATCGAGCGTCTGGCGCGGGCCACCCACGTTGACCGGGTGCGGAGCGTCCGGGTGGTCGGGCGGGGCGCGAACGGCCTGCTCGGGGCGCTCACGGCGGCTGGCTGCCCGGCGGTTCCCGGCTGGCGGGCGAGGAGCTCGGACGCGCCTGACGAGAGCCTCGAGCAGCCGTGGCTGGGCGCAGCGGCATGAAGGCCTCGCTTCCCGACCTTTCGAGCCGTCCCCGGCGTGGCGGCCTGCAGCGGCTCGACGCCCTTCTCTTGGCGGTCGCCCTCCTAGCCCTCCTGTTCAGCGCCCATTCGGCCTGGCGCGCCCGCTCCGACCTGGGCGTGGCGACGGAAGCCACATCGAGGGCCCGTGGCGAGGCCGAGACGGCCCGCCGGCAGGCGCAGGCGCTGCGGTCCGCCGCCAGGAGCTCGGGCGAGGCCTGGGTCCCCGCACTCCTGCTCTCGGGTGGGAGCCCGCCGCCGCAGGTGATCGAGGAGCTGTCGGAGCTGCTGCCCGGCGACGTCCGAGTGGAAGCGCTCAGCCTCCGCTATGCGGATCAGGTCGACGTCGACCTGCAGGTCACTGCCGTCGATGCCGCCGCCTACGATCGCTTCTTGGACAGCTTGGTGCTGTCTCCGCGATTCGTGGACCTGCGGCCCGGGCCTGAAGGCCGTGAGGGCGAGCTGCGGTTGTCGCTGCATGCCACCTATCGGGGGGTCTCGCCGTGACCCCCCGGGTCCTCGCAGCTCTGCTTCTCGTCGCCTCCGGGCTGCTCCAAGTGGGTTTGGTGGTCCCGACACGCCGCCAGGCGATCGCCGCTGAAGACGAGTATCGGCGCCTACGAGACCAGGCGCGGAAGGACCGGGAAGAGCTGGAGGAGGCCCAGGCCCGTGCGGCGCCGCGCTCTCGGGCCGCCGCCATCCTGGCCCAGGTCTCCGCCCCCGCCGACGAGACGCTGGCCGATCTGCGGGCCGAGCTACTGGAAACGGTCGACGGCTTCCCCGTTCGCGACGTCCGTTTGGAGGTGAGCCCGCAGCCGCCCCCCGTGGCGGGTCGCTTCGGTCTTGGCGCTCTCGGGTCCTTCAGGTCGGTGGTAACGCTGGCCGGCGCTCTGGCGCGCCCGGAGAGCGGGATGGTCTTGGAGCGGGTGGCCTTCCGCTCCGCTCCCGACGGGGTGGCACTGGAGGTGCAGGGCCTGCGGGTGGGAGCGTTGCCGTGAGGGCCCGGGTGGCGGCGGCGACGCTCCTGGTGACGGTGGCCTGGCTGGCTTGGGCGATCGGCGGCGGTGGGTACCTGCCGATCAGCTCTCGGCCGCCAGCGAACCAGCCACCACCCTCGCCCACCCCCGCCTCCGGCCCCGTCGCCGCGGCCCCGTCGGCCAACGTCCGTTTGGCGCGCAACATCTTCGAGTACGCCCGAGAGCCCGACTCTGCGTCCCTGCCGATTCCCGCCCCGGCTACGGCCGTGCAGCTCCCGACCGGCGCCACGGCGACCACGACGCCATCCGTCCGGTTGGTCGGGCTGGTGGGGTCTGCCAGCGGGATGAGCGTGGCCCTGGCCATCGACGGCCAAGTCGTGGTCGTGGCACCTGGCGAGACCGATCTCGGCTACCGTGTCCTGGCCATCGACCGGGACGTCGGGGTGCGGATCTCAGGCCCGGACGGCGAGCGGGTGCTGCCCCTCCCCTGAGCCCCGGTCACACCGGGCCCTCGGGCCCGGGTCCCGGAGCCCCCTTCCCCTGGGACGGTCCGAAGGTGGCCGCCAGGATTCCCTCGATGGCGACGCGACCGACCAGCAATCCCAGCAGGACCCCCAGCAGGGTGGTGACCGATTCGACGAGAAGCGGCATGGCGGACCTCCACCCCTCTCCGTTGCGAGGCGGGTGCCTGATGCCTCGGTCCAAGCGACTCAAGGACTTGCCACGTGGCGGCCTGCGGCAGCGTGGAACGGCGACGACGATCCCGTGTCCCGGGTGACACCCAGCCACAGCCCCTCCTTGCTTCGGCGGGGTGCGGTGACGGCTCAGGCGTGCGTTTCATGTGTGCGTTTGTTGACGTCTTCTTGGACCGCGTGCTAGATTGCCAACGGTTCCCGCCTCTCGTTGCAGCATGGAGGCCTCTCCCGATGGCGAAGCCGGCGAAGTTCGGTAAGTTCGTCCTGCTGGAAGAGGTCGAGCGTTCCGCGCTCGGCACCGAGTATCGTGCCGCCAAGCTCGGCACCGCCGGCCTTGAGAAGATCGTCAGCCTGCTGCGGCTGTCCTCCAGCCTCGCGCAGACGCCCGACGTCGCCCGACAGCTCATGGAGCAGGTCAAGGCGTCGGCACCGCTCCAGAACCCCAACCTCACGCGGGTGCTGGGGATCGGGAAGGTCGAGACCCACTACTACATCTACTACGAGCACATCGAGGGCAAGAGCCTCCGGGCCACGCTCCGACGCTGCCGGCGGGACGGGTTCCCCTTTTCGATCGATCACGCCCTGCTCATCGCCAGCAAGGTCTGCTCGGCCCTCGAGCACGCCCACGGCCGCAAGGCACCGGACGGCCGACCGTTCTTCCACGGCCACATCACGCCGTCCTGTGTCTTCATCTCCTACGAGGGCGAGGTCCGCACGCGTGGCTTCGGCTTCTGGCAGGGGCGCCTCCGGGACTCCGGGCTGCTGGGAGAGGAGGAGCGCCGCTACCTTGCTCCCGAGCAGGCCTCGGGCTCGACCGCGGACGTCCGGTCCGATGTCTTTGCGGTGGGCGAGTTGCTGTACGAGGCGCTGACCGGCGCGCCTCTGTTCGAGAAAGGCGGCGAGGACGTCGGCGAGAGGCTCTCTCACGCCAGGATCCGCAACCCACAGGGCGAGGACGAGGCGATTCCGGCGCCGATCGAGGAGATCCTCAGACGATCCCTGGCCATCGACCCGAGCGGTCGCTATGCCGAGATCGGCCAGCTTCGGAAGGCCCTCGACGTTCTCCTCTTCTCCGGCGACTTCACGCCAACCACATTCAACCTCGCCTTCTTCATGCACTCGCTATTCCGGGAGGACATCGAGCGCGAGGCGAAGCTGGTCAAGCAGGAGCGGGAGGCCAGCTACCGGGAGTACCTGACCGCTGAGGTGGTCCCACCCCCCGTGGAGCCACCGGCGCCGACTCCCGCGCCGGAGGCACCCGCCCCCTGGGCCGAGGCCGCCGGCGCCGCGGCGCCGCTCATGGCGCCATACCCCACGGTGTCGACCCCCACACCCGTGCCGATGGCTTCGCCCCTCGAGCCACCGGAAGACGTCGAGGCGCATCCCGTGGAGCCGTACCCCGCGTCGCCGGTCCCCACGCCGCCCCCGGTACCGAAGGCCAGCCGGGCCCCGCTCTGGATCGGCCTCTCGCTCTTGCTGGTGGCCGGCGGGGTGGCGGCGGTCTTCCTCCTGGGCGGTCCCGCAGCTCTCAAGGCACGGCTCTCGGGTCCGGCAGCTCCGCCGCCGACCACGCTCTCGCCGGCGGGTATCGCAGCCATGGAGCGGGTGAAGGAGCTGGAGGCCCGCCTGGCCGCCCTCGAGGCCGAGAGGACCGAGGCCGAGCAACAGGCCGCAGACGAGGCGACCCGCGAGGTCGAGGCCAAGGCCAAGGCCAGCGGGAAGTCGGTCGATCCCGACGCGCTGGCCAAGGCCCGGGAGACGGCGCGTCAGAAGGCCCAGGAGGAGCAGGCCCGAAAGGTAGCCGCCGAGCGCAAGCGGCTGGAGGAAGAGAAGCGGGCCGAGGAGGCGCGGCTGGCGGCGGAGCGGGCCAAGGCCGAAGAGGAGGCGCGGCTGGCAGCGGAGCGCCAGAAGGCCGAGGAGGAGAGGGCGGCCCGCGAGGCCGAGATGGCCCGGGCGACGCCCCCGCCCACCCCGGCGCCCACGCCGCCGCCGACCACCGCCCCGCCGGTGCAGCCCGGCTCCCTGGTCAGCGCCTCCGACCCGGGCGTCGTGGCGCCGGTGCCGATACACACACCGCGCCTGACCTATCCCCCGATCGCCCTCAGGCAGAAGGTGGAGGGGACCATCGAGCTGAACGCGTTGATCGACGAGAAGGGTCGGGTGGCCGAGGTCAAGGTGGTCCGCGACGTGGAGCGGAAGTCCGATCTCTCCCACGCGGCGATACAGCACGTCAAGGAGCGTCGCTACCGGCCGGCTACCAAGGACGGAGTGCCCGTCAAGGTGTGGATCTCGGTCAACGTGCAGTTCAAGCTGCCCTGAGCGCGCCTCGATCGCCCGGCACCCGTCGGCCGGTCGCTGGCCCCAGCCCCGTCAGGCGACCTGAGCTCGCCGAACGCAAGAAGGGGGGCGCGGGCGCGCCCCCCCAGGTCACTGCCGTTTGCGGCGTGAGCGTCAGTACATGCCGCCCGGAGGCATCCCGCCGCCGTGGCCCTTCTCCTCCTTGTCCTCGGGGATCTCGGAGACGAGGGCTTCGGTGGTGAGCAGCAGCGAGGCGATCGAGCTGGCGTTCTGCAGGGCGGACCGAACCACCTTGGTGGGGTCGATCACGCCCGCCTCGACCAGGTTCTCGTAGGTGTCGTTCTGGGCGTTGAAACCTTCGTCACCCCCCTTGCCCTCTCGGACCTTGGCGACCACCACCGCCCCCTCGAACCCGGCGTTCGACGCGATCTGGCGGAGTGGCTCCTCCAGCGCGCGGCGGATGATGTCGACGCCGACCCGGGTGTCGCCCTCGGCCTTGACCTTCTCCACGGCGGAGATGCAGCGCAGCAGGGCCACGCCGCCGCCCGGCACGATGCCCTCCTCGACCGCGGCCTTGGTGGCGTGCATGGCATCCTCGACCCGGGCCTTCTTCTCCTTCATCTCGGTCTCGGTGGCGGCCCCGACCTTGATCACGGCCACGCCACCGACCAGCTTGGCCAGGCGCTCCTGCAGCTTCTCGCGGTCGTAGTCGGAGGTGGTCTCCTCGATCTGGGTGCGGATCTGCTTGACCCGGCCCTCGATCGCCTTGGCCGACCCGGCGCCCTCGACGATGGTGGTGTTGTCCTTGTCGATGGTCACCTTCTTGGCCTGGCCCAGGTCGTCCATCTTGAGGTTCTCGAGCTTGATCCCGAGGTCCTCGGTGATGGCGCGGCCACCGGTCAGCACCGCGATGTCCTCGAGCATCGCCTTGCGCCGGTCGCCGTAGCCGGGGGCCTTGACTGCGGCCACCTGCAACGTGCCGCGAAGCTTGTTGACCACCAGCGTGGCCAGCGCCTCGCCGTCGACGTCCTCGGCCACGATCACCAGCGGCTTGCCGAGCTTGGCCACCTGCTCCAGGATCGGCAGCAGATCCTTCATGCTGGAGATCTTCTTCTCGTGGATCAGGATCAAGGCGTTCTCCAGGACCGCCTCCATCCGTTCGGCGTCGGTCACGAAGTAGGGGGAGAGGTAGCCGCGATCGAACTGCATCCCCTCCACCACCTCCAGGGAGGTCTCGAGGGTCTTGGCCTCCTCCACGGTGATCACGCCGTCCTTGCCCACCTTCTCCATCGCCTCGGCGATGATCTGGCCGATCCCCTGGTCGTTGTTCGCCGAGACCGTGCCCACCTGGGCGATCATCTTGCCCTTGACCGGCTTGGAGAGCCTCTTGAGCTCCTCCACCACCGCCGCGACCGCCTTCTCGATCCCCCGCTTGAGCTCCATGGGGTTGGCGCCGGCGGTGACGTTCTTGATCCCCTCGCGGTAGACCGACTGGGCCAGGACGGTGGCGGTGGTGGTGCCGTCCCCGGCCACGTCGCTGGTCTTCGAAGCCACCTCGCGGACCATCTGGGCGCCCATGTTCTCCAGGGGCTCCTTGAGCTCGATCTCCTTGGCCACCGTCACCCCGTCCTTGGTGATGACCGGCGAGCCGAACTTCTTGTCCAGGACGACGTTGCGTCCCTTCGGTCCGAGCGTCACCTTGACCGCGTCAGCCAGCCGGTTGACGCCGCGCAGGATCGCCTGGCGGGACTCGTCGCCGTATGTGATCTGCTTCGCCATATCCGAAAAGTCTCCTTGGTCGCCGTCTCACTGGGCGGCGTTGCTGGGCGGCGCCTCGTCGCCGCTCGGTGAAAACGTAAGGGTGTCCTGGCGCGAGCCTCAGCTGATGACGGCCAGTACCTCGTCCTCGCGCAGGATGAGGACCTCCTCGCCGTCGATCTTGATGTCGCTGCCCGAGTACTTCCCGAACAGGATCTTGTCGCCGACCTTGAGGTCCACCGAAAGCTTGGTGCCGTTGTCGAGGACCTTGCCGGGACCCACTGCCAGCACCTCGCCCTCTTGGGGCTTCTCCTTGGCGGTGTCCGGGATGATGATCCCACCCTTGACCGCCTCCTTCTCTTCCACCCGCCGAACCAGCAGACGGTCGTGAAGCGGACGAACCTTCATAGTCTCGTGGTCTCCTTTCGAGTCTACTGCTGCGGGAGCGCGAACCCGGCCTCCGCAGGAGGCGCTGCGACCGGGCGCTCCGACGAGCCCGGCGTCCGCCTCCAACGATGCAGCCGGGCCGGGACGACGACTGGCACTCCCGCCGAGCGAGTGCCGATCGTAGATCAGGCCTGGCACTCTGTCAAGGGGAGTGCTGGGGGGCGATGGGGCCCGCCGGCGGGGCTCTGACTAGTGTCCGGCCCGGTCCTGGACGCCGGAGACCGGCTGACGATCCTTGGAGTCGAGCTGGTACTCCTCGATCTTCTTTCCCAGGGTGTTGCGGTGGATCCGAAGGTCTCTGGCGGCGCGGCTGAGGTTCCCGCGGTGGCGTTGCAGGACCCGGGCGATGAATCGCTTCTCGAACTCCCGCCGGGCGTCCGGGAAGAGGATCCCCTTCTCGATCATCTCGCAGACCAACGACTCCAACTGCTGCTTCACCGGATCACCCCACAAGAAACGGCCGGCCGAGGCTGGACGACCCGAGGCCCCCGCGACGGCCGCGAAGATACCCCTGTAGGCCCGCCGGGCGCGGTGAGGCAGGTCACGCCAGCTCCTGCCCTGTGATGTGGTGGAATGCCTCGAGATACTTCTCCCGGGTGCGAGCCACCACCTCCGGGGGGAGGGACGGGGCCGGCGGCCGCTTGTCCCAGCCGGTTTGCATGAGATGGTCGCGCACGTACTGCTTGTCGAAGCTGGGCTGGCCTCGCCCCGGGGCGTAGCCGTCGCGCGGCCAGAATCGGGAGGAGTCGGGGGTCAAAGCCTCGTCGATCCACACGAGCACCCCGTCACGGACACCGAACTCGAACTTGGTGTCTGCCAGGATGATGCCTCGGGACTCGAGATGGGCGCTGGCCAGCTCATAGAGGGCGAGGCTCAGCTCGCGCAAGCGAGCCGCCCGCTCCGGACCCACCAGGGCCGCCATCCGCTCGAACGCGATGTTCTCGTCGTGGCCCGTCTCCGCCTTGGTCGCCGGGGTGAAGACCGGTCGTTCCAGACGCTCCGACTCGCGCAGCCCGGGCGGGAGGGGGATGCCGCACACGGCGCTGGTGGCGGTGTAGTCCTTGAACCCGGACCCGCTCAGGTACCCGCGCACCACGCATTCTACCGGCAGCGCTTCGGCCTTCTGGACCAGCATCGAGCGACCCTCGAGCTGCTCGCGGTGCGGCTGCAGCTCCGCCGGGTAGTCCGACACGTCGCTGGTCAGCACGTGGTGGCGAACCACCTCTTCCAGCCGGCGGAACCAGAACAGAGAAAGCTGGGTGAGGATGCGACCCTTGTCGGGGATGCCGGTGGGCAGCACCACGTCGTACGCGCTGAGCCGATCGGTGGCGACGATCAGCAACCGGTCGCCCAAGTCGTAAACGTCCCGGACCTTGCCCCGACGCGGGGCCTCGATGTCAGGGAACGACGTCTGGAGCAGCGGCTCGGGAAGCTCGGCCACGGTCTTTGACTCCTGGGAAACTCTGGGCTCGATCTGCCAAGGTCCGATTCGCCATCAGTGGAGGAAGAAGAGCGAGTCTACCGGAACCGTGGGCGTGGGGCAAGGGCGTTCTCGTCGAGCACGAGCGGAGTCTCCCCGCGCGAGGCGACCCGAGGGGCGAGATCGAAGGCCGGCTAGGGACGGGCCTCGGGTGATGTGGGCGTTGCCGCCGTGATGTCGATGTGGCCGCGAGCGCTCCGAAGAAGAACCCGCACGCCGCCTCCGCCGACCCGTCCTTCGAGGACGTGCGCCTTCGCCTCGAGGATCTCGAGGCCCTCGATCTCTGCCTCGACCGTGTCCCGGGTGGCGACGGCCTCGAGGTCGAAGTGGCTGTCGGGAGGCACGGCGAGCCAAATGGCGCCGTCGGCGACGACCTCGATCGGCGCCACCACCGGTCCGCCCGGCTCGAGGCGAACCTGGCCGCGCTCCGCCTTCACCGAGACCGTCCCGGCGAATCCCGCCAGCGACACGTCGTCTCCCGACGCGCTCACTCGGCCGCCTGCGGCCAGGCGCGAGCCGGTCATGCCGCCGTGCGAGACGACCACGTCGACGGGGCCCTGGATGCCGTCCAGCACCACATCGTCGAACGATGTCTCGACTTGGGCACTGCCGCCGACGTTGGCGAGGGACACGCCGCCATGGCTGGTCTTGGCGGCGGCATCGCCGGCCACGTCGTGAAGCTCGACCGCGCGGTAGCTGGTGGTGACGCGCGCCGATCCGGCGACGTCACGGGCCACCACACCGGCATGCTCGGCGATCACCTCGAGATCGCCGCGGATGCCCTCCGCCTGCAGCTCGCCGTAGTCGATTTGGACCACGCTCTGGCCCAGTCGGGCCAGCGTTGCCGTCCCACGTCGGACCTTCAGGGTCGCGCGCTGCGCCAGGTCCGTGACCTCGACGTCGCCATGGCGCGAGTCGAGGGCGAGCGGTCCTTCCACCTCGGCGACGCGCACCGGGGCGTGTCGGGTTTCGAGCTCCACCCGGCCCGAGATCCCCCGCACCTCGACCGGCTCGAAAGACGCGTGCACCGTGGCCTGGGCCACGTCGGCGACCTCCACCCGGCCGTGCTCGCTGTACACGCTCACCTTCGAGCCCTCTGGGACCTGCAGCTCGAGGTGGGTCTCCAGACCTACGTCCTCGCTACGGGTCAGCGTCTCCCGGTTGGTCGAGATCCGCACCCCGTCCCCGCGTCGCACCACCTGGAGCTCGACCCGGTCGGCGAATCGGTGAGCCGACTCCTGGTCGGGGAGGTGAACCACCTTCCGTAGCCGGGCGGTGAGCTCCCCGGTGGGGCCCCGGCGGACCAGCACCTCCCCGAACGCGTTGTCGATCCGCAGCTCGAGCGGAGCCAGCAGCGCCTGCCGCTCCTCGGCCTCGAAGGTGTACGAGGGGCCGTAGAACCGGCCGCCCAGCACCCGGCACCCTTCCGGGCCCAGCGCCAGCCGGTCGCGCACGCCGTGGGCCACCTCGAGGGTGGCGCCGAAGCCGAGAAAGAGGAGCAACAGGGCGATCTTGCGCGCTTTCACCGTGACCCTCCCGCGCTCGCCGGGGGCCTCACCGGCCGGGCCGGCCCGAAGGGGGCGCCTTGGCGGCGCGGCCGAGCCGCCACTCGAGAAGCTCGAGGGCACCCCAGAGGATCAGGCTGGCCGGCCACCATGTGCGCAGCGTCTCGAAGGCGTCGAGGTGCCCGAGATTGCCCAGCGTGCAGATCGAGCCGAGGGCGATCAGCGAGATGCCGAGCGCCAGGCTATCGGGTCTCAGCCGGCTGATCGTCACGGCTCGCAGCCTCTTCCTTCTCTTTCTGCTGGTTCAGGGAGCGATAGACGAACAGGCCGCCGACCACGATCAGCAGGGCCGGCCAGTAGTCGCGCAGGGCCGAGAGGCGCAGCCACCCCAGGTTGTTGAGGAGCAGCACCAGGCCCAGGCCCACTAGGCTGGCCCCCCAGGCCGGAGACTCCGCGTCGTCCTGGTCGGGCGGCTGCCCACCGGCCGCTCGAAGGTTGATCAGGGTGGCCCCGCGCCAGGCGTCGATGAGGTTGTAGAGGTAGACGAACGGGATCAGGAAGGCGAACGGCATCGGGTCGATCTGGGCGGCGCCGTAGATGCTGCCCACCCAGCCGAACAGGAAGACGAAGGCCTTCGCCGTCTGCCCGTTGTAGATCTGTCCCACCCCGGGGAGCAGGATCGAGAGAAGCGTCGCAAGACCTGGGGACTTGGGGGGGCGGTAGTACGTCGGCCCTGGTGGGAGGGTGGGGGCCCCGGGGGACACCGGGGCCGAGCCGGCTACCGGCGTCGCCTGTGCGGTGTGCTCATCGGCTGTGCTGTTCATGACACGCTCCTCGAAGCGGCAGCCCCGTTCGGCCCCTGGCCGCCGGCCACCGTCCGCTCTTTCCATCCTACGGAAGCGCCCGGCCAACGGTTCGGAAAGCTGAGCCACGCCGAGCGAACCGGCGGGCGCTGGGCAGAGTCGCCGCGCTGGGGCTCGGGCTGGCTCCGACCCAGCCACCGGCGGTAGTCATCGACCCGCTCCTGGACGTCCTCCAGCCGCATCTCGACGGCCGTCTCGAGCAGGACGCCGAAACGCTCGAGGTCCCCGACCAATCGTTCCTTGTGCTCGACCAGGAACGCCCGCGCCCCCTCGGCGCGAGCCTCCAGGCGCTCGCCGGGGCGGAGCGCCTCGACCTTCGGGGTCGCCAGCAGGATCCCGGCACCCACGGCGACCGCCAGCGCCGCGGCGATCGGGAGCGGCTGAAGCCGCGCCGGCCAGGGGAGCCGAGCCGGTGCCACCCCCCTGGCCCGGAGGCTGCGTGCCGCCGCAGCGGCTCGGTCGGCCAGCCCCACCGGGGGCTCCGCCGCCGGCAGGTGACGAAGCACCCCAACCACCTCGGCCAGGGCGTCCCGCAGCTCCGCGCAACGCGGGCACGCCTCGAGGTGGGCCTTCACCTCGGCCGCCAGCGGTGCGTGAAGCGACCGCTCGAGATGGTCCGAGAGCAGCTCCTCGGTACGCGCGCAGCCGATGGTCGTCGTCACTTTCGAGCCCCCTGGTGTCGTCGAACCAGCCGCTTGGCCAGCTCCAGCCGACCTCGATTGATGCGGCTCTTCACGGTTCCGAGCGGCAAGGCCAGCGCGCGAGCCACCTCGGCGTAGGGCAGCCCCTGGAGATCGAAGAGGATCAGGGGCTCACGGAGCTGTGCCGGCAGCGCGCGCAAGCCGCTGCGCACCAGGTCCACCCGCTCGTTGGCCTCCAGCCGGCCGAGCGGTCCTTCGGAGGTAGAGGCCAGACGGTCGATCGCGTCCTCGTCCTCGATGGTGCGCCGGCGCTCCTCCCGCCTTCGACGGTAGTGGTCGATGGCATGATTCCGGGCGATCGCAGACACCCAGCTCTTGAAGGTTCCCTCGGTGGCGTGGAACCGATGAAGGCCCTGGTACACCTTGACGAAGACCTCCTGGGTCAGGTCTTCGGCCTCGTCGACCCGACCCGTGAAAGGGTAGACCACGTTGAAGACGCGCCGCGTGTGCCTCGAGACCAGCTCCCGCCAGGCGGACTCGTCGTCCCGCTGGCAGCGGCTGACGAGATCGGCGTCGCCGTCACTCACTGGGTGGGTCTCTTCCCCGGGGCACGCCGTCCGTTCGATTGGAGGAACGAGCCGCTTTGGCCTGGGGTTCAGAAAACACCCGTGGTCAAAGACGGGCCGGACGCCCTGCCGCTTACGAATTGACGCCTCGCGGAGGCTTGTAGTAGAGTCGCCAAGCGTCATCAAGTATATGACCAAGAAGGCTTTGCACGGGAGGAGCCAGCCCCGGTGAGGGTTCGAGCACGGCTCCTTCTCGGCGGCCTGCTGGCGGTCCCGCTGCTGTTCCTGTTCCTGCGGGGCGTGGCCTGGGACGAGCTTCTCGATGCCTTCAGGACCGCCCGTCCTTCGTACCTGCTCGGGGTCCTGGCCGCGACGATGGTCGCCTATGCGCTGCGCGCCTGGCGCTGGGGCTACCTGCTGGCCCCGTTGGTGCGCGTCCCTTTCGGCCGGCTCTTCTCCGTCACCTTCGTCGGCTTCATGTCGGGCCTCCTGGTGCCCCGGGCCGGGGAGGTGGTTCGCCCCTACCTGATCGGCCGCCATCACCGGGTCCGGGTGTCGGCCGCGTTCGCCTCGATCATCCTCGAGCGTCTGGCCGATCTGCTCGCCGTGGTGGGTCTCTTCGGCCTCTATCTCTACGTCCTGCCGATGCCGGTCGAGCAGCGTCGCGGCCCCTTGCTGGGGATGCTTCGGGTCGCTGGTGGTCTGGCCGCCCTCGGGTCGCTGCTGGTGCTGCTGGTGTTGCTGGCCTTCCACGTCCACGCCGACCGGGCGATGAGAGTCGTGGATCGCTGGCTTCGTTTCGCCCCGGCTCGCCTCGCCCAGCCGCTCAGTCAGGCGCTGCGCTCCTTCGGCGACGGGCTCTCGGTGTTACGGGCGCCCGCCTCCCACCTGCTGGTGATCGTGCTCCAGTCGTTCGCGCTGTGGCTTTCGATCGGGGCGGGGATCTACTTCAACGGCGAGGCCTTCGGACACGGCCTGCCGTATCGAGCCAGCTTCCTGATCATGGGCTTCCTGACGGTGGGGGTGGCGGTTCCGACGCCCGGCTTCGTGGGCGGGTTCCACGAGTCCTACCTGATCGCGGTGACCCAGGCCTTCGGCCTGGAGAAGGGGTTGGCGGCGGCCTCCGGGATCGCCCTTCACGCTCTCAACACGCTGCCGGTTCTGGTGCTGGGACTGTTCTACTTGGGCCGCGAGGGGCTCACCCTCGGAAAGGTGGCAGAGATGACGGACGAAGGGGCGGAGGGACGCTCCAAGGCCGACGACCAGGATCATCCGAGCCAAGTGCCATGAAGTGCCCATTCTGCGGTCATACCGAGGATCGCGTGGTCGACTCGCGCGAGAGCAAGGAAGGCGAAGTCATCCGCCGCCGCCGCGAGTGCCTGAGCTGCTCTCGACGCTTCACCTCCTACGAGCGGATCGACCAGATCCCCCACCTGGTGATCAAGAAGGACGGCCGCCGCGAGCGTTTCGACCGGGAGAAGGTGGTGGCCGGCCTGCTCAAGGCGTGCGAGAAGAGAGACATCTCGGTGAGGACTCTCGAGACGATTGCCGATCGAGTCGAGGTGATGGTCCACGAGAGCCCGGACCGAGAGGTGCCGAGCGTCCAGATCGGCGAGTACTTGATGGAGCGCCTCCGGGAGCTGGACAAGGTCGCATTCGTTCGCTTCGCGTCGGTCTATCGAGACTTCAAGGACGTCGACCAGTTCCTCTCCACGCTCAAGGGCCTGCTGGAAGGCCCGGCCTGAGCGCGGCTACTGTCGCAGCATCTGGAACTCGAGAGAGGTCTCGCCGATGCAAATCACGTCGCCCTCGGCGAGCACGTGGCGCCCCACCCGCCGGCCGTTCACGAACGTCCCGTTGGTGCTCTCCAGGTCGTGGAGTGTGAAACGCCCCGCCTCCGGGCGGATCCTGCAGTGCTGGCCGGACACCGACTCGTCGGGCACCACGACGTCGTTGGCGGGCCCCCTGCCGAGCGAGGTGGCGGTGCCCAGCCCGAGGCGGACGGTCTCGCCGGAGCGGGCGCCGCTCCGGATGACGAGCGTCGGGTTCCCCGACAACACCACGGTCCGGTCGACCGGCGAGGCATCGCTCACCCTGGCCACCACCGTGGCGCCCGCTTCGATCTCACTCGCCGCGAGAGGCGCGGCCCGGGGAGGTTGGGGCGGTCGTCGCGCCCGGAGGAAGAGGGCCACCGAAGCCAGGAGCAGGGCGCTGCCGAGCATCCACCAGAGCAGCCCCAGGAGCCCGATGCCCCTTCCGGACTCGGCTGGCGCCGGCGCCGGCGCGGGGGAGGTGGGGGGTGCCGCCTCCGCGGTGGGAGCCGGCTCCGCCTCGGGCAGCTCCTGGATCCACCCCGCGATCGTCGCCGCGTCGGCTTCCTGACCGGAGACGTAGCGGCCCGAGGTGAGCTTGGCGATACGGCGCAGCGTGCGTTCGTGGATCCGCCGGCCGACCCCGATCGTGAACACGGGGATCCCTCGAGTGCGCGCCACGGCCAGGCCGTCCTCGAGCTTGAGGGCGGAGTTCTCGTCCCGGCCATCGGTCAGGATCACCACCGCTCGCCGGCGTGCGGGGACGGCGCTCAGGTGTCGGGTCGAGTCGTAGAGGGCGTCGTAGAGCGCGGTGTAGCTCCCCGATCGCGAGACGCCGTCGAGGGCGGCTTCGACGCGGTTGGCCTCGGACGTTGGCGGCAGGATGTTGCGGGACTGGTCGTCGAAGGTGAACAGGGCCATCTTCCCCCCCTCAGGGAGATGGCTCAGCAGGCCCGTCGCGAGGTGGCGAGCCAGCGCCAGGTCGCTCGAGGACAGGCTGCCCGAGGTATCGAGGACCACCGCCACGATCGTCGTCGTCGGAGCCGGCTCGGGCATGCCGCCCGCAGCCGCGGTGACGGCCAGCCCCAGGGCAACCCCGCAGAACGTCTCGGCCGGTGCTCGCATCATCGGCAATCGTTGGAACCGGTCTTACCATGGCCGGGCGAGAGCGGTCAACGTGGCCTCGGCCGGCGGCACCTCGAGCACGCTACAATGAGCCTGGAGCCGCGCGACCCGATGCCGCGGCGCCCCGAAGGTCGCTCCGATAGCCCTTGATGGCACGCCGAACCCCTTTCCGAAACAACGCCCCCCTGGTGCTGGCCGTCACCGCCATCGCCTTGACGGTATTCCTCGCCGTCGAGGCGCTGCTGCGGAAGAGCCGCGACTTCTCCCCGGATTTCCTGGCCTCCGTGCTGCTCTACGGGCTGACGGTCCTGAACCTCACGCTGCTGCTCGTCCTCTGCTTCGTGCTCGGTCGCAACATCGTGCGGGTGCTGATGGAGCGCCGACGGGGCGCAGCCGGCGTGAGGCTCCGGCTCCGGCTCCTTCTCGTCTTCGTGCTGATGGCGGGCGGCCCCGCCGTCCTTCTGATCGTGGTGGGCAGCGACGTGATCCAGCACACCGTCGATCGCTGGTTCAGCGTGGACGTCGAGAGGATCCTGTCGTCCTCACAGGCGCTCGGGACGGCGATGCGCGAGGCGGTCGCCGAGCGTTGTCGGGCCGAGGCCCGGGTGCTGGCGCGGGAGCTGGAGACGGCGGGCCTCTTGGAGGTGGAGCGGCAGCCGCGGCTGAGGCGGGCCATCGAGACGCGAGCGCGCGAGCTGCGGGCGGACATCGTCAACGTCTTCGTCCCGAGCGGCGAGCTGGTGGCGGTGATGGACCCGCGACTCCCGCCCGCCCCTCACGATCCCGAGCCGGTCCTGTCGCTGGCCCGGGCTGCGCTCGCGGGACGGGAGGCGGAAGCCACGGTACCGTACGGTGCCGGGGAGCTGGTCCGGGTGGCGGTGCCGGTGTCGAGCCGCTCGGGTCGGGTGCTCGGCTCGGTGGTCCTCTCGCGGTTCCTGACCCCGGGGGTGGTGGCCGAAGCCCGTGAGGTACAGGATCGGTACCTGAAGTTCCGGCGCGTCCAGGCGTCCCGGGAGCCCATCAAAGCCGTCTACCTCTCGTTGTACCTCTTCCCGGCGTTGCTGATCCTGTTCGGCGCCGTCTGGCTGGCGCTTTACCTCTCCCGTCGCATCACCACGCCGCTGCGTTTGGTCGCCGAGGCGACCGAGCGCATCGCCTCCGGCGAGCGGGGCGTCCGCGTCGACTTCCCCACCGGCGACGACGAGTTCTCGGCCCTGATCGCCTCCTTCAACCGGATGTCCGAGCGCCTGGCCCGCAGCGAGGAGGAGGTGCGGCACAGCCGTGACGGCCTCTTCCGCAAGAACCGCGAGCTGGAGGAGCGCCGGCTGCTGATGGAGACGGTGCTGGAGACGGTCGGCACCGGCGTGGTGGTGGTGGATGCCGAGGGCACCACGACCGTGGTGAACGCCGCCGCCTGCCGTCTGCTCGACATCGATGCCAGCGCCGTCGGGCGACTGCTCGAGGAGTCACTGCGCGGTCCCGGGCTGGAGGAGATCCAGGTGCTGGTGCAGCGCCTGCTTTCCGGCAGGGGCCGGCGCCAGGAGCGGGAGATCATGGTGCCCTGGGGAGGGCGTGAGAGGCGGCTGGCGGTCACCGTGGTGCCGCTGCCCGGCCCTCCCGGCGCAGCACCCGGCGCGGTGGTGGTGTTGGACGATCTGACCCCGCTGATGCGGGCGCAGAAGATCGCGGCCTGGGGGGAGGTGGCCCGCAAGCTCGCCCACGAGATCAAGAACCCGCTGACGCCGATTCAGCTCTCGGCGCAGCGGATAAGGAGGGCCTACGTCAAGTCGGCCCCCGACCTCGAGAGCATCGTCACCACCTGTACTACCGCCATCGTCGACGAGGTGGAGGCGCTGCGCAACCTGGTCGACGAGTTCTCCCAGTTCGCTCGCTGGCCCGCCGCCCACCTGGTGCCCAGCTCCCCCTCGGACATCGTCGACCAGGCGCTCTCCCTCTACGAGGGCCTGTTTCCCGACGTGCAGCTCACCAAGCGACTGGCGGCCGATCTCCCGCTGGTTCGGCTCGACGCGGCGCAGATCAAGCGGGCGCTTCTGAACCTCATCGACAACGCCATCGATGCCACCGACCGCAAGGGCCGGGTGGAGGTGGCCGCGGAGCTCGACCGGGCCCAGGGATGCCTCCGCCTGGTGGTGAGCGACGACGGCGTCGGCATCGCCGCCGCCGACCGGGACCGGCTTTTCGTCCCCCACTTCTCCACCAAACGGCGCGGTAGCGGGCTCGGGCTTTCCATCGTCAGCCGCATCGTGCAGGAGCACAACGGTACGATCCGGGTGGAGGACGCTTTGCCGCGTGGCACCCGCTTCATCATCGAGGTGCCGGCGTGAGCGCCCAAGACAGCGGGAGCGGCATGCCCGAGGGTGAGCCCGCCAAGCAGCCGGAGGGCCGATGAGCGAAGCGATCCTGGTGGTGGACGACGAGAGCGGGGTGCGGGCCTCGCTCTCCGGGATCCTCTCCGACGAGGGCTACCGGGTCGACGCGGTCGACAGCGGAGAGGCCTGCCTGCAGGCGCTCGAGAGCCGGCGGTTCGACCTGCTCCTGCTCGACGTCTGGCTTCCGGGCATCGACGGCATCGAGACCCTGGCACGGGTTCGGGCGGTCGACCCGGACCTGCCGGTGGTCGTGGTCTCCGGGCACAGCACCATCGAGACGGCGGTGCGGGCGGTGAGGATGGGTGCCCTCGACTTCGTGGAGAAGCCTCTGTCGCTGGACAAGACGCTGCTGGTGGTGCGGAACGCGCTGCGACAGCGACGGCTGGAGATGGAGAACCGGGCCCTCAAGCGGCAGGTCGAGCAGCGCTGGGTGATGGTCGGGGAGAGCCCGGCGATCCAGACCCTGCGCGCCCAGATCCGCCAGGCGGCCCCGAGCAACGGGCGGGTGCTGATCTACGGCGAGAACGGGACCGGCAAGGAGCTGGTAGCGCGGCAGGTGCACCTGCAGAGCCGGCGCGCGCAAGGTCCCTTCGTGGAGGTCAACTGCGCCGCGATCCCCGAGGAGCTGATCGAGAGCGAGATGTTCGGGCACGTCAAGGGCGCCTTCACCGGTGCCACCGTCAACAAGAAAGGGAAGCTCGAGCTGGCTGATGGAGGCACCCTCTTCCTGGACGAGGTGGCGGACATGTCGCTGCGCACGCAGGCCAAGGTGCTGCGGGTGCTCCAGGAGCAGCGGTTCGAGCCGGTGGGCGGCGCCGGTACCATCTCGGTCGACGTGCGGGTGATCGCGGCCACCAACAAGCGGCTCGAGGAGGAGATTCGCGCCGGCCGCTTCCGAGAGGACCTCTTCTTCCGGCTCAACGTGATCCCCTTCGAGGTCCCGCCGCTGCGCGAGCGGCGCCACGACATCCCGCTTTTGGCCCGTCACTTCGCCACCGAGGTCTCTGCCGAGTATGGCAAGCGACCCAAGCGCTTGGAGCCAGCGGTGATGGACGCGCTGACGGGATTGCCCTGGCCGGGTAACGTGCGCGAGCTTCGCAACACCATCGAGCGGCTGGTGATCATGACTCCGGGCGATTCGATCGACGTGAGCCACCTGTCCCGTTCCTCGAAGCCGGCCTCGCCACCCGCCGAGGCAGGGCCCGACGCCAGCTCGGGGCTCGAGTCGCTCGCCGCCGCCCGCGAGGAGTTCGAGAAGCGCTACATCCGTGCCACCTACGAGAGGTTGGGGAGGAACATGAGCCGCACTGCGGAGGCCCTGAGGGTCGAGCGGTCGAACCTCTACCGCAAGATGAAGGCTTTCGGCCTGCTCCCGCAGCGGCGCGACGACCGTGGGGCGCCTCCTTGAGCCGGCCCCCAGGCTCCCACTTTCTCCTTGAAAATGCGGGTGTTGGTCCCCCATAATGGCGGCCGAATACCGAGGCCTGAGAACGCTTGAGCGAACCCCTGCGGAGTCGTGATCTGGTCGCCGAGGGAAGAGCCCTCATCGCGGGAGGGCGCGACGCCGAAGCGCTCGAGGTGTTCGAGCGAGCGGTCTTCCGCGACCCCGCCGACCCGGAGGCCCGCGAAGGCCTGGTCGATGCCCGGACCGCCGCCGACGAGGGGGCTCGGCTGGCCCAGGCCCGGCTGGCCGAGGCGGAGCAAGCTCTCGCCACTGGGGACACCGGCCGGGCTCGCCGGCTTGCGGACCAGGCGCTGGCTTCCGGGGCTCCCACCGAGCAACTCCTGCCGCTCTTGGATCGCCTCGACTCTCGCTGGGGCCGGGTGCGGTCGCCCCGCACCGCCACCTCCGCGGAGCTCCCGAGCCCGACCGATTCGTTCCGTCGCGGGAGCGGCGGGACGCGGGGCCTGCTGGTAGTCTCCTGGGCGCTGATTCTGAGCCTTCTCGGCACCGGCCTCGCCGTCAGCTGGGAGGGTCTCATGGGGTCGCTGGTGGAGCGGCCCGAACCCGTCGCCCTGGCACCGTTCGCTCCGCTCTCGATGCCGCCGACCACCTCAGGGGGGCAGGCGTTGGCCGAGGCCCGCCAGCTCCTCGAGAGCGGCGACCTGACGGGCGCGCTCGAGGTCCTCGACAGCGTCCAGCCCGAGGAGCCGGCCTATCCCTTCGCACGGCAGCTCCGCGGCGAAGCCGAGCGGGCGCTTCTGGCCCGCGGGTTCGGGGAATGATGAAGTGCCCGGATTGTTGCGCGCCGGTCACCAGCCGCGAGGCGCCGTGCCCCGCGTGTGGGTCCTTGCCCGGCCTGGCCGTGGAGGGGGCGCTGGCGCCTGACCCGCTCTCGTCGGCGAGGCCGGCAGAGCGAGAGCCACTCCGGGAGATCCCGGGCCGGCGGCGACGGGAGCGGACCTGGAAGGACGAGGTGCGAGAGCGGGTCGCCCAGCGGCGCCGCCAGCGGGGGACGGCGCCCACCCTTCCGCTGTTCCCCGAGCCGGAGCCCGACCGGCAGGCCACGTCGGCCGAGCCCGAGCAATCCCCGCTCCGGCCGGCCGAGCCGCCGCCTCCGCGGCCGTCTGCCGCTGTGCGGTCGAACCCGTCGGAAGCCGTGGCTCCGCTTCGGCCTCAGCCGCAGCCGCCCCGCGACGGTCCGCCGGAGGTGAGCGCATCCACAGTGCTCCCCGGGGACCCGGAGCCGATGCTACGAGCTGGGAGGAGCCAGGAGCCTCGTCCCGACGGGGTCACGGCCCGCGCCGAGGAGGTCCCGGACGCCAGCGAGACGGGGCTCGATGAGCCGACCGAGGACGAGTGGACCTTCGAGCTCTCGCCAGCCGAGGAGCCCGAGCAGGAGCCGGAGCGACCGGCCCGGGCGATCGAGCGCCTGCGCGCGGGCCTCATCGACCTGGGCCTGCTCACCGGGCTGTGGGCGGCCGTCCTGTTCCTGGCCGCTCGCGCGGCGCGCGTCTCGTTGTCCGAGCTGCTCTCGGCCTGGCCGTTCCTCCTGGGCTACCTGGCCTTCCTCGGGTTGGCCTACGCCGCCTGCTTCACCGGCACCACGGGACAGAGCATCGGGAAGATCGTGGCCAGGATCACGGTCGTGGATCGCCGCGGCCGCCCACCTGGCATGACGCGGGCCATGGCCCGAGCGTTGGTCGGCGCCCTCGGCGTCCTGCTCGTCGGTGTCGGGCTGGTTCCGATCCTCCTCGACCCGGCTCGTCGTGCGGCGCACGATCGGTTGCTGGGCACCCGCGTCGTGCACTACTGACCCCGGCCCTCCTCCGGACCCGCCAGGGGTCTCGGGCTATCATGGCCGGGTGTCGAGCCGAACCTCCCCGAAGAGCTTGTGGCAGATCTCGTCGACCCTCGTGGCCACCGGCCTCGGCTCCGGCTTCTCGCCGATCGCTCCCGGCACCGCCGGCTCGGCGCTGGGCCTTCTGCTCTTCTGGCCGCTGAGCCGGCTTGGGCTGGGCCTCCAGCTCGCCGCCACGGCAGTAGTGACCGTGGTCGGCGTGGCTGCCGCCGACGTCGTGGCGAGGCGGGTCGGGAAGAAGGACCCCGGCATCGTGGTGGTGGACGAGATCGCCGGCATGTGGGTCTCCTTGCTGCTGCTGCCGATGACCCCGGCCACCGCGGCTCTCGCCTTCTTGCTCTTCAGGGTGATGGACATACTCAAGCCCTTCCCGGCCCGGGATCTGGAGCGTCTTCCCGGCGGGATCGGGATCATGGCCGATGATCTGGCCGCCGGGCTCTACGCCAACCTGCTGGTTCGTCTCGTCCTTCTGGTGTGGCCGCTCGGATGAGAGCGGCGATCGTGGCCGTCGGCAGCGAGCTTCTTCGGCCGGGCCGGCTGGAGACCCACGGCAGCTACCTCACGGAGAGGCTGGCCGAGATCGGCATTCCGGTGGTGCAACGCTCGACGGTGAGCGACGAGCTGGAGCCGCTCGAGTCGATGCTGCGCCAGGCCGGGTCGCTGGCCGACCTGGTCCTGGTGACGGGTGGCCTGGGGCCGACGGCGGACGACCTGACACGGTCGGCGGCGGCTGCCGCGGTGGGCCGGCCACTGCGGCGTGACGCCGCTGCCCTCGAGGAGCTGAAGGCCCGCTTTGCCCGCTTCGGGCGGAAGATGGCCGTCGCCAACGAGCAGCAGGCGGACCTGATCGAAGGGGCCACCCGCCTTCCGAACCCGAACGGAACCGCGCCCGGCCAGTATCTGCGGGACGGCGGGCGTTTGCTGGTGCTGCTGCCGGGGCCGCCCCGAGAGCTGAAGCCGATGTTCGAGGAGCAGGTGCTGCCGCTGCTGCGCGAGCTGACCGGCCCCGGGGTGACGAGGACGCGCGTGCTGCGGATGGCCTCCGTCTCGGAAGGCGAGGTCGACCAGCTGGTGTCCCCTCTCTACACCCGAGTGACCAGCCCACGCACCACCATCCTGGGCTCGCCCGGGCAGGTGGAGCTTCACCTGACCGCCGAGGCCCCGGATCCGGGGACCGCCGAGCGTCGCATCGAGGAGCTGGCCGGCGCGATCCGAGAGCTGCTGCCGGGACGCATCTTCAGCGAGGACGGCCGCGAGCTGCACGAGGTGGTGTCTCAGCTCTTGATCGAGCGGTCGCTCACCCTGGCGCTCGCCGAATCCTGCACCGGCGGCGGGCTGGCGGCGCGCCTGACCCGTGTCCCCGGCGCCAGCGCGTTCCTGGAGCGGGGATTCGTCTGCTACAGCAACCGCTCCAAGATCGAGGAGCTCGACGTGGATCCCGGGCTGCTCGACTCGGTCGGGGCGGTCTCGGAGCCGGTGGCGGAGGCGATGGCCGAGGGGGCCAGGCGTCGGGCGGTGACCTCCCTCGGGATCGGCATCACCGGCATCGCCGGGCCGGCCGGCGGCACCGAGGACAAGCCGGTGGGGCTCGTGTACATCGGCCTCTCGGACCGCGCCGGGACCCAGGTCTCGCGGGCCCGATTCCCGGGAGGCCGCGAGCAGGTGAGACGGCAGGCATGCCAGCTCGCCCTCGAGCTGCTGAGGCGCCACCTTCTGGGTCTCGAGCTGCCATGAACGAGCGGGTCCGCGCCTTCGTGGCGCTCCCATTGCGGCCCGAGACGTTGGCTGCGGTCGAGCAGCGCTGCCGGGCGCTGCGGGAAGGTCTTCACGATATCCGCTTCGCCCGTCCCGAGGCGCTCCACCTCACGCTCCGGTTCCTCGGGGACGCTCGGCTCGAGCGCCTCGAGCGGATGCGCCCCGCCCTCGAGCGCGCCGCCGCCGAGTGTGTTGCCACGGTCGGTCGTCTTGCCGGGCTCGGGCTGTTCCCGCCCCGGGGAGAGCCCCGGGTGCTCTGGCTGGGGATCGAGCTCGACGAGTCAGTGCTCGTCCTCCAGCGCGCCGTCGAAGAGGCGGCGGTGGAGGCGGGTTTCGCACCCGAGCGCCGGCCCTTCCGGCCCCACCTGACGCTCGGGCGATTCCGTGCGGGCGCCCGGCGACCCGAGCTGGGCGAGATCGAGCCGGTGTCCGCCCCGCTCGAGAGGCTGGTCCTGTACCGCAGCCAGCTTCGCCCCGAGGGGGCGGTCCACACCCCGATCGCCTCCTTCGACCTCGGCCTGGGGGAAGGTTGAGACCGTGCCCGGCTCCGAGCTCCTGTTGCCCACGCTGATGCTACTGGGTGCCTACCTCCTGGGTTCGATCCCCTTCAGCTATCTGGTGGCTCGGAGCTTCGGCGTGGCCGACGTCCGTCGCGTCGGCAGCGGGAACGTCGGTGCCACCAACGTGATGCGTAGCGCTGGGGCACCGGCCGGTGCCTTGGCCTTCCTGCTGGACGCGGCCAAGGGTGCCGGGGCCGCCGAGCTGGCCCGGCTGTTCACCCCGGGCTCGTCGTGGCTTCCGGCCGTCGCCGGAGCCTTCGCGGTGCTCGGCCACGTGTTCCCGGTCTGGCTTCGTTTCCGGGGCGGCAAGGGGGTGGCCACCGGGGCCGGCGTGTTCCTGCCTTTGGCTCCGCTCGCCACGCTCCTGGCCGTGGTCGTCTTCGCCGGCGTGGTCGCGGTCAGCCGGCTGGTCTCGCTGGCCTCGATCCTGGCGGCCCTGGCGCTTCCGCTGGCGTTGCTCTGGCTCGACGCCGGGCCGATCGTCGCCGGGACCGCGCTGGCGGTGGCGGGACTGGTGATCCTGAAGCACGGCAGCAACATCCGACGGCTGATCGACGGCACCGAGAGCCGCATGGGAGGGAGGCGACCATGAGACACGCGGTGATCGGGGCGGGATCGTGGGGGACCGCCCTGGCCAGTCACCTGGTCCGTGCCGGACACGAGGTCCGTATCTGGGCGCGTGAGGCGGAGGTGGCCGCCGAGATCGACCGGTCGCACCGCAACTCGATCTTCCTGCCCGGGGCCGAGCTCCCCCCGCTGCTGGGCGCTACTGACCAACTGGAGGAGGCGCTCGCCGGCGCCCAGGTGGTGATCGTGGCGGTCCCGTCCGAGCACTGCCGCCAGCTCTATCGGCGCCTCGCCGCGATGTTGGCGGAGGGGACGTCCGTGGTCTCGGCCACCAAGGGGCTGGAGATCGAGACCCAGAAGAGGATGAGCGAGGTGGCGGCCGAGGAGCTTCCCGGTCGCCCGTTTGCCGTGTTGTCGGGCCCCTCGTTCGCGATCGAGGTGGCCCGCGAGCAGCCGACCGCCGTGGTGGCGGCTTCCCTGGTGACCGGGCTGGCCGAGACCCTCCAGCAAGCGTTCTCCACGAGGACCTTCAGGGTCTATGCCAGCGACGACGTGGTCGGCGTGGAGCTCGGCGGAGCCCTCAAGAACGTGATCGCGATTGCGGCCGGCATCATCGACGGCTTGGGCTACGGCCACAATACCGTGGCGGCACTGATCACGCGCGGGCTCGCCGAGATGTCGCGGCTGGGGGCCGCCCTGGGAGGGCGGCCGGACACCCTGTCCGGTCTCGCCGGGCTGGGAGACCTGGTGCTGACCTGCACCGGCGGGCTGTCCCGCAACCGCGCCGTGGGGCAGGCCCTGGCTCGGGGCGAGACCGTCGCCGAGGCGACCTCGGGCCACACCGTCGCCGAGGGGGTGAGGACCACCAGGGCCGCCCACCACCTGGCCGAGTCTCACGGCGTCGAGATGCCGATCGCCTTCCAGATGCGGGAGGTGCTGTACGGCGGCAAGCCGCCGCGGGTAGCGGTCGACGAGCTGATGCTGCGCAGCCTCAAAAGGGAGTAGACTAGGTCTTCCCAGGGACCAAACACTGCCGAGGTTGGGACGATGTACCGGCTGACATTTCAGGATGGCGATGCTCCCCAGAGCTACTCTTTCAGCAGCGGGGAGGTGCTGATCGGGCGCTCTCCCGAGTGCCAGGTCGTGCTGAAGGACTTCGGAATCTCCCGCAACCACGCCCGCATCGTCGCCGACGATGACGGCGTCCGCATCGCGGACATGAAGTCCAAGAACGGGACCCAGGTCAACGGCGTGCCGGTCGTCGAGGCTCCACTCAAGGACGGAGACCGAATCCTGCTCGGCAAGTTCCAGATCACGTTCAGCAAGACCCTCGAAGGGCAGGTGGTCCTCGACGAGGAGAAGCCGCTCCAGGAAGAGGCCGGGACCATCATCCGGAGCGTGGGCGAGCTCTCCAAGCTGCTCGCCACCGAAGGGGACGGCGCGGTGCCGGCGGCGGCCCGCGCCACCAAGGCCCCGGCCGACCTTCACGAGATCGAGAAGTCCAACCGGATCCTCAAGGTGCTGACCAAGGTCGCGGAGACCCTGATCGCGGTCCGGCCGGTCGAAGAGGTGCTCCAGCAGGTGATGGACATCGTCTTCGAGAACATGCCGGCCGACCGTGGCTCGTTGATGCTCATCGAGGGGACGGACGGGCAGAAGCTGGTGCCGATGGCGCGGAAGTTCCGCAACCCGGAAGCGGGCGGCGAGCAGAAGATCGTGATCTCCAAGACCATCGCCGACCGGGTCATCAAGGACCGCGTGTCGATCCTGACCTCGGACGCCCAGGTGGACGCCCGGTTCAGCGCCGGCGACTCGATTCGCTTCCACGGCATCAAGAGCGCCATGTGTGCTCCGCTGTGGAACAAGGATCAGGTGATCGGGATCATCCACGTCGACTCCCCGATGCTCACCAACTGCTTCGATGCCAACGACCTGGACCTGCTGACGGCGCTCGCCAACTACGCCGCGGTGGCGGTGGAACGGGCCCGGCTCAACCAGAAGATCGTGGCCGAGGAGAAGAAGCGCGAGCGGCTGGGACGGTTCCTCTCCCCCCAGGTGACCAGCCGCATCCTGGCCACCTCCGAGTCGCAGAGCGAGGCGCTGGGCGTCCCCGAAGAGAGGCAAGTCTCGGTGCTGTTCGCCGACATCGTCGGCTTCACCACCATGTCGGAGAACATGAGCCCGCCGGCGGTGGCACTGCTGCTCAGCGACTACCTCTCCCGGATGACCGACGTGATCTTCAAGCACGAGGGGACCCTCGACAAGTACATCGGGGACGCGATCATGGCGGTATTCGGGGCGCCCCTGGACATGCCCGACCACGCGGTGCGGGCGGTGCTGGCCGCGCTGGAGATGCTGCAGCGCCTCGAGGAGTTCAACGCCGAGCGCACCGAGGGCCCCAAGCTTCGGATCCGGATTGGCATCAACAGCGGGAAGGCGGTTGCCGGCGAGATCGGGAGCGTCAACAAGAAGGAGTACACCGTGCTCGGCGACACGGTGAACACCGCCAGCCGGCTGGAGAGCTCGGTGGCCAAGCCCAACATGGTGGTGATCGGGGCCAACACCCTCCGGATGGTCGAAGGGCGCTTCCAGACCAACAACCTCGGCGAGGTGGCGCTCAAGGGGAAGAAGCACAAGGTGGGGGTGTACGAGGTGGTCTCTGAGGTCCAGGGGATCCCCCAGACTCAGGAGACCAGGCCGCCAGCGACGGTCACCTCGCCGGAGGCTTGAGCCGGGTGCCCTCCAAGGCGCCTCCCAGGCGGCGCGGTCGAATCCTGATCTCGCTGCTGCTGCTGCTGTTCGGCCTCGGCGTGGTACCCCTGCTCGGGACCTCCTGGTATCTGGTCTCGCAGGCCCGCGCCGACCTCGAGCTCGATCAGAAGAAGGCCCAGCTCGACAAGGTCCGCAGCCTTTCCCAGCAGATCGCCCTCTACGGCCACGGCCTGGAGGCCCAGATCCGCGCCATCGCCCGCACCCTCGAGGTGGACACCAAGCCGGGTGGGCTGGCCTCACGGATCGCCTGGATCTCCGCGGCCAAGGCCCTGGAGCGCTACGTCGAAGGCGACACCGCCTTCCTGAGCATCTACCTGGTGGACGACCAGAAGATCGGACCCTTGTACGGCTTCCGCTTCCGGGAGCCCACCGTAGTGCGTCTGCTCGAGGAGGGGGTGACCCGAGGGCTGCAAGGCGATCGCATGATCAGCCACCCGTTGTTCTCCACCGAGCTCCAGGAGCCGGTGATGGTGCTGAGCGAGCCGATCACGCCGCCCGGGACGGAGCGCCCCGAGGGCGTCGTGCTGGTGGTGGCCAGCCTGGCCCAGCTCTGGACGATGGCACAGCAGATGGGAGACGAGGGCCTGGTCGACGTCTACGTCGTCGACGTCCGCGGGCACCTGGTGGCGCACTCGGACGCCGCTCGCGTGCAGGGCGATCTGGACGTCTCCCGGGTGGAGATCGTCCGGCTGTTCCTGGAGTCGGGCGCCCGCGCCGGCGGGACGGTCCCCTTCAAGCTCGAGGACGAGGACGGCGTCCATCAGATGCTCGGCACCTACACCCGAGTCCCGGACCAGTCGGGCTGGGGGGTGATCGCCCAGGTGGACGAGGCCAAGGCCTACCACAGCGTCTACCAGATGCGGCGCCAGTCGGCTTTCGTGGTGGGCCTGGTGGCGATAGCGGCGCTGGTGCTGGGCACGTTCTTCTCGGGGCAGATCAGCCAGCCAATCCGGCAGCTGGCGCGCGGTGCCCGACAGCTCGCCGCTGGCGACTACGGGACCAGGGTGGCGGTTCGCAGCGGCAACGAGGTCGGCATCCTGGCCGATGCCTTCAACCTGATGGGCGCCGAGATCCAGAAGGCGATCGAGCAGATCCGCGAGGCGGCGCGCACCAACAAGGAGCTCTTCATGGGCTCGGTGCGCATGCTTGCCAACGCCATCGACGAGAAGGACCCCTACACACGGGGCCATTCCGAGAGGGTCGCCTACTACTCCATGATCATCGCCAAGCACATGGGGATGGCGCCGGAGGAGGTGGAACGGGTCCACCTGTCGGGGATCATCCACGACGTCGGGAAGATCGGGATCGAGGATCGGATCCTGCGCAAGCCCTCGGCCCTCACCGACGAGGAGTACGAGATCATGAAGCAGCACCCCACCAAGGGGCTGCACATCCTGGCCGCCGTTCCCAAGCTCAAGGAGCTGGCCGGGGCCGGGCTCAAGCACCACGAGAGCGTGGACGGGACGGGCTATCCAGAGGGGCTGAAGGGCGACGAGATTCCCCTCCTCGGCCGCATCGTCTGCGTGGCCGATGCCTTCGACGCCATGACCACGGACCGACCCTACTCCAAGGCCATGACCTTCGAGGCGGCGGTAGCTCGCCTGCGGTTCCTGGCGGGGAAGAAGTTCGACTCCGACTGCGTGACCGGCATGGAGAAGGCGTGGGAGCTGGGAGACCTCACGCCGGCCAAGGCCCGCCAGGCGTCGATCGAAGCCCGAGAGCAGATCGCGGCGCTGGCGGTGTGAGCTGGCGGCCGCCTCGAATCCATGCCTGGGCTGCGGTAGCATGACGGAGACGACGGTTCCTGACGACATCCCGAGACCACGAGGGATGGGGAGCGGGTGAGGTGAGAAGGGTTCGAGGCTCGGTCTGGGTCGTGCTCGCGATCTGGGTGTGGCCGCTGGCTGTCGCCACGGCCGAGGACGACCCGACAGGCGAGGCGCAATTTCGCGCCGGTCGCGCCCACCTTCTCGAAGGACGGGCGCAGCTGGCCCTCAGGGAGTTCGAGGCTGCGGTCGACAAGGACAAGAAGAACCCCTACTTCCGCAAGGGGCTGGGCGTCACCTACCTGCGCCTCAACCAGCCGGAGAAGGCGGTCGAGGAGCTGCGCGAGGCTCTCAAGCTGAACCCCTACTACGTGGACGTGCGACACGACCTGGGCACGGCGCTGATCCTGCTCGGCAAGCGAGAAGAGGGGAAGCAGGAGTTCATGATCGCGTTCAACGACCCCACCAACCCGACGCCGGAGCTGGCCGCCGCCAACCTGGGCCGGGCTCACTACGAGGAGCGCAACTACGTCCAGGCCCTGAGCTGGTATCGAACCGCCGTCAGTCGCAACAAGGGGTTCGCCGAGGCCCACCTGGGCGTCGCCGACTGCCTGACCGCGCTCGGGCGTCCCGACGAGGCGATCGCCCAGCTCGAGATCGGCCTCCAGGAGGTGCCCGACCACCCCCCCTTGATGCTGGCGCTGGGTGAGGCCCTCTACCGAGCCGGCCGGCTCAGCGAGGCGCGGGAGCAGCTCGAGGCTACGGCCCGCAAGGACCCCGGCGGGTCCAGCGGCCATCGCGCGGCGCAACTGCTTCAGGCCTTTCCCAAATAGCCGCCCGCATGCCCTTTCAGCGGCTGCTGGACCAATTGGCGCGAGAGGTGGGCGGGGTGCAGGCGGTCCTGCTCCTCGATTCGGAAGGGGAGGTGGCGTTCCAGAGCGGCGGGCAGGACGACCGGCACCGGCTGATCGGAGCCTACCAAGGCATCGCCCTGACCTTGGCTCGAAAGACCAACGCCAGGTACGGCGTCGGCGGTATCCGTCTCATCACCTGCCGCTACCGTTGGGGCAAGGTGATCCTGCGCCCGCTCAAGGACGGCTACTACCTGGTGGTGTCGCTCTCGCCCGGAGCTCGTCTGGCCCGCGGGATCGACGAGTCCGCCCTGGCTCAGGAGCGCCTGAACGCCGCCCTGTGACCAGGTCGCGGCAGGAACCCTACTGATGGCCCAAGCCCGAGGCGGGTCGGCCCGCTGAGATGACCGGTCCCTCCCTCGGCGCTCGACTCAGGGCCGGGCTGGCCAGGACCCGCGCGGTGCTGGAGACCCCCGTCGAGGATCTGATCCGGGGACGTCGCCCGCTGGATGCCGCCGACCTGGAGACCATCGAGGAGTCGCTGCTGGCCGCCGACATGGGGGTCCCCGCGGTCGAGCGGGCGATGGCGGTGCTGCGCGCGCACAGCCCGCAGATCGTCGGCCCGGGCCTGGCCGCCATGCGGTCGATCCTGCAAGAGGAGATCCGGAAGGCGCTCTCGCCCGCGGCGGCGCCGCCGCTCGAGTTCTCGAGCCGTCCGTGGGTGGTGCTGGTGGTGGGCGTGAACGGCGTGGGCAAGACCACCACCATCGGCAAGCTCGCCAGCAGCTGGGTGGCCCAAGGGCGCTCCACCCTGCTGTGCGCCGCCGACACCTTCCGTGCCGCCGCGGCGGAGCAGCTCGAGGTCTGGGCGGCTCGGGTGGGCGGCGACTTCCTCCGGGGCGCCGAGGGCGCCGACCCTTCTTCGGTGCTGACGGACGCGTTGCGTGCCGCCTCGGCGCGCGGTCGCGACGCGGTGCTGGTGGACACCGCCGGACGCCTACACACCCGGGGCAACCTGATGGCCGAGCTCTCCAAGATGGCGCGGGTGGCAGGCCGCGAGGTCGACGGTGCTCCCCACGAGACGCTGCTGGTCCTCGACGCGACCACCGGCTCGAACGCCCTGGCCCAGGCCAGGGAGTTCGCTCGCGCCGTCACCGTCACGGGCCTGGTGCTGACCAAGCTGGACGGGACCGCCAAGGGTGGCATGGCGGTGGCAGTGGTGCAGGAGCTGGGCGTCCCGATCCGGTACGTCGGCGTCGGCGAGGCCCTCGACGACCTGCTCCCCTTCGACCCCGACGACTTCGCCGCCGGCCTGCTGGGTGAAGCTTGAGCACGGATCGACGGTGGATGGCTAAGACCCTGGCGCTGGCCGCCAGGGACGCGGGGGAGCAGAGCCCCAACCCGATGGTCGGCTGCGTCGTCGTCAAGGGTGGTCGGCTGGTCGGGTCCGGGTTCCACGCCCGGGCCGGAGCGCCGCACGCCGAGGTGGTGGCGCTCTCCCAGGCGGGGCGACAGGCACGTGGCGCCTCGCTGTTCGTGAACCTGGAGCCCTGCTCGCACCATGGCCGGACCCCACCCTGCGCCCCGCAGATCGTGGCGGCGGGTATCCGCCGGGTGGTGATCGCCACCCGCGACCCCAACCCCCGGGTCGATGGGAGGGGGATCGCGTTCCTCCGCCGCCGCGGGGTGACGGTCGAATCCGGCCTGCTGGCCTCGCCCGCCGCCCAGCTCAACGAGCGCTTCATGGTCTGGGCCCGTACCGGCCGCCCCTTCGTGCTGCTCAAGGCCGCCGTCACCCTCGATGGCCGGATCGGCACCGCCTCGGGTGACTCCAAGTGGATCACCGGCACAGCCGCGCGGCGTGCTGCCCGTCGGCTGCGCCGCCTCCACGACGCGGTGCTGGTCGGCATCGGCACCGTGCTGGCCGACGATCCGTTGCTGCTCCCGAGCCCGCGACTGCGCCGACCGTTCGAGCGGATCGTCCTCGACTCGTACCTGCGCCTGCCCCTCGACAGCCGCCTGGTGCGAAGCGCCGGCGCCGGTCGGGTCCGGGTGGTGTGCCGCCGCGCCAGCCCGGCCCGGAGACGGGAGCTGGAGCGACGCGGCGTCGTGGTCACCGTCGCGCCTGCGGGCCCGGGCCGGGTGCCCCTGGACTGGCTCGTCGAGACCCTTTCCCGGGAAGGGCTGACCAGCCTGATGGTCGAGGGCGGGTCCGAGGTGCTCGGCGAGTTCCTGGCCCGCCGCCTGGTCGACCAAGTGGCGCTGTTCCGAGGGCCACTGCTGCTCGGGGGCCGCGATAGCCGCCCGGCCTTCGGGGGGGTGGGGCCGCGCCGGCTGAGGGATGCCTTGCGCCTGAGGCCGACGGACCCGTGGCCGGCGGGCCTCTTCCCACCGGGCTGGCTGGCCTC
>CAZNNH010000029.1:0-50273 GCA_964574335.1 uncultured Acidobacteriota bacterium | reverse complement strand
GGATCATCGAGACCACGAAGCAGTAGATGGCCGTGGACTCGATCATCGCCAGGCCCACGAACAACGTCCGGGTGATGGTGGCGGAGGCGTCGGGCTGCTGCGCCAGCGAAGTCAGCGCGGTCGCGACCGCTTTCCCTTCCGCCAGCGCGGGGCCCATGGTACCGAACCCGGTGGTGAGACCGGCAATGGCGATGGAGACCACCGCGATGACCGTCATGCTATCCATAGGTCTATCCCCCATTGGTTTGGCCGCCGACTCCGGGCGCCGGCGCCGTCTCGGGCTCCCGCCCGCGCGTGCGCGTGGCGGCCGCGATGTAGACCGCGGCGAGGATGCTGAAGATGTAGGCTTGCACCATGCCGGTGAGCAGGCCGAGCACCGTCATGACGATCGGAAAGACGAAAGGCGTGATGGTCAGCAGAATGCCGACGATCATCGCCCCGCTCATCATGTTTCCGAACAGGCGGATGGCCAGGGCCAGCGTGCGGGAGACCTCGCTGATGACGTTGAACGGCAGCATGATGAACGTCGGCTTCATGTAGGAGGCGAGGTAGCCGCCCAGGCCCCGGTCCTCGATCCCGAAGAGCGGCACGGCCACGAACACACAAAGTGCGAGCGCCGCGGTGGTGGAGAGCGAACCCGTCGGTGGCTCGTAGCCGGGAAGGATGGTGAAGAGGCTGGCCGTGGCGACGAACAGGAAGAGCGTGCCCAGGAATCCGAGGTACTTCTCCGGATGGCGGAGGCCGACCTCTTCGATCTGCTTCTCGATTCCGGTGACGACGATCTCCAGCAGGTTCTGCCAGCGCGAGCGTCCCAGATCCGTAGAGAGCTTGCGGGTGATCAGCTTGGAACCGACGGCCAGCACGAGCATCAGGCCCCAGGTGAAGACAATGGTTCCGTTCAGCTTGAAGAACCCGTGCTGCCAGAAGATGATCTCGTCGGGACTAAGGTGCATGCGGGACCTCCCTTGCCCGGGGGGGGTGCGGGTCGACCGACGGGCGCGTCAGTCGCATCACGATGGAACGTGCGACGACGATTCCGAGCAGACACAGCAGCAGCTTCTCCGCATGCTCGCGTCCGACGAGATACAGGCCAGCCAGGGCAATGCTCGTCCGCAGCAGCAGGCTGCCGGAGAACCAGAGGGCCGGCCGCTCGGACGAAACGCCCTTGCGAACCGTCCACCAGAGGCCGCCGAAGAAGACTGCGCCGAGCAAGAGGCCGACCATGCATGCCCAGACCCCGGCGAGCGCCTCATTCATCGTCACCCTCCCGTTCGTCGCGCATCGCCTTGTCTTCCTTGGCCACCCAGTGCCACGCATTGGCGCAACCAAGCGCGAGCCCGGCCATCAACAGCGCCAGCGTCCAGGCGTGCTTGCCCGGATGGTGCTTGTCCAACCAGAGACCGAGTGCGGCGCCGAGCAGCGTCGGAACGACCACCGACCAGCCGACGAGCCCCATCATGCCCAGGCCGAACCAGACGCCCTGCGTGGAGTGGCGCCGCGCCTTGAGCTTGCGCGCCGCCTTCGCGCCCACCTGCTCGGCGAGGGTCCACCCGTCTCGAGGGCCTTTCCTGGTCGAGTCGTCATTCATGTTGGAAGCTCGCGAAGCGCCGCAGGACCCCTGCTTCCAACTTCGCCATGACCGAGCGCACGCTTCGGTCTTGCTCGTCCAGGCTCAGAAACTCGCGCTCCACCGAATCGCGCAACTGCGCGAGGTCGGTTCCGGCCAGCGCCCGGCGCACGGACACGAGCACGTCCGGTCCGGTCTTGACCAGCAACCCTCGATCCACGGCCACGTAGACCTCGCCCTCCGTCTCGGTTTCGTAGATCAGCAGTCCCGGCGCGAGCGCCGCCACGCAGTCGAGCCGGTGCGGCAACAGGCCAAAGGAGCCCTCGCGCGTCTCCGCGACGATACGCGACACGCCGCTTCTCTCGGCGAAGATCTGAAAGGGCAGGAGGACCTTAAGATTCATGGGTGTCGGCGGCATGGCCGGCCTTCGGTCCTCCCTTCACTTCGTCGATCGTTCCGATCATGTAGAGCGCGCTCTCCGGGTGGTCCTTGAAGTCATCGCGCAGGATCCGCTCACAACCGTCCAGTGCGTCCTTCAGGCTGACCAGCGTCCCTTTGAGACCAGTGAACTGCTCGGTCGTGAAGAAGGGCTGCGTCAGAAAACGCTCCAACCGGCGGGCGCGAGCGACCACGTTGCGATCCTCGGGAGAAAGCTGCTCGAGGCCCAGCATGGCGATGATGTCCTTGAGCTCCGCGTATTGCGCCAGCGTCCGCCGGATCTCCTGCGCCAGGCGGTAGTGCCGTTCGCCGACGACGCCCGGCGTGGCCATCTTGGAGCTGGACTGGAGCGGGTCGATGGCCGGAAAGAGCCCTTCGCTGGCGCGCTTGCGCGAGAGGACGATGGAAGCGGAGAGATGCGAGAAGGTATGCACCGCCGCCGGATCGGTGAAGTCGTCCGCCGGCACATACACCGCCTGGATCGAGGTGATGGCGCCGGTATCGGTGTTCGCGATGCGTTCCTCCAACCCCGATAGCTCGGTGCCCATCGTCGGCTGATAGCCGAGACGCGACGGCATCTGGCCCATCAGGCCGGACACCTCCATGCCGGCCTGGATGAAACGGAAGATGTTGTCGATGAGCAGAAGCACGTCGCGGTGCTCGTCGTCCCGGAAATACTCGGCCATCGTCAGCGCGGCGTGGCCCACCCGGAACCGGCTCCCCGGCGGCTCGTCCATCTGGCCGAACACCATCACCATGTTCGGAAGCACGCCGGCTTCCTTCATGTCGCGGTACAGCTCCTCGCCCTCGCGACAGCGCTCGCCGATGCCGCAGAACAGGCTCACGCCCTCCTGGTGCCCGATCATGTTGTGGATCATCTCGGTGAGCAGCACCGTCTTGCCTACGCCCGCCCCCCCGAACAGCCCCGCCTTGCCGCCCCGCTCCAGGGGCACCAGCACGTCGATGACCTTGATCCCGGTCTCGAAGATCTCGGACTTGGTCGAACGTCGCGCCAGCGGCGGTGGAGCCCGATGCACCGAACGCCACTCCACATCGGCGACCGCGCCTTCGCGGTCGATCGCCTCGCCAAACACGTCGAACATCCGCGACAGGACCCCTTTGCCCACGGGCGCCTGGAGCGGCCCGCCGGTGTCCTCCACCGCCATCCCGCGAGCCAGGCCCTGCGTCGGGGTCAAGGCAATCCCGCGCACGTGCCGCGCATCACGCTGGGCCAGCACCTCGATGACGATGCGCCCTTCGTCTCCCGCGCGCAGCACCGAGTGGATCGGCGGCAGATGTCCCGCGAAGCGTGCGTCGATGACGCTTCCGCGGACCGATACGACCACGCCCGGATTCGCCGGCGGGCGCTGCCCTTCAGGCGACGCTCGTCGACGCTCGGCGGAAGGCGTGCTCACCGACACCTCGCTATCCCTTTGCCGCCTCCGCGGCGGGCATATCCCCGCCTCCGTATCGTGACCCTTCGCGCACTCTCGCCAGGCATCTCTCGAATCGGACCCGGTCGCACGGAGACTCGATGCTGCGCTCGCCCAGCTCGCCGATCCATTCCACCTGTGCACGTAGAGCCCGCCGCTGGCTCGGGCCGGCTGCCAGGCTGGCGATGGTCTCCAGCGCGCCGAGCATCCGCAACAGCATGGCGACATTGCCCCTGGCGCTGTCGCGAATCTCGTCGAACGAGTCGGCCAACAGGCTGGCGAAGGTCGGTCCAATGGCGATGACCCTGAGTATCCCCTGCTCATGACGGCGCGACGAAGGAACCGGCCGGGGAGCCAGCCGAGCCAGAATCGCGCTCAGGTAGTCCACACACATCATGGCCGTGGTGCTGTCGTTGATGCCCGGCGAGAGAGCGCGCAACGCCACATCCACGATCTGTCGGATACCGAACGCGGCATCCTGCACCACCGTCCGATGGCGGTCGATGCTGTACGCCGACTGCACGGCGGCGATGATCTTCCTGGACGGCTGGTCCTCCAGGGCGATGGAGGCCAGCTTGGTGCCTTCAACCACGAAGTCGCCGACGCCCCGTTCCATCCGGACGACGGTCTGGTGCTCCCCCGCCACACGCAGCAGCGCCCGGTCGTCCACGCTTTGGATGTAGCCGTTGCCCGGGACCAGCACTGCCTGCCAGCTTCGCTCCGGCAAAGGCGGCGCGGACTGGTCCTCGTCGTCGTCGACCAGCCCTTCTCCAAGTCGGTCCGGAAAGAGCCGGTCCACGGCCACCAGGGTCTCGGCGGCGACCGACGCGATGATGTTCGACGCCTGGATCGAGGAGGCGATGTGATGAATGAAGAAGATCAGCACGCCGATGCCGCCGATCGACAGGACGACGCCGAAGGACACCGAAAGGCTCGGGATGAACCCGCTGTCCTCGCCGCCGCGGATCGTGCGCAACACGATCAGGCAATAGCTGAACACGCCGACGAAGCTCCCGAGGACGACCTGCGTGACGCGGTCACGCATGAAGTTGCGCAGGATGCGCGAGGTGTATTGGCTGGAGGCCAGCGCCAGCGTCACCAGGGTCATCGAGAACGTGACCCCCACGACCGTCATCATCGAACCCGCGATTGTCGACAAGATTCCACGCGCACCGGCTGCACCGGCACCGAACAGCCGTGGCCAGCGGACCATCCATGGCCAGAAGCCGGTGGAGTCGGCTTCGATCAAGAGCACTGCGAAGACGACGCTGATCGTCAGGATCAGCGAAGGCACAAGCCAGAAGCTGCCCTGCAGGTTGCCCCAGAAGACTCTCAGCTTGTTCATGGAGTGAGGCCCCGTGGCGGGTCGGCGATCGTGTCGACCTCCAACGCGTCGTTCGCGAGCGCGTCATCGACGATCGCCAGTGGCCGACCAGAGTGGCGCCCGTCAGATCGAGCGTTTCGGCGCTCCTCGCCGGACTCCAGCGTCACCTTGCCACGCCAGTCGACCCCGGCCACCTGCACGCAGCCATCGGGACGCTGACCCGAGAGGCTCGAAGCGTGGGTGGGAGGCGATGACAACGGCACCGGAGCGCGGCTCCATCGGCCGCGCCCCGCCGCCCGACGGGCTCAGCTGAAGGCTCGCCGTCCCTGGAGCAGGTTGACCACCGCAACGATGATCGCCAGGACCAGCAACGCATGGATGAACCCGCCCATGGTGTACGAGCTGACCATTCCCAGGAGCCACAGCACCCCGAGAACCACAACGATCGTCCAAAGCATATTGCCTCCTCGGCTTGAGCCGGCCGCGCCTGCAAGCCGGCATAGATCTGAGCAGCAAGCGCCGTGCCATGCAGCTCCCGGCGGATGAACATGGCCGGGTGGGCCTTTTCGCACATGCGTGTGGTCGCGTCATGGGGCGCGCCCATGTACGCTGTAGAATCTGCAAAGAGCTGGTGGTCGAGACGTCGCGAAGGGAGCCTTGGGCGGGGGCACCTCGCTCGCGCGGGCTGCCCGCTCGGATGGCCTCACCCTGAGATGCTGCTCGCGCCCGTCAGTTGGGGTCGAGAGCGGAGTCTGGGCTGCACGGCCTGGGCCGCGATGATCTGGCGGCGGATCTCCTCGGCGTCTCCCCTGAAGTGGCCGTGGCAGCGGATGGGCTGCGAGCCCCCGGTCGTCTCGATGATCGCGTCGCCGAACATCAGGCCCGAGTCGACGCTCACCGATGCCACCTGGTCGATCCCGATCGTCTCCTCGTGGTGACCGAAGAGCCGCGGCGTGTACCGCACGACCCGGCTTGGGAACACGGCGACCTGCGTCGGCCAGAGACGGTTGCCCTTCGTCCAGCGAGAGGCGCTCAAGACCGGGACTTCCCTGGTGAAGGGCCGGTTGCGGCTGTGATTGACGGCCCAGAAGAGGATCCCGAAGCCGACCACGACTGCAACGATCAGAACGCCGAAGGACGTAGGTTCCATGGTTCTCTCTGTGGACGGCGCGGCAGGGCCACCAGCCCGATCGCAAGCACGGCCAGGGCGACGAGGGTCCGTCGCCCCGGCATGATCATCTCCTCACTGGCCTGCCGCTGGCTGGCGCGGATCAGGCGGATCTCCTCGGCCCGACGCACTGCCCGGTCCTTGAATCCACGGGCGGAGCTCGAGAGGACGGGGGGGAGCCAAAGTGGTCGTCCTATGAGGCACCCTGTAGCGTGAGCCGGTTGACGACCTGGTAGCCCTCGGCCTTCTCCCTGGCGACCTTCTCGACGGCCGCTTTCTGCGCGGCGGTCGGCACCGAGCCTCTGAGGGTCACGGTCCTGGTCTCGGCGTCGGTGTCCACGTTGATGTGGGAAGAGTCGATGCTCTGGTCGAGCATGAGGGCGGCCTTCACGTCGAGGGTCTGCTTGCCAGCCAGAAGGTCGGACCCGACGGCGTCAGCCCCCTCCTCGAACGCCTGGCTGAGCTCCCCGGCGCCGTCGGCGACCTTGCCCCCGAGCTCCACGGCCCTCTCGCCCGCCTCCTGGGCGGTGGCCGGGGCTGCATCCCTGACGGCCTGCAGCTCCTGCCGCGCCGTCTCGCCATTCTGCCGCGCGTCCTCCTTCACACCTTCCGCCGTGTTGCGGCAGGCGGGCGCGAGCGCCAAGACCGCCACCGCCAGCATCCCCGGCAGTGCTCGAAGACTTCTCATGTCTCTACCTCCTCCAGTCTGACGGTAGCAACGCGCGTGCCAGGCGGGCGGAGGTGGCGCGACCGCACGCGGCCAGCGTTCAACGACGTGGAGACGGAGTACCCTGGAAGCAGTTTGTACACCGTACCACGCAGGCAGCCCCCCGGCGTTGACGTTGGACAGCGCCCACCGAGGGGCCTCGAGGACCAGACCTCAGACTTCGGCTGCACGGACAAGAGCATCAGCCCGAGCAGCGACGGGCAGCTTCGGACGAGGGGCTCAGGGGCTGGCGGGGCGCGAGAACCCAAGCTCGTTGCGCATGAGCATCTCCGCCTCCCGGAGCAGCGCCAAGGCCTTCGGGTCACCGCGCGTGAGGCTCTCGGTGACCGCATCGCGCATTTGAACGATCTTCTCGAGACTGTCGTTGGAGCTGCCGGCAGCGGTTCGCGCAGCCTCGGCGCGCGCGGCGTCGAAGAGCTCCGACGAGAGTGTCTGCGCCTGCCCGTAGTTCTGCGCCGAGACCGCATCCTCGGCGGCCAGGATCTGGCCGAGCAGGCCACCGAGACGGACCCGGGCCTCCGCGTCCGCAAGCTGCGCCTGCAGGCTGGTGACCTGCGCCTCGAGAGCCTGCCGCCGCTGGTGCTCGGGCCAGTACCCGACCAGAAAGGCGAGTCCCGCCACAATGACCGCCGCGGCCAAGCCGATGAACACGATGGTCAAGTATCTCTTCATGCGACACCTCCTCTTGCTGGTTCCTGATCAAGGTCCGACATGACGTCTCTAACCTCTCTGTCGCAACCACGCGAGCTCGCGCTCCATGGCGGCAAGGCGATCGACGAGGTCGAGGATCACGGCGACGCCGTGGAGGTTGACCCCGAGGTCGGCGCGCAGGCGGGAGATCGCGATCAGACGCGGGAGGCAGGCGGCGTCGAGGCGCACCGCAGCACCCGTCCTCTCCGCCGGCTCGACCAGGCCGAACTCGACGAATCGCTCGACCAGGACCGGGTGCAGCCCCACGCGAGCTGCGGCAGCCTCGAGAGTCAGGTGCTCCCGGGGGGGAGCACGCCGGGGCACGAGGGGGTAGCGGATGGTGATCATCCGTGGCCTCCCTTCTGGGCCGCGCGCGCGTCGAAGCGCGACGCCGCCGCCAGCTTCGCGTACAGCCCCTTCTCCGCTTCGCTCAGATGCGGGGGATTCACGATGCGGAGCCGGAGATACTCGTCGCCGCGCCGGCCCCCACGCCGGAAGAGCCCCTCCCCACGCAGGCGCAGCCGCTGCCCCGCCTGGGCACCGGGCGGGATCTTCATCTCGATCTCGGCGGGCCCCTCGATCGTGGGGACCCGGACCTTCGCACCGAGCGCCGCCTCCCAGGGTGCCACCGGGAGCTCGGCTTCGATGTCGTCCGCGCCGACCACCTTGAAGACAGGGTGCCGCTCGAGCCGCACGTGCAGCAGCAGGTCGCCGGCCGGCCCCTTTCCGATGCCTGGCTGGCCCTGGCCGGCCAGGCGGATGATGGTGCCTTCCCGGGATCCCGCCGGAATCGTGACGTCGATGCTCAGCGGTCCGTCGGGCCCTTGCAGCTCGAGGGTGCGGCGCCCGCCGCCGTGGGCGGCCTCCAGGCTCAGGCCGATCTCGGCGTCGATGTCGCTGCCAGCCATGCTGAAGCGCGTCGCGCCCTTGCGGCCGCCGAAGAATCCCTCGAAGAAGTCGCTGAACCCCTGCTCGCCGCCAGGCCTGCCATCCGGACGGGTCGCCCGCCAGCCCGGCGGCGGCGTGAAGTCCGTCCCCGCCTTCCACTGCGCGCCGAGCTGATCGTAGCGTGCCCGCTTCTCGGGGTCGGACAGCACGGCGTTGGCCTCGTTCAGCTCCTTGAAGCGTCCGTCAGCCGTCTTGTCGGTCGGGTTGACGTCCGGGTGGTGCTTCCGGGCGAGCCGCCGGTAGGCCTTCTTGATCTCGTCCGCGCCGGCGGTGCGGGCGACGCCGAGCACTTCGTAGTAGTCGCGCGGCTTCGAGGCCATGCCCCGCCCGTCCTCCTAGTCGGCGACCCGCACCCGGGCAGGCCGGAGCAGGTCGTCCTTCCACAGATAGCCGCGACCGGCCTCCTCGACCACGGTCCCCGGCGCCCCGTCGAAACCCCGGACCGTGGCCACCGCCTCGTGCCGCTCCGGGTCGAACGGCTGGCCGACGCTCTCGAAGGACGTGACGCCCTCGGCGTCCAGCAAGCCGCTCAGCCGGCGCAGCATCCCGTGAAGGCCTGCGGCCACCGAGCCCGGCGACTCGTCGATGTGGACCAGGGCGCGATCGAAGTCGTCGGCCAGATCGACCAGCGCCAGCAGCAGCTCCCGCTTGGCCTGCCGGGCGGCCACGTGACGATCGCGTTCCACCCGACGCCTGAAGCTCTCGAAGTCCGCTCGCGTGCGCAGGTAGCGGTCGCGCTCCTGCTGCAGCTCGGCTCGCAGCTCCTCGACCCCAGCCTGCCCCGAGCTCAAAGGCGGCGTCCCGTTATCCATCAGGTCTTCAGTCACGCTGAGCGTCCTCCTCATCTCCGCGTGTACTCGGCGTCGACGACCTCGTGCACGGGGTCGCCGCCTGCTGGCGGCGCGGAGCTCTGGGCGTGGGCGGGTTCGGCGGCGGCCAGACCCGCGGCCAACTGGCGCAGGTCGTCGGCGAGCTGCCGTAGCCGCGGGATGTCGCCTGAGAGACCCTTCACCAGCTTGCGGGCCTCCTGGATCAGCGCGTCCGCGCGCGCCTTCTCGTTCACCGGCACGCTGTCGGCGCGGGCCTGGATCTCGCGCTCGACCTGGTAGGCGATGGTGTCCGCCGCGTTGCGTGCCTCCACTTCCTCCCGACGTTGCCGGTCCTCCGCCCCGTGGGTCTGGGCCTCTGCGACCAAACGCGCGATGTCCTCCTTCGAGAGCTGCGTCGAGCCCGTGATCGTGATCCGTTGCTCCTTGCTGGTGTCCTTGTCACGGGCGCTCACGGTCAGGATCCCGTTGGCGTCGATGTCGAAGACCACCTCGATCTGCGGCTCACCGCGCGGCCCCGGGCGGATCCCCTCGAGCCGGAAGTGGCCCAGGGTGCGGTTGTCGTGGGCCAGCTCGCGCTCGCCCTGCAGGACGTGGACGTCCACCGCGGGCTGGTTGTCGTCGGCGGTGGAGAAGGTCTCGGAGCGGCGCACGGGGATCGTCGTGTTGCGCTCGACCAGGTGGGTCATCACGCCTCCGAGGGTCTCGATGCCGAGGGAGAGCGGCGTGACGTCGAGAAGAAGCACGCCTTTCACCTCGCCGGCCAGGACGGCGGCCTGGATGGCGGCTCCCACCGCCACCACCTCGTCGGGGTTGACGGACTGGTTGGGCTCCTTCCCCCCGGTGAGCTTTCGGATCAGGGCCTGCACCGCGGGGGTCCGGGTGGAGCCGCCGACCAGCACGACCTCATCGATGTCGCGCTCGGTGAGCTTGGCATCGGCCAGGGCCTGCTTGAAGGGACCCACGCAACGCTCCACGAGATCGGCGGTGAGCTGATCGAACTTGGCCCGGGAGAGCTTCGTCTCGAGGTGCTTGGGCCCGGAGGCGTCGGCGGTGACGAAGGGTAGGCTGATGCTGGTCTCGACCTGGCTCGAGAGCTCGATCTTGGCCTTCTCGGCGGCCTCCGTCAGCCGCTGCAGCGCCTGGGGATCCTTGCGCAGGTCGATACCCTGGTCGCGCTGGAAGCCCTCGGCCACCCAGTCCACCACGCGCTTGTCGAAGTCGTCGCCGCCCAGGTGGGTGTCGCCGGCCGTCGACTTGACCTCGAACACACCGTCACCGACGTCGAGCAGAGAGACGTCCAACGTGCCCCCGCCCAGATCGAAGACCAGGATGGTCTCGTTGCCCTTCTTGTCGAGGCCGTAGGCGAGGGCCGCCGCGGTCGGCTCGTTGATGATGCGCAGCACGTTCAGGCCGGCGATGGCGCCCGCGTCCTTGGTGGCCTGGCGCTGGGCGTCGTTGAAGTAGGCGGGGACCGTGATCACGGCGTCGGTCACCTTCTCGCCCAGGTAGCGGGCAGCGTCCTCGGCGAGCTTGCGCAGGACCTGGGCCGAGACCTCCTCCGGAGAGTAGGGTTTGCCCGCAACCTCGAAGCGGACCGCGTCGCTCGGGCCCGCGACGATCGAGAACGGGAGGTTCTTGATCTCCGACTGGACCTCGGGATAGCGGCGGCCGATGAAGCGCTTGGCCGAGGAGACCGTGCTCTGAGGGTTGAGCACGGCCTGGCGCTTGGCCAGTTGGCCCACCAACCGCTCCCCGGTCTTGGCAAATCCCACCACCGAGGGTGTCAGACGGTTGCCGTCGCTGTTGATGATCACCGTGGGCTGGCCGCCCTCCATCACCGCCACCACCGAGTTGGTGGTGCCGAGATCGATGCCGACTGCCTTGGCCATGGGCTACCTCCGAAGCGGGTGAGGGGCCACCACCGGCCGCCCACGCCCAGTCGAAAGAGGAGCAACCCGCGTGCCACGGCGCTTCGACACGGATCGACAGGCTCGTGGCCTGGATGGGCGCGGGCACCCCGGCGCTCGAGGGCCGGTCGACGGAAGAATCTACAATCTGCCTTCCGTCAGCGGCTGCGGCCGCGATGCCCCCGCTGGCTTGTCCGGTCTCTTTGTCGCGCCCGGGGAGGTGCCCGGGGCGCGTGGGTTGCTCGGCCGTCAGTGTGTCGACCCGGCCTGTTGATGGCCATGGATACCGCCCCTTCCTTCTCGGCAGAGGCGTTCGCGGCACTGGTCTTCAGTGCCGCTGCGGGTCGGCGTGGGAGGCTGTGTCCCACCGGCTGTGGCCTGGCTGGCTGGGGGCCATTGCGGCGATGTCGTGCTTGTGCTGACAGGCGAGGCACAGAGCGGCGAAGGGTAACGCTCGGAGACGCGCGGCCCCGATCCTGGCTCGACAATCGGAGCACGTGCCGAGCTCGCCGGCTCCCAGACGACGCCGCGCCATCTCGGTCTCCTTCACCGCCCGGAACGTGAGCTCCAACAACGAATGGCCGAGGCCCTGCTCTTCAGCCGCCAGGGCGTGCTCCTCGACGTCCATCACGCCCGAGGTCTCGGCCAGCAGCCCGGCCTCCAGGGTCCGCCTGCGGTTCCGCAGAACGGCGTCTTGCCGAGCGAGGAGCTGCCCAAGCCTCTCCTGCCGTGGGTGTCCTGCGGATCGAATCCGATGGGTAGTGGTCGCCATGTCGCTCTCCTCATGGAGCTGGTGAAGCGTTCTCAAAAACCGCCTGGTTTCGGGCTCGCTCCTGTCTGGCCCCAGCGGCTTCCCCGGCCGCACCGAGCAACCTCCGTGCCACCGTTGCGGAGCACGGCGTTGGCCGTGCCGGTCGGGAGTCGGCAGGCCGGCGCGGGGCCGCTGGAGAGGAACAATGTAGAAAGCGGAGCCCCCACACACGCACCAAACGGGGCGTTGCGCCGCGTGCCATCTGCCCGCCTGCGCTCCAGCAAGGCGGGCCCGCCCCAGTGCGCTCCTCTGCCAGACCCAACGCGCCTCGGAGAGCGGCACGGCGGTTGCATCGTCGAGGCCGAGAGTCCCGGGGGCTGGCCAGGGGCGCGACGTTCACGGTAGAGTTCCCCCATCCTCCCGTCACGGGCGCGCTCGAACGCGGGCGTATCGACTCGCAGGCGGACCGGAGCGTGACACTGGAGGAGGCGCCGGACTTGGCCGGGACTCGGGTGCTGATCGTTGAGGACGATGACGATGCGCGGGGCTGGCGGTCGAGGTGCTCGAGAGCCAGGGTGCCCTCGTCCAAGGACGTCCCCTCCCCGCGCGAGGCGCTCGACATCCTGGAGAAGGCGCGGATCGACGTGCTCCCGAGCGACATCGAGATGCCGGGCACGAACGGCTACCAGCTCCTCCGAGAGCTGCGCCTGCGCCCGTCGCAACAGGGCGGGCGCGTCCCGGCGGGTGGCCTTGACGGCCTATGCGCGCACCGAGGATCGCCTGCGTGCGCTGCGCGCCGGCTTCCAGCTCCTATCCAAGCCCGTGTTGCCGGCCGAGCTGGTCACGGTCGTCGCCAGCCTGGCGACCCGCCGCGGTTGATGGGCGACAAGGCTCGCGACGGCGGGCGGCCACCTGAGAGCAGCGAGGAGCTGATCGACTTCCTCGAGCACGCTCCGGTCGGCCTGTGCTGGGTGGACACCGACGGGCGTCTGCTCTGGACGAACCGAGCCGTCTTGGAGCTGCTCGGCTGCTCCCGGCAAGCGTCCGTCGGCCGCCCCATCGCCGAGCTCTTCCTCGAGCCCCAGGCCGCCGCCAGCATCCTCGGCCGGGTCGCTTCCGGGGAATCGCTGAGCAGCTATGAGGTGGGCCTTCGCACCCAGCGTGGCGCTGTGCGGCGGGTGCTGATCGGGGCCAGCGGCGCCTTCCGGGACGGCCGCTTCGTGCACAGCCGCTGGATCATCCGTGACGTCACCGCGCTCCTGGAGAGGGAGCAGGCCGCCCGGCATCGCGCACTGGACGCCAGCCGTCTCAAGGACGAGTTTCTGGCGCTGCTCTCTCACGAGCTCCGGACGCCGCTGGGCGCGATCCTGGTGTGGCTCGGCCTGCTGCGGCAGGGTGGATCCGATCCCGCCGAGGCCACCCGCGCCCTCGAGATCATCGAGCGCAGCGCACGCACCCTGGAGCGCATCATCGAGGACCTGCTCCACGCCTCGCGCATCGCGGCCGGGGGCCTCATGCTCACTCCTCAGCTCGTCGATCTCAGGGCCGTCGTCCATGTGGCGGTGGACGCCGCGTCAGGGGACGCCACGCTCAAAGGCCTGCCGCTCGCCGCGTCCATCGGAGAGATGCCGGTCTGGGTGATGGGCGATCCGGGCCGGCTGCAGCAGGCGGCGGCCAACCTGCTGTCGAACGCCATCAAGTTCACGCCGGCCGGAGGCCGCATCGAGGTCTGGCTGGACGTGGTGGACCGCCAGGCCCGACTTCGGGTCGCCGACACCGGCGAGGGAATGAACCCCGGGTTCCTCCCGTTCGCCTTCGAGAGGTTCCGGCAACAGGACAGCTCGAGCACGCGGGCCCATCACGGCCTGGGTCTCGGGCTTTATGTGGTACGCGACGTGATCGGCCAGCACGGCGGCGTGGTGAGCGCGGAAAGCCCAGGAGCAGGAAGAGGGAGCACGTTCACCGTGTTGCTGCCGCTGGCAGAGACGCGCGGCGAGACGGCGGCTCTGTTGGGCCACGCGGAAGCAACTGAGAGCAAGGACCGCGTTCCAGCGGGGCTCACCGTCCTGATCGTCGATGATGAGCCGGACGCACGCGAGGCCTTGAGGCTGATCCTTCAGCAAAACGGGATGTTGGTCACGACCGCGGCTTCGGCGCGCGAGGCGCTCGAGCTGGTCGAGCGACTGCGGCCCGACATCCTTCTGAGCGACATCGCCATGCCCGGAGAGGACGGCCTGTCGCTGATCCGCCGGGTGCGGATGCTGCCCATCGACCAGGGCGGCCAGATCCTGGCCATCGCGCTCTCGGCGTATGCCGCCGCCCAGGACCGCCACAAGGCGCTGCTGGCCGGATTCCAGCGTCACCTTGCCAAGCCGGTCGACCCCGCCCACCTGCTCGCAGCCATCGCCACGCTGACCCGAGAGGCGCGAGGCGGAGGGCTATCCGACGGCACCAGGGTGGGGCTCCAATCGGCCACGCCCCGACGCCCCGACGGGCTCAGCTGAAGGCTCGCCGCCCCCCGAGCAGGTTGACCACCACAACGATGACCGCCACCACCAGCAACGCGTGGATGAGCCCGCCCATGGTGTACGAGGTGACCATCCCCAGGAGCCACAGCGCCCCAAGAATCACGACGATCGTCCAGAGCATGTTGCCTCCTCGGCTTGAGCCGGCTGTCTCCTGCAGGCCGGCATAGACCTGAGGAGCAAACGCTGTGCCATGAGATCCCGGCCGATGAGCGTGGCGCCTGGGCCGCTTCGCACCTGCCTGTGGTCGCGTGGTGGGGCAAGCCCACTGTAGAATCTGCAAAGAGCCAAGCCATGGAAACACCTGAGGGCCATCCTTCCGATCTGCGATCGAAGACAGCCAGCTCGCCCCGCGCGTTGATCGTCGATGACGACCCGGGGTTCCTGCTCGGCTTGGCCGAGCTGGTGAGGCGCGAGGGCTTCGCCGTCGCCAGCGCCGGCTCCTTGGAGCAGGCCCGCGACCAGATCGCAACCAGCCCGCCCGACATCCTGCTGGTCGACCTTCGACTGCCGGACGGCAGCGGGCTCGACCTCGTGGACGGTTTCGAGGCAGGCTCGGTCCCTGAAGTGATCCTGGTCACGGGCAACGCGACCATCGAGACCGCGGTGGACGCCCTGCGTCGGGGCGCCATCGACTACCTGACGAAACCCGTCGACTTCGCGCGCATCAAGATGGCCCTCGCCAGTGTGAGGCGCACGCTGGCGCTGAAGGGTGAGGTCGGAACCCTGCGCGGCGAGCTGCGCAAGCTCGGTCGTTTTGGGCCGTTGATCGGCGCCGCCCCTCCGATGCAGAAGGTCTACGACCTGATCGGCCGGGTGGCCCGGACCGAGGCCAGCGTCCTGATCAGCGGGGAGACGGGCACCGGAAAGGAGCTGGTGGCCCAGCACATCCATGCCCTGAGCCGGCGCAGCCGGGAGGTGTTCCTGCCGGTGAACTGCGGCTCCATCTCCGCCAGCCTGATCGAGAGCGAGATGTTCGGCCACGAGCGGGGCAGCTTCACCGGCGCCGAACGAAGACACCGGGGGTACTTCGAGCAGGCGCACGGCGGGACGTTGTTCCTCGACGAGATCACGGAGATGCCCGTCGAGCTACAGGTCCGGCTGCTCCGGGCGCTGGAGACGTCCGCAGTGACGCGGGTGGGCGGCAGCGAGCCCATCAAGGTCGACGTGCGCATCGTCGGCGCCACCAGCCGCCGGGTCGAGGAGGCGCTCGCGGCCGGGAAGCTCCGTGAGGATTTGCTCTACCGCCTGAACGTCTTCCCGATCGACCTTCCTCCACTGCGCGATCGAGGTGAGGACGTCGACCTCTTGGCGGAGCAGTTCCTGAAGGACCTGAACACGGCCGAGGGAACCGCCAAGCACTTCACCAGGGCGTGCCTGGCCCGGCTCCGCCGGCATAGTTGGCCAGGTAACGTGCGCGAGCTCAAGAACGTCGTCCAGCGTGCGTTCATCCTCGCCGAAGAGGACGTGGGGGTCGACGCTCTACCCCTCAGCGTCAACGAGGAGGTGGTCGCGTCGAGCTCGAGCTTCGTGACGCGGGTGGGCACGCCGATCGCGGAGATGGAGCGCCGCCTGATCCTGGCCACCCTCGAGCAGTTCGAGGGTGACAAGAAGAAGACCGCCGAGGTCCTCGAGATCAGCCTGAAGACCCTCTACAACCGCTTGAACGAGTACAAGCCCCGCCGACCTGAGACGTAGGGCTTCTCCGCTGCAACCGCAGATGGCGGAGCCGTTGGATGGCGCCGGCTCCTGCCGACGTGAAGCACACCGGGCCTCAGATGATCCACCGCAGCACGGCGGATAGCCGGCTACCTGGCACGTGAACAGGTCGCCGTGTTGTCGATCAGATGGACGATCTTGAAGAGCCACGGCTGGCTGTACTCGTTCTCGGGAATGGTCTCGTCGATCCGAAGCCGCTCAGCCGTCTGATACGAGTCGATCACGCTCAAGGCCCAGATGACCAAGCCTGGGATGCAGCACAGGATCGTGCCAACGACGCACGCAATCAGAGTCATCAGCCACTTGCGCTGTTGCCCGTTGACGAGAAAGTGGCCCAGATTGAAGACGAACGCCGTCAACAGGGCCGAGACGACAGGGTTGACTTCCGGTCTGTGGACTGTGTTCGGCATCGCTTACCCCTCCTCGGACCCTCGATCAGGCGGTCGTGCGGTAGACCTACCGTTGCGGACGCTCCTTCTCCTCGGCGGTGGCCGGGCCGGCCAGCTTCCTCCCTGCCTCAGGGGTGTTGCCTCCTCGGCCCGTCCGTCGACGAGCGCCCACTTCACCCGCTCGGCCAGCCTCCCGACGGCACGATCGATGGCCAAGGGCCCGTCCATGGTTTCGACTCGGACGCTCTTCCTTCCGGTGAGCCAGGCCCGCATCCGGCAGCGCTGATCGATGCCCCCCAGCGGGTTCGCCACCTCCGACAGCCGTACCGCCACCCGCTCGACCCTGGGGCCGTAGCGGCTGAGGGCGTACAGCAGGCGCCGCCCCACGCTTCGTCGCAGGCCATCGCCGACCCGGCAACCCGCGTTGAACACCTCGATCCTCAGCGTCGCTCCAGCGGCACGTTCCCGCCGCCTCCTCTGCCCGACTCTAGGCTGGCCGCCAGGGAAGCACCAATTCATAGTTGCCGCTCGACCCATAGGGACGGGTGAGGAACGCGCGGGCCAACCAGGACTCGCTCGCACCGAGACGGCCCGCGTGGAATGCCCAATGTGTTCCCGGGGACCCATAGGGACGCCAGGAGTATGATGGCTGAGTGGAACCCTTCAACTACCACCACCTCCACCAGTTCTGGACGGTGGTGCGCGAGGGGGGAGTGACCAGGGCCAGCGAGAGGCTCCACGTCTCGCAGCCCACCGTCAGCACACAGATACGCGACCTCGAGAACGCCCTGGGTGAGAAGCTGCTCATTCGCTCTGGCCGCACGGTTGCCTTGACCGAGATCGGCCGTCGCGTCTATCGCTATGCCGACGAGATCTTCGGCCTCGGGAACGAGCTGGTCGAGAGCGTGAAGGGCCTCCCGACCGGCCGGCCGCCACGGCTAGCGGTGGGCATCGCCAAGGTCGTGCCGAGCCTGGTCGCCTACCAGATGATCGATCCGGCCCTTCGCCTCGCCCATCCCGTCCGGATCGACTGCCTCTCGGACACGCCCGAGCGCCTGCTGGCCGAGCTGGCAATCTTCTCGCTGGATGTCGTCCTCACGGACGCACCCGCCCCACCGGGAGTGAAAGTCCTCGCCTACAGTCACCTTCTCGGCGAGTCCCGCCTGTCGGTCTTCGGCGCACCCCGGCTCGCTGCCAGCCATCGCCGCCGCTTCCCGACCTCGTTGGAGGGCGCGCCCTTCCTGATGCCCAGACGCGACTCGGCCTTGTGCCTGGCGCTCGACCTCTGGTTCGAGAGCACCGGCATACGGCCGCGCGTCGTGGGGACATTCGAGGACGCCGCCCGGCTCGAGGCCTTTGGCCAGGCCGGTGTCGGGCTCTTCGTGATGCCCTCGGCGATCGAGGCGGAGATCCAGCGGCAGTACCGCGTGCGACTGGTCGGACGCCTCGACGATGTCCTCGAACGCTACTACGCGATCACGGTCGAGCGAAAGCTCGCGCACCCGGCTGTCGTCGCCATCGCCCAGCGCGCGCGACAGATCTTCGGGTAGGACACCGCTCCGGCCCACGTCTGTCGGGTCTGCCGGGCCGCTGCTCCGTCTATGGGTTTGCGCCGGACTTTCTATTGGATGAGGGTGGCCCGGGAGCGTAGGTTGTCAGCGGATGCGGTAGACGGGTTTGCTCCGCCAGGTGCGCGAGACGATCCGATCCAGTCGGAGGGGCCACGGGATGCGGGTTCTTCTCTTGTATCCGGAGACGCCTGAGACGTTCTGGAGCTTCAGGCACGCCTTGCGCCTGGTCTCGAGAAGAGCGGCCTTCCCACCCTTGGGCCTGCTCACCGTCGCCGCGATGCTGCCCAGCGACTGGGAGCTGCGGCTGGTCGACCTCAACGTCGAGCCACTCACCGACGAGGCGCTAGCCTGGGCCGACTTCGTGATGTTGAGCGCCATGCTGATTCAGCGTTCCTCCGTGGATCAGATCGTCTCCCGCTGCGCCGAAGCTCGGCGGCCCGTCATCGCCGGAGGACCACTCTTCACGACGAGCCATGCCAGCTTTCCCAGGATCTCGCACTTCGTGCTCGGAGAGGCCGAGGACGTGATGGAGCGCCTCGTCGCGGACATGCAGGCCGGCACGGTTCTCCCGCTCTACGCGGCCCACGGCCGTCCCGACATCCGTCGTGTCCCGCCGCCGCGATGGGACCTCATCGACCGCCGGCACTATCAGACGATGCCGGTCCAGTTCTCGCGCGGCTGCCCCTACGACTGCGAGTTCTGCGACATCGTGGTCATGAACGGCCGCGTGCCGCGCACCAAGTCCCCGAGCCAGTTGGTCGGGGAGATCGAGGCGCTGCGGGGCTGGAGCGGTGGGATCTTCATCGTCGACGACAACTTCATCGGCGACAAGAAGCGGACGAAGGCCCTGCTCCGGGAGCTGGTCGCCTGGCGGGCCAGGACCGGCTCGCGCAACAGCTTCCTCACCGAGGCCTCAGTCAACCTGGCCGAGGATCAGGAGCTGCTCGACCTGATGGTGGCGGCCGGCTTCCGCAAGGTCTTCGTCGGTATCGAGACACCCTCGCTCCCGGGTCTCGCGGAGTGCCAGAAGCTCCACAACATGCGCGGTGACCTTCTAGACGCCATTCGGACCATCCAGCAGGCGGGTATCGAGGTCATGGGTGGATTCATCGTGGGGTTCGACAGCGACCCGCTCGACATCTTCACGCGTCAGTTCGAGTTCATTCAGCGGGCGGGCGTCGTCACGGCCATGGTCGGCCTGCTGACGGCGCTGCCCCAGACGCGGCTCTACAAGCGGCTCAAGGGTGAGGGGCGGCTCGAGTCCGAGAGCGACGGCAACAACACGGGCGCCGCACTGAACTTCGAGCCCAGGCTCGATCGTGACTTCCTCCTCTCTGGCTACCGCGACCTGATGCGGCGCCTCTACGAGCCGAGGGCCTACTGCCAGCGCGTGCGGGTCTTTCTCGACCGCTGCCACCCGAGCGGCCGGAGCGAGAGGTTGTCGGCACGTGACCTCAAGGCCGTGATCCGGTCACTCTGGCTGCTGGGTGTCCGCCACCCGGGGCGCCTGGCGTACTGGCGTCTCTTCTGGTCCACCCTGCTGCGGCGTCCGCGGCAGTTCCAGAAGGCGATCGAGCTCGTCATCCAGGGCTACCATCTACGCCGTGTCGCGTCCTCGCTATGAGGGCGAGCTCACCAGAACGCCCGGTGGCAACCTCCTCGGGTCACCCGGGCGCGGAGCTGCTCGACCCGGTCCTCGATGTCCTTCGTCTTGCCGGCACCCTCGCCCTCTGGCGCCCTCTGCCGGGTCCCGGCTGTGCCTATGGGTCCGCGTCGAACAATCAATTGGACCGTTGCCCGCCGGCGACCGTACTCTTGTTTGGGTGCGGGCAACGAGTCCGATACGCTGACTCCTCTCTGAAACGCAACCACGCAGGGGCACGGGGCGCGCCTCATGAGGTCTCCAATGACGCGGACGTTGAAACGATGGGTGTCGGCCGTCTTCTCGTGGCTCGGCCTCGGCGATCTCTCCGCAGAACGGTCGTCACCGCCGCACGGCTGGCTGCTTCCCAGACCGGCCGTGGCCAGAGCCCGAAACGCCGACCGGGACCGGGCCCAGGCGGACGCGATCGCCAAGGGCGAGGCTCGTCGTTGACGGTGCTCGCGGCCAGCGGTAAGGCAGGGCCCGCCGACGGCGACCCCGCCGGGCAGCCGTTGTTGGGCGGGCTCCACATCGCCACCCTGGTGATGCGACGCACCAGGCAGTTGGAGGATGGCGCGCGGCCCCACACCGACCCGGGTCGCCACAAGCTCTTTCGCTGTGCCCTGACCGAGGTGCTGTCGGGTGCCATATCCTGGAGCGTGCCGCCCGAGGCGACCGCCGGACCCGCGTCCGCGTGAGGTGCCGCAGCGCCTGAGCGGCTCCTAGCCAGGGCTCCTCCGCCATGATCAGGAGCATCCGGTCGCTGGCCCGCCGGCTCGGCTGGCGCGAGGCGCCAGAGGTCGAGCCGCCGCTCCGCGACGAGCTCCTGAGCATCGAGCGCCTCGAGGAACGGGCCAAGGCGCTGGCGGCGCTCTTCACGCTCGACCCGAGTCCTCGCCGGACCGCACGGAGCGTCTTTCCACGATTCGAGGACAACGCCCGCGTCCTGCGAGCCGCCTACCGCACCCTCGCCGACGACGTGCACACGGGCGCGTTCGTCACCCCCGCGGCGGAGTGGCTGCTCGACAACTATCATCTGGCTGCCTCCGAGATTCGTGACGTTCGTCAGAACCTGCCGCGCGCCTACTACCGCGAGCTTCCCAAGCTCGCCCCGCGGGAGCAGGCCGGGCATGCGCGCATCTACGCGATGGCGGTGGAGCTAATCCGGCACAGCGACAGCCGGCTCGACCGCCATCAAATGGTGCGCTTCATGAACAGCTTCCAGACCGTGGCTCCGCTGACGATTGGCGAGCTGTGGGCATGGCCGAGCATGCTGCGGCTGGCCCTGCTCGAGAACCTGAGACGCCTCGCCGAGCGGATGGTCCTCTCCCGGGCGGCACGGCGGGCGGCCGATCTGGACGTGGAGCGCGTGGATCGCGCCGGGCGACATCGGCCGCTGGAGCTGCCCGGCGCGCTGCCGGGCGCCTACGTGGTACAGATCCTCCAGCGAGCGCGGGAGTACGGGCCTCGCCTGGCCCGGTTGCTGGCCGCCGTGGAGGCCCACCTGGCCACCCTGCAGATGACCTCCGAGGACGCGATCCGAGGAGAGCACCAGCGCCAGGCCGCCGACGAGGTCTCGGCCGCCAACGTGATCACCAGCCTTCGCCTCTGCTCCACGCTCGACTGGAGCCAGCAGTTCGAGGCGGTGAGCCTGGTCGAACGCGTGCTGCAACGCGACCCCGCCGGCGTCTACGGCTGCATGGACTTCAGGAGCCGAGACCGCTACCGGCAGGCGGTCGAGGAGCTGGCGGCGCCCGCCGGCGACGCCCAGACTCGGGTGGCCCTGCGAGCCATCGAGAGCGCGCGCCAGGCGGCCGAGAGAGGCTCGTCCACAGACCGCGCCGCTCACGTCGGCCACCACCTGATCGGTCCCGGGCGCGCCGGCCTCGAGGTCGACGTGGCCTTCCGTCCCGGTCTGGCCAAGCGGGCCCGGCGTCTCGTCTTCGCCCACGCCACCGCCGCCTACCTCGGCTCGATCGTGCTCGGGACCGCGCTGCTGGTCGCCACCGGGCTCGGCTATGCTCGGCAGCAGGCAGGCTCGCCTTGGGCGCTGGCCATGGTGGCCCTGCTGCTCCTGCTGCCGGCCAGCCAGGTGGCCATCGCCTTCGTCCAGCTTCTCGCCGCCCGGCTGGCTCCGCCGCGCCGCCTTCCACGCCTCGACCTCCAGGGCGCCCTCCCCGAGAACGCGCGCACGCTGGTGGTCGTGCCCACCATGCTCACCTGCGTCGGGGAGGTCGAGCGGCTGGCCGAGCACGTCGAGGTGCTGGCCCTGGGCAACCTCGACCCGCGCATCCACTTCGCGATCCTGAGCGATTTCGGCGATGCACCGGCTCGTGAGATGCCGGAAGACCAGGCGATCCTGGCGGCGGCCCGGGCCGCCGTCCAAGGGTTGAACGCGCGCCATGGAGCGGGAAGAGAGGACCGCTTCTTCCTTCTCCACCGGGTGCGTCAGTGGAACCCGGGAGAAGGCACCTGGATGGGCTGGGAGCGCAAGCGCGGCAAGCTCGCGGAGCTCAACCGCCTGCTGCGTTCGGCGCAAGACACGAGCATCTCGGTGCTGGTCGGCGAGGCGGGGGTGCTGCCCGGCGTGCGCTACTGCATCACCCTCGACTCCGACACCCGGCTCCCGCGCGATGCCGCCAAGAAGCTGATCGCCATCATGGCCCACCCGCTGAACCGACCCCGATTCGACGAGCGCAAGGGCCGCGTGGTCGAGGGCTACGCCATCCTGCAGCCCCGGGTCAGCGTGACCATGGCGAGCGCGGCCGGCTCGCTCTTCGCGCGTCTCTACGCGGGCCACACCGGCGTGGATCCCTACACGACGGCCGTATCGGACACCTACCAGGACCTGTTCGCCGAAGGCATCTTCACGGGCAAGGGGCTCTACGACGTCGACGCCTTCACCGCCGCGCTCGACGGGCGCGTCCCCGAGAACGCGCTGCTGTCGCACGACCTCTTCGAGGGCCTGTATGCCCGTACCGCGCTGGTCACGGACGTGGAGCTGGTCGACGACTACCCCGCCAGCGTGCTGGCCCACGCCCGGCGGCAGCACCGCTGGGTCCGTGGCGATTGGCAGATCCTCTGGTGGCTGTTGCCCATCGTCCCCTCCCGCCGCGGCCTCACCCGTAACCGCCTACCGCTCATCTCACGCTTCAAGATCCTCGACAACCTCCGGCGCAGCCTGCTGGCACCGGCGACGGTTTCCCTGCTCCTCTCGGCATGGCTCATGTTGCCGGGCAACCCGCTGGTGTGGACGGCGGCCGTCCTGGCCGCGCTCGCCTTCCCGGTCTATCCATCGTTGCTGGAGGCGGTGCGCGGGCCCAGGCCACAACAGCCGTGGCGTGTCTTCCAGCGCTCCGCCGTGACCAGCGTCGAGACGGCCCTGGCACAAGCCGGGTTGTTGCTCACCTTCCTGGCCTACCAGGCGTTCGAGATGGCGCACGCGATCACGGTCACCCTGGTCCGTGTGGCGCTCACCAGGCGTCGCATGCTCGAGTGGGAGACGGCCGCGTCGAGCACGGCGCGGACTGCCGGTTCGACCCGCGGGGTGGGCGTCTGGCAGTTCGTGCGGGAGATGGCCGCCAGCCCGGCGATCGCCTTGGCCGGGCTGGCTCTGGTCCTGGCAACGCGTCCGGGCGCGACGCCAGCGGCCTTGCCGCTGCTGGCCCTGTGGGCGGCGGCCCCGCTTCTGGCCTTCGGCCTCAGCCGACCGGCGATCCCCCGCGCCATCGCGCTCAACCCCGAGGACCGAGAGCTGCTGCGGACCGTCGCCCGCGAGACGTGGCGGTATTTCGAGACCTTCATGGGCCCCGACGACCACGGCCTGCCACCGGACAACTTCCAGCAGGTTCCCGAGCCGAAGGTGGCCCACCGCACCTCGCCCACCAACATCGGCATGGGTCTCCTGGCGACCCTGGCGGCCCACGACCTCGGGCTGATCGAGACCGACGAGCTCGTCCTGAGGATCGACCGGACGCTCACCACCATGGAGGGTCTGGAGCGTTTCGATGGGCATCTGCTGAACTGGTACTCCACAGAGAGCCTGGCGCCGCTGCCGCCGGCATACGTCTCCACGGTGGACAGCGGCAACCTGGCTGGCTCGCTGCTGGCCCTCACCGAGGGGCTGCATCGCCTGGCCAACGAGCCGGGCCGCCAGGCGTCTGTCTCGGAGCAGCTCGCGGGTCTGGCGTTGCGGGCTGCCGCCTTCGCCGACGCGATGAGCTTCCGCTTCCTCTACGACCCCGAGCGTCGCATCCTCTCCGTCGGCTATCGCCTCGCGGACGCCGATGGCCCGGGCCGCCTGGATCCCGCCTACTACGACCTTCTGGCCTCCGAAGCACGGCTGGCGAGCTTCATCGCGATCGCCCGGGGTGATGTGCCCGAGAGCCACTGGTTCCACCTCGGGCGCCTCGTCACCAGCGTGCACGGCTACCCCACGCTGCTGTCGTGGGGAGGGACCCAGTTCGAGTACCTGATGCCGCTGCTCCTGATGAGGACCTACCCCGACACGCTGCTCGACCGATCGTGCCGGATGGCGCTCGCCCGTCAGCGCGAGTACGCCTCCAGACGTCGCGTCCCATGGGGTATCTCGGAGTGCGCCCACAACGCCGTCGACCGCGAGGACAACTACCAGTACAAGGCGTTCGGTGTGCCGGGCCTGGGCCTCAGGCGCGGTCTCGGCGACGAGCTGGTCGTTGCACCCTACGCCACCGCGCTCGCCGCCATGCTCGATCCGTCGGCGGCCGCTTCGAACCTGCGACGCCTCTCCGGGGAGGGGCTTCGTGGTCCGTTCGGCTACTTCGAGGCCATCGACTACACCGCCCCGCGCACGGACGAGCCGGAGCGGCCGGAGCGGGAAGGGGGCCGCCCGCGGGGGGTGGTGGTGCAAGCCTACATGGCCCACCACCAGGGCATGACGCTGGTGTCCCTGGCCAACGCCCTGCTCGGTCAGCGCATGGTCGAGCGCTTCCACGCCAACCCGCGCGTCCGGGCGACGGAGATGCTGCTCCAGGAGCGCGTGCCGCGCCAGGCACCGATCACCCAGCCGCGCCCGGTCGAGCTGACCCGGGTTACTCCGCCCGTGCCGGCGGCGGTGGTGCGCCGCTTCCGCTCGCCACACACCCTATTCCCGCACGCCCAGTTCCTCTCCAATGGCAACTACACGACCGTCGTGACCAACGCCGGCGGCGGCGCCAGCTTCTGCCGAGGCAGGTGCGTGACGCGCTACCGCGACGACCCGACGCGTGATCCCGGGAGCCAGTTCCTCTACCTGCGCGACGTGTGGAGCGGTGCCGTCTGGTCGGCCACCCACCACCCCTTCGCGACCGAGGCCCGGGACTACCTGGTGACGTTCCTCGCCGAGAAGGCGACCTTCAGACGCCGCGACGGCGACATCGCGACACAGCTCGACGTCACGGTCTCGACGGAGCACGACGTGGAGGTACGCCGGCTGGCGGTGACCAACCACGGCGACCGCCCGCGCGAGATCGAGGTCACCAGCTACGCCGAGATCGTTCTCGCCCCAGCGGCGGACGATCTCGCCCACCCGGCCTTCGGCAAGCTGTTCGTCGAGACGGAGTACCTGGCCGACAGTGCCGCGCTACTCTGCCATCGGCGCCCTCGCGCCCCGGACGAGCCGGGCGCGTGGGCGGTGCACGTCCTCAGCATGGAGGGGCGCACTCACGGGCCGGTGGAGTGGGAGAGCGATCGGGGGCGCTTCCTCGGTCGCGGTCGCGGCCCCGAGGACCCGCAGGCGCTCGACGGACGCCCCCTCTCGGGAACCAGCGGGGTGATGCTCGACCCGATCGTGGCGCTCCGGCAGCGGATCCGCCTGGCGCCCGGCGCCTTCATGCGGCTCTCCTTCGCCACGGGGATGGCGCCCTCGCGAGAGGCGGCGGTCGCCCTGGCTCACAAGTACCGTGACCCGAGCGCGACGGCACGTACCTTCGCTCTGGCCTTCGCACACGCGCAGAGCGGCCTCAGGCACCTGGGCATCTCCAGCGAGGACGCCCAGCTCTTCGAGCGCCTGGCCTCGCGCGTGCTGTACGCGGACGGGTCGCTACGAGCCAGCCCGGAGCTGCTGGCGCGGAGCCAGCTCGGCCAGGAGGGCCTCTGGCCTCACGGCATCTCGGGAGATCTCCCGATCCTGCTGGTGCGGGTGGTCGAGACCGACGATCTGCCACTGGTGCGCCAGGTGCTGCAGGCTCAGGAGTACTGGCGGCTGAAGGGACAGAGCGCGGACGTCGTGATCCTCAACGAGCATCCCGTCGGCTACCTGAACGAGATGCACGCGCAGCTCGCAGCGCTCCTCGACAGCGGCCCCTGGCGGACCTGGAAACACCGCCCGGCGGGGGCGTATCTGCTTCGCGCAGATCGGATGCCGGAGGCGGAACGCGTGCTGCTCGCGGCGGTGGCCCGCGTCGTCCTCAGCGGCGATCGTGGGGAGTTGCGCAACCAGCTCGATCGGCCCTATACGGAGTGGCCGGCGCCGGAGCCTGACGAGATCGGCGGCGAGCGCCGGGCGGCCGGCAGGCTGCCGGCCCAGCCATCACCGGCCAGGCTGGAGCCGCCGCCCCGGGCCCTCGACAACGGGCTGGGTGGGTTCAGCGAGGATGGGCGCGACTACGTGATCGTCCTCGACGAGCATCAGCAGACGCCCAAGCCCTGGGTCAACGTGATCGCCAATCCCGGTTTCGGCACGATCGTCTCGGCGTCGGGCTCGGCCCACACCTGGGCCGAGAACAGCCGCCAGAACCGCCTGACGCCCTTCGCCAACGATCCCGTCATGGACCCCACGTCCGAGGCGCTCTTCGTGCGCGACGACGAAAGCGGAGCGACTTGGACGCCGACGCCGGGCCCGATGCGCGGCACCGGCATCGGGGCTCGCACGGTGATCCGGCACTCCGCCGGGCAGACTCGCTTCACCCGCATCGCGCACGGCATCCTCCACGAGCTGGACGTCTTGGTGGCCGCCGGCGACCCGGTGAAGCTCTCCCTGCTCACGCTGACGAACCAGGGCGCCTTGCCGCGTCGTCTGAGCGTGCTCTCCTACAACGAGTGGGCCCTGGGGCCACCACAGGGAAGCCCGCACCTGCACGTGGTCACGGAGCTCGACGAGGCGACCGGGGCGATCCTGGCCAGAAACCCCTACAACCAGGAGCTCGCGGACCGGGTGGCCTTCGCGTACGCGAGCGACACGCCCGTCTCGGCCACCGCGGATCGCCTCTCCTTCCTTGGCCGCAACGGGTCGCTGGCGGCGCCGGCTGCGCTTCACCGAAAGGCGCTCTCGGGCCGTTTCGGGGCCGGCCACGATCCTTGCGCCGCCCTGCACGGCAGTGTCCGGCTGGGCCCCGGCGAGACGCGCCGTCTGGTGTTCCTCCTGGGCCAGGGCCGAGATCTCGCCGAGGCTCGCGGGCTGGTCTCCCAATACGGCAGCGTGACCGCCGCCGAGAGCGCGAGGCAAGCCGTCCGGAAGAGCTGGGACGAGACCCTCGATGCGGTGCAGATCCGCACGCCGGACGACTCCTTCGACCTGCTGATGAACCGCTGGCTCCTCTATCAGACCGTGAGCGGACGGCTGTGGGCGCGCTCCGGGTACTACCAGCCGGGCGGCGCATTCGGCTTCCGCGACCAGCTCCAGGACGTGATGGCCCTGACCCTGGCACGACCCGACCTGGCCAGAGAGCACCTGCTCCGCGCGGCAGCACGGCAGTTCGTCGAGGGCGACGTCCAGCACTGGTGGCACGAGCCGAGCGGCCGCGGCACCCGCACCCGCTGCTCGGACGATCTCCTGTGGCTGCCCTATGTGGCCGCGCACTACGTGGGCGTGACCGGAGACTCGGCCATCCTCGGGGAGGTCGTCCCCTTCCTCGAGGCTCCGCCCCTGTCACCGGACGTGAGCGAGGTCTACGATCTGCCGCGTGCCTCCGCCGAGGCCGCGCCGCTCCTGGAGCACTGCCAGCGCGCCATCGATCGCGGCCTGACGGTGGGCGCCCACGGCCTGCCGCTGATGGGCAGCGGGGACTGGAACGACGGCATGAACCGGGTGGGCCACGCCGGCCGTGGCGAGAGCGTCTGGTTGGGCTTCTTCCTCCACCGGGTCCTCTCGGACTTCGCGCCGCTGACTGAGGCCAGTGGAGACCGATCTCGCGCCAGGCGCTACCGGGACGAAGCTCGCCGCCTGGCGGCGGTGCTGGAGTGGGCCTGGGACGGCGAGTGGTACCGGCGTGGCTACTACGACGACGGCGCCCCGCTCGGCTCCGCACAGAGCGACGAGTGCCGCATCGACTCGATTCCCCAGTCCTGGGCGGTGCTCTCCGGCGCCGCCCCGCCGCGCCGCGCGGAAAGGGCCATGGACGCGGTACGCACCCACCTGGTGCGCCGCGGTCCGCGCGTGCTGTCGCTGCTCACCCCGCCCTTCGACCAGTCGGCGCGGGACCCCGGCTACATCAAAGGTTATCCGCCCGGCGTACGGGAGAACGGCGGCCAGTACACGCATGCCGCGGTGTGGGTGGTGATGGCGCTGGCCCGCCTCGGCAGCGGCGACGAGGCAGCCGAGCTCTTCCACATGCTCAACCCCATCAACCACACGCGTGCGCCGGCCGACGTCGAACGGTACCAGGCCGAGCCGTACGTCATGGCTGGCGACGTCTGCACCCACCCGGCCCACGCCGGCCACGCCGGCTGGACCTGGTACACGGGCTCAGCCGGCTGGATGTACCGCGCCGGTCTCGAGAGCATCCTCGGCCTCAGGCGCCAGGGCGCGACGTTCGTGATCGACCCCTGCATCCCCTCGTCGTGGCCGGCTTACAGCATCGCCTGGCGCTTTGGCGGAACCCGCTACGAGATCTCGGTCTCCAACCCCGGGCGCCGTTGCTGCGGCATCGCCCGGGCGGAGATCGACGGGACGCCGGCCGATGCGTCCGCCCTGCCCTTGGTCGACGATGGCGAGACGCACCGTGTCCACGTGGTGCTGGGACCCCAGTAGCCGGCCGCAGCGACACGACCGAGCGGACCGGACAGCAGCGTCTTCAGTCGGCGGCGTTCGGGTCCCGCGCTACCAGGCGCACGGGGTCGCCCTCGCCCGGCAGGTCTCGGCGCTCGCCGAGGCCAGCCTCACGAGGCCGGTTCTTCCCTCTCGGGCCCGTCTCCCAGGTGTCGGGCGCGGAGCGAACCTCCAGATCGACGATCGAGGTCACGAACCTCTTGGTCCCGCCCTCGTCGAAGCAGACCACGGTGCGGCCGCCACTCGAGGAAAGGACTACGCCGAGCCCGAAGGTGCCGTGGCTGATGCGCTGGCCTTTGGCCAGCCTCGGACCGCCTGCGGCCTCCGTGGGGGCCGGCAACTGAGGCAACCGTGGCCGGGTCGGCGGCCGCAGCGGCGGCACGGAGGGTGACTTCGGAGTCGACGCGGCCGTCTCCGGGCGGCGCCTCGGCGCCGGCCGGTGCGCCTCGCGGTAGCTGGCGAGATCGGCCTCGCTGATCGTCACCCCGTCAGGGCTCACCGTCTCGCCCGCGGCAACCGCGTTCACCAGCCTCTGATAGCAGATGTCGGGCCCTTCCTGAAGCCTGACCCGCTCGGCTCCGAACGCGGCGAACGGGATGCGGAAGAGGAACTCGGCCGGCCCATCAGGGCCGAAGACGGCCAGGCGATACTCCCGATGGTCCGCCAGGTTCCGAAAGCCGAGATACTCGACGCGGAGCGGGTGGCCGGGAGCGGCGGAAGCGGGTTGAGGGAGGATCCGGTCAGCCGGCATACTGGCCTCACTTGCACGGAACTCGTGGAGGGACCGGAGTGGCCCGCGCGGCTTTGTGACGCCTCATGCTACCACTCCGGCTCCGCCGAGTACAGAAAACGCGCCAGCGGGGCTCATCTCCGTGGCTTCCTCGTCGTTTGGAGCGGAAGAGTCGCCGAGTCGCCAGGGCTCGCTTGGCCAACAAGCTCCCAAGAGGGATAATTTAGGCTTCTAGGAGAAGGGACCGGACCCAGTGTCCCACCGCCGGGGCCGGTGTCGGGAGGTGCGAAGATGCGAACTGGAGCGACCCGCCTGATCCTCGGCTTGCTGGCGGCCGCATCGGTGACGGCTGCGACTTCGACATTCGCCGAGGAGCTGCTGGTCTTCTCGTTCAAGGCCACCGAGGCGGAGCCCTTCGCCGTCTACACCCAGATGCCCAACGCGGTCGACCAGCGCACCCCCCTGGTGACCCTGGAGGCTGGCGATGCCTGGTGCCCCCGGGTCTCCCTGGACGGGACCCGACTGGCCCTGATCGAGAAGACGAGCGGCATGATCTATGTCGCCAACATCGACGGCTCGGGCCTGATGCCGCTCGGAAACACGGTCCCGGCCAGCGCCCTCGACTGGTCGCTCGACAACGCCACCTTGTACTTCTGGGGAGCGGCCGACCGGACGGCGGCCCACGGCTTCTACAGCATCCCCGCCGCCGGGGGCGCCGTCACCCCGCTGTTCGGAGGCCAGACCTTCTGGTGCTGGTTCTACGACGGCGGCTTCGACGCGTACCCGGTCCAGGACCCGGCCACCGGCCAGCTCGTCGACATGCTCCTGTGGAGCGCCAGCCAGACGGGTCCGGGGGACAAGGTCGACCTGCTCCGCCTCCCGGCAGGGACGGCGGCCGCCACCCCGATCGTGATGTTCGCGGGGCTCGGAGACAACTACACCCCCAGCTACAACCGCCTCACCGGCCAGCTCCTGTTCCAGGCCGACCACGACCGTGCCGGCTCGCACGCCGTCTACTTCCTCGACCTCGACGGCTCCACCCGACAGCTCAGCGGGCTGTACGGCGGGAACCCGGTGTGGAGCCTCGACCTGTCCACCGGCACGCCCACGGCGGACCGCTGGGCCTACGTGGGGGCCCCGCAGTCGACGTTTGGAGCCACGGCCTACCGGGGCACGCTCTACGTGGTGGGGATGGACGGTGTCGCGGTGGCTCAGAACAGCTCCGGGATCGCCGCCTGTCCCACGTTCTTCAATGCCCCCTGAGACCGGCGGATCGTCGATCAGGTGGCGGGGCTCGAGCGGCAGCTCGGGATCGAAGACCTGGCGCAGTTCACGCCGGTGCTGTAGCGGGGGTGGTGGTTGCGCGTTTCGAAGCTGATCGCGACCGAGGCGCCGGCAGCCGTCGTGCTGGTGCGGCTGATCGTTGGCGCCGTCTTCTTGTCGGAGGGGATCCAGAAGTTCCTGTTCCCGGCCGCGCTCGGGGTCGGTCGTTTCGCCAGGATCGGCCTCCCCGCCCCGGAGGTCCTGGCGCCGTTGGTGGGGACGTTCGAGGTGGTCTGCGGCCTGTTGGTGCTGCTCGGGCTGCTCACGCGGCTGGCGGCCCTGCCCCTGATCGCGATCATGCTGACCGCCCTCTCGACCACCAAGCTGCCCCTGCTGGCCGCCAAGGGCTTCTGGGCGATGGCCCACGAGGCCCGCACCGACTGGTCGATGCTGCTCGGAGCCGTCTTCCTGCTGATCGTGGGGGCCGGGGCCTGGTCGTGCGACGCGCGGCTCTTGGGGCGTGGCCGCCGGGACGACTGACCTGGCCTTGCTAGGCCTCGAGGGCGTGGAGCGAGTCGGGCGGGAAGCCTCGTAGCGCCAGGATCCGGACCACCACCTCGGCCATCACGCTGTCCGGCGTCGAGGCGCCGGCGGTGAGGCCGACCACCGCCGGGCCGGCGGGAAGCCAGCTCGGCGTGATCGCCTGCTGGCGGGTGGCCGGCAGCAGGTGACGGACCGCGTCTCCTTCGAGCCGGGCTGGCCCGTCGATGTGATAGGTGGGCACCCGCTCGCCGCAGATGCGGGCCAGGGCGTGGGTGTTGCTGCTGTTGAAGCCGCCCACCACCACCATCACGTCCACGCCGTCGTCGAGCAGGTGGGTCACGGCGTCCTGGCGGTCCTGGGTGGCCGAGCAGATGGTGTCGAAGGCGCGGAACCGCTCGCCGAGCGCCGCCTCGCCGTGGCGGTCCCTCATCGCATCGCGCAGCAGCTCCTGGATCTCGAGGCTCTCGCTCATCAGCATCGTGGTCTGGTTGGCCAGGCCGAACCGGGCCAGGTCGCGGTCGGGGTCGAAGCCGGGGCTGGCCGCATGCCCGAGCCGGTCGAGGAGCGCGGCCGCGGTCAGCTCGCCGCGGATGAACCGGCAGATCAGCAGCGCCTCCTCCCGGTTCCTGAGGCACAGGTACTTCCCGCCGTCGATGGCCAGCGCCTGGGAGGCGGTGGCCCGGGTCTCCTCGTGCTGGTGCTTGCCGTGGATCAGCACGGTGAACCCGTCCTGGGCGTATCGCCTCACGTTCTTCCAGACCGTCATCACGCTGCCGCAGGTGGTGTCGACCAGCACGCACCCCTTCTCCCGGAGGTGCCGGAGCTCCTCCACCGTGACGCCGAAGGCCGGCAGCACCACCACGTCGCGGGCCTCGACCGCGGCGTAGCGGGACTCGGGCGTCTCCGAGACGCTCAGGATCCGGAAGCCCATCTCCGCCAGCCGGCCGTTGACGGCCGGGTTGTGGATGATCTCGCCGGAGAGGAAGATCCGCCGATCGGGGAATCGCTGGCGGGTCTCGTACGCGTACTCGACGGCACGGTCGACGCCATAGCAGAAGCCGAAGTCGCGGGCCAGCTTGAGGGTCAGCTCGCCGGCCCGGGCCCGGTAGCCCAGCTCCTTGATCCGATCGACCACGCTGCCCTGGTAGTCGCGGGCCAGGATCGGCTGGACCTCGGCCTTCAGCCTGAAGCCCTTCTGGAAGTAGGTCTCCTCCATCAACCCAGGGTAACCCGGAACCGGCCCCGGCCGCCCCCCTTGGCACCGGAGACGACAGGCCCTGCCCGCCGGCCCCGAAACCGGCTATAGTTGGGGGGCTGGCTGGTCGCCCCTTTGGCGTTCCGGCCGCCTTCTGCATGCGCTTCCGGCACGTCGCCATCGAATCCCTGGCCTACGAGCTGCCGCCCCTGTCGGTGTCGAGCATCCAGCTCGAGCAGCGGCTCAAGGCGCTGCTGACCCGGCTGCACCTGCCGCTGCACCCGATCGAGCCGCTGACCGGGATCGTGATGCGCCGCTTCTTCAAGCCGGGCGCGCTGGTCCACGAGGCCGCCTCCAGCGTGGCGCGCAAGGCGATCGAGCTGGCCGAGATCCCGCCGGACCGGATCGGCGTGCTGATCAACACCTCGGTCTGCAAGGACTACATCGAGCCCTCGATGGCCAGCCTGATCCACGGTGACGTCGGCCTCCCCGCCCACTGCGTCAACTTCGACATCGCCAACGCCTGCCTCGGCTTCATGAATGGCATGGAGGTGGCGGGACGGATGATCGACTCCGGGGTGGTCGACTACGCGCTGCTGGTCGACGGCGAGAGCGCCGGGGACGTGGTGGAGGCGACCATCAACCGGCTGCTGACGCCGGGCGTCACCGCCAAGGACTTCTGGGCCCAGTTCGCGACCCTGACCCTGGGGTCGGCGGCGGTGGCGATGGTGCTGTGCCATGAGCGCTTCTCGCGGACCAGCCACCGCGTGATCGGCAGCGTCAACCTGGCCGACACCAGCCACAGCCGTCTCTGCCTCGGCACCGCCGAGCGCATGATCACCGACTCGACCCGCCTGCTGAAGGCGGGGGTGGCGCTGGCTCGGATGACGTGGGGGCTGGCCTGCGAGCAGATCCAGGACTGGTCGCGGGGGACCATCCACCAGTACATCTGCCACCAGGTGGGGCGCTCCCACATGGCGGCGCTGGCCGAGGCGCTGGGCATCCCCCTCTCCAAGTGCTTCCTGACCTTCCCGGAGCACGGCAACGTCGGCCCGGCCGCCGTCCCGCTGACGCTGGCGCTGGCCAACGAGGCGGGCCGGGTCCGCCAGGGGGACCGGGTGGCGCTGATGGGGATCGGGTCGGGTCTGAACGTCTCGATGATGAGCCTGCACTGGTGAGGCCGCGCGGCGCGTCTTCTCGGGCCGCGTGACCGGCGTCCCGCCGGCGCCGACCGGGACCAGGATGAGCCTTGCCACCGACCCGAGCGTCTTCGACCGAGCTCCGGGCTCGGCCTGGCGGGCCCTCTATCCGTTTGCCTCCCACCACCTCCGCATCGACGGCCACACCCTCCACTACCTGGACGAGGGTCCCCGTGACGCCCCCTGCGTGCTGCTGCTGCACGGCAACCCGACCTGGTCGTTCTACTGGCGCGAGCTGGTCCTGGCCCTGCGGGGGGCCTTCCGGGTCGTGGTCCCCGACCACCTGGGCTGCGGGCTTTCCGACAAGCCCCAGGACTGGCCCTATCGCCTGAGCGGCCACATCGCCAACGTCGAGCGCCTGGCCGAGAAGCTCGACCTGCGTCACCTGACGCTCGGCGTCCACGACTGGGGCGGCGCGATCGGCATGGGCTTCGCCGCCCGCCAGCCGCACCGGGTCACGCGCTTCGTGGTCCTGAACACCGCCGCCTTCCCCTCGCGGCGCTTGCCGCTGCGGATCGCGGTGTGCCGGACGCCCGGCCTGGGCCCGCTCGCGGTCCGCGGCCTCAACGCCTTCGCCCGCGCCGCCACGTTCATGACCACGGAGCGTGGCCTCCCGCCTGCGGTGCGCCAGGGCTACCTGGCCCCGTATCGGTCGTGGCGGGAGCGGGTGGCGCTGCTGCGCTTCGTGCAGGACATCCCCATGGCTCCCGGCCATCCTTCATGGCCCACGCTGGCGGAGATCGAGGGGGCCCTGGAGTCGTTTCGAGATCGCCCGATGCTGATCGTGTGGGGCGAGCGCGACTGGTGCTTCACGCCCGCCTTCCGCGAGGAGTGGCAGCGGCGCTTCCCGGACGCGCAGGTCCACGCCTTCCAGGACGCCGGCCACTACGTGCTCGAGGACGCCCGCGACCGCGCCGTCCCGGCCATCCAGGAGTTCCTGGGGACATGACCGGGTCTCCCCCGCTCGGGGGACATGACCGGGTTTCCCCGCTCGGGGGACATGACCGGGTTTCCCCGGTCGGCGATGGAAACCCGGATCGTGTCCCCCGAGAGGCAACGGCACGACCATGAACAACGTCGCCCGCTACCTGCCCGAGGCGGCAACCCGTGACCCGCACGGCGTGGCCATCGTGGCCCCCGACCGCCGCGGCGGCTGGGAGCGCGTCACCTACCAGGAGCTCGACGCCCGCGCCGACGCCATCGCCCACGGGCTGGTCGCCCACGGCTTCGAGCGCGGCCAGCGGACGCTGGTGATGGTCCAGGCCGGGATCGGGCTGATCACGCTCACCTACTCGATGTTCAAGGCCGGGATCGTGCCGGTGCTGATCGACCCCGGTATGGGCCGCAAGGCCTTCCTGGAGTGCGTGGGCCGCACCCGCCCCACCGCGTTCATCGGGATCCCGCTGGCCCACCTGGCCCGGATCCTGTTCCCCTCCTCCTTCCGGACGGTGTCTCGCCACGTGACCGTGGGGCGGCGCCTGCTCTGGGGAGGCCCGACCCTCGACGGGCTGGAGCGGGCGGGACGGACCCGGGGCCGCTTCGGGCTGGCCCCGACGACGGCCGACGAGACGGCGGCCATCCTCTTCACCTCGGGCAGCACCGGTCCGGCCAAGGGCGCCGTCTACAGCCACGGCAACTTCGAGGCGCAGGTGCGTTTCCTGGGCGAGGCCTACCGCTTCGCCCCGGGCGAGGTGGACCTGGCCGCCTTCCCGCTCTTCTCGCTGTTCGACTGCGCCTTCGGCATGACCAGCGTGATCCCGGAGCTGGACCCGTCGCGGCCCGGCTCCTGCGACCCGGCCAAGGTGGTGGCCGCGATCCGGCAGCACGGCGCCACCACCGCCTTCGGGTCTCCCGCGATCTGGCGCCGGGTGGCCCCCCACTGCCTGAGCCACGGCGTGCGGCTTTCGAAGCTCAAGCGGGTCCTGATCGCGGGCGCCTCGGTTCCCCCCACCCTGATCCGCGATCTCCACGCGATCCTCGGGGAGGGAGGTGATGTGGCGACCCCCTATGGCGCCACCGAGGCGCTGCCGGTCTCGAGCATCGCCGGCCGCGAGGTCATCGGGGAGACCGCCGCCCGCAGTCGCGAGGGGGCGGGCACCTGCGTGGGACGACCGGCCCCCGGCATCCAGGTGGCCATCATCCGCATCACCGACGAGCCGATCGCCACCTGGGCCGAAGCCCAGGTCTGCCCGGACGGCGAGACCGGCGAGCTGTGCGTTAGGGGCGCGGTCGTCACCAAGAGCTACGACAACCACCCCGAGGCCACCCGGCTGGCCAAGATCCAGGACCACGACGGCGTCTGGCATCGCATGGGGGACCTGGCCTACCGGGACGCCGAGGGCCGGCTCTGGTTCTGTGGGCGCAAGTCGGAGCGGCTGCGCACGGCAGAGGGCCCGATGTTCACCGACCGCATCGAGGGGATCTTCACGGCCCACCCGCGGGTCGGCCGCTGTGCGCTGGTGGGGGTGGGCAAGCCTCAGAAGGAGCGGCCGGTGCTGGTGGTGGAGGGCCGCGAGGATGCGGCGCTGGCCCGGGAGCTCCGGTCGCTCGGCCCGGTCGATGCCGTGCTCTTCCATCCCCGCTTCCCGGTCGACGTGCGCCACAACGCCAAGATCCACCGCCGCACGCTGAAGGCCTGGGCCGAGCGCCAGCTCGGGAGGGACGTCGCGTGAAGGCCCTGGTCACGGGCGGTGGCGGCTTCCTCGGGCGGGCGCTGGTCTTGCGGCTCCTCGCCGAGGGCCACCAGGCGACGGCGCTGGGCCGCCACGACTATCCCGAGATCGCGGCCCTCGGCGCCCGCACGGTGCGGGCCGACATCCTCGACCAGCGGGCGCTGCGCGAGGCCTTCGTGGGCCAGGACGTGGTCTTCCACGCCGCCGCCAAGGCCGGCGTGTGGGGCGCGCGCGAGGAGTACGTGCGCACCAACCTACGCGGCACCGAGAGCGTCCTCGCCGCCTGCCGCGCCGCCTCGGTGGGCCGGCTCGTCTACACCAGCTCGCCCTCGGTGGTCTTCGACGGACGGGACCACGAGGGCGCCTCCAATGACCTCGCCTACCCGCGGCGCTTCGAGGCCGCCTACCCCGAGACCAAGGCCGCCGCCGAGCGCCTGGTGCTGTCCGCCAATGGTCCGGGGCTCGCCACCGTCGCGCTGCGCCCGCACCTCGTCTGGGGGCCGCGCGATCCCCACCTGCTCCCGCGCCTGATCGCCCGGGCCGAGGCGGGCCGGCTGCGCATCGTCGGCGACGGCCGCAACCGGGTCAGCGTGACCTACGTGGACAACGCCGTGGAGGCCCACCTGCGCGCGGCCGAGCGCCTGCACGCCGAGGCCCCCTGCGCTGGCCGCGCCTACTTCGCAAACGACGCGGAGCCCGTCACCCTGTGGCCGTGGCTCAACGGGCTGCTGGAGCGGCTCGGCGTGCCAAAGGCCACCCGGCGGGTGCCTCTCTCCGTGGCCTGGGGCGCAGGCCTCGTTGCCGAAGGGCTCTTCCGGCTGCTCCGACTTCCCGGCGAGCCGCCGATGACCCGCTTCGTCGCCGCGCAACTGGCCCGCTCGCACTGGTACGACCTGGCTCCGGCACAGCGCGATCTCGGCTACCAGCCCACGGTGGGCGCGGCCGAGGCCCTGGACCGGACCGTCGCCTGGTGGCGCTCGGCACGGGCTGCGGCGGGCGGCTCTTGAGCCACCCGACCGCCCCTTCGGCATTCGAAGCCGAGCCAGGGCACGTCCAGACCTTCCTGGTCGAGCTGGACGTCGGCGAGACGGAGCGCAGCGAGCTGGCCCGCACCCTGTCGCCCGACGAGACGGCGCGGGCGGCTCGCTTCGTCTTTCCGGTCCATGGGCACCGATTCACGGCGGCGCGGGGCTTCCTGCGCTGCGTGCTGGCCCGCGCCCTCGGCTGCGCCCCCGCCGAGGTGCGCTTCGAGTACGGCCCCCACGGCAAGCCCTCGCTCGACGCCACGCCGATCAGCTTCAACCTGTCCCACTCCGGCGACCTCGCCTTGCTGGGTCTGACCCGGGAGGCCCGCCTGGGCGTCGACGTCGAGCAACTTCGCGAGGTCGACCACATCCGAATCGCCCGGCGTTTCTTCGCCCCGGCCGAGGCGGATCGGCTGGCCAGGATCCCCGAGGCGCGTGCGCGAGCCGCCTTCTTCGCCGGGTGGACCCGGAAGGAGGCCGTGATCAAGGCGGTGGGCACGGGGCTCGCGCTTCCCCTCGACAGCTTCGAGGTGTCGCTCGAGGGGGAGGCCGAGCTGCTACGGGCCGAGCCCCCCCTGGGAACCGGCTGGTCGCTCCGGGAGGTCGAGGCGCCCGCCGGCTTCGCCGCCGCGATCGCCGTGGAGGGACCGCTTCTTCACCTGCGACCGAGCGCCTGCCGGGCGGACGGCCTGCTGTGAGCGGCCCTTGGTGACGCTCCCTTCCCATGCTATAAGCGGCAACCGCATGTCAGGATCCTCCCTCGCACCGATCGGCCTCTGGCAGCAGGGGGCCGAGCCCCCGGCCTTCGACGGCGAGGGTCTGCTCCGGGCCGCCACCCGCTTCCGCGAGCCGAGCCACGTGGTGCGCGAGCCCGGCGGCGGCCGCCTCGGCGTGGCCTTCTCGGGGAGCCTGTCGCCCGCAGCGGAAGAGCGGGGGCTCCCGCTTTTGGCCAGCCTCCCCGCCCTCTACCCCGAGTGGCTGGGCGACCGCTCGTTCCTCGAGGTGCACGGCGTCCGCTTCCCCTACGTGGCGGGGGCGATGGCCAACGGGATCACCACCGCCGCCATCGTCATCGCCATGGGACGGGCCGGGATGCTGGGGTTCTTCGGCGCTGCCGGCCTGCACCCGGAGCAGGTCGAGGCCGCCATCGACGAGATCCAGAGAGCGCTCGGCCCCGAGACCCCTTTCGGCTCGAACCTGATCCACTCGCCCAACGAGCCCGACCTCGAGGAGGCCCTGGTCGACCTCTACCTGCGCCGGGGGGTGAAGCGCATCTCGGCCTCGGCCTACATGCGTCTGACGCCGGCGGTGGTGCGCTGCTCGGCGAGCGGCCTGCGGGTGGGGCCGGACGGCCAGATCCAACGCAGCCGCTTCCTCTTCGCCAAGCTCTCGAGGCCCGAGGTGGCACGACGGTTCCTGTCTCCGGCGCCGGACGAGATCCTGCAGCGTCTGGTGGCGCAAGGCCGGCTCAGCGCGGAGGAGGCAGACCTGGCCCGGCGGGTGCCGCTGGCCGAGGACGTGACGGTGGAGTCGGACTCGGGAGGCCACACCGACAATCGCCCGCTGGCCGCCCTCTTCCCCACCATCGCCCAGGTCCGGGACGAGCTGGTGGCGCGCCACGGCTACCCCCGCCCGGTGCGCCTCGGCGCCGCCGGTGGCCTGGGGACGCCGTCGGCGGTGGCGGCCGCGTTCTCGCTCGGCGCCGCCTACGTGTTGACCGGCTCGGTCAACCAGGCCGCGGTGGAGTCCGGCCTCTCGGAGGCGGGGCGCACGCTGCTGGCGGGCGCCGGGATCGCCGACGTGATGATGGCCCCCGCCGCCGACATGTTCGAGCTGGGGGTGAAGGTCCAGGTGCTGCGCCGTGGCACCCTCTTCGGTGTCCGCGCCCACAAGCTCTACGAGACCTACCGCACCTACGACTCGCTCGAGGCGATACCCGCCGACCAGCGGGAGCGGCTGGAGCAGGAGCTCTTCCAGCGCTCGGTCGACAGCGTCTGGCAGGAGACCCGGACCTTCTTCCGAGGGCGCAACCCGGCCGAGGTCGAACGCGCCGAGCGGGACCCGAAGCACCGCATGGCCCTGGTCTTCCGCTGGTACCTCGGCAAGTCCAGCCGCTGGGCCATCGAGGGGGCCCCCGAGCGGCGATCGGACTACCAGATCTGGTGCGGCCCCGCCCTCGGGGCTTTCAACGCCTGGACCGCCGGCTCCTTCCTCGCCGACCCGGCGCGCCGCCAGGTGGTCCAGATCGCGCGGAACCTGCTCGAGGGAGCGGCCGCAGTGACCCGCGCCCAGCAGCTTCGTTGCTACGGAGTGGCGGTGCCGGCGGTGGCCTTCGACTACCGGCCCCGGCCCCTCGCCTGAAGCCTCGTCCCACCCTGTGAGCGCGCGCTCGATGGTCTACAATACGAGATTACTCCATGGGCGGCCCGCCCTTGGAAGTCAAAGCGCCCGAGCTGCGGGCGCCCACGGCACACCGCTGGTTCCAGTAGCCTGATGAAACGACCCCGACCCCCGATTGCCGTCGTCGGCGTGAGCGCCCTGTTCCCCGGATCACGGGACACCGCAGGCTTCTGGCGCGACATCCTGGCCGGCCGCGACCTGATCACCGAGGTGCCCCCGAGCCACTGGCTGATCGACGACTACTACGACCCCGATCCGAAGGCCCCGGACAAGACCTACGCCAAGCGTGGGGCCTTCCTGGACCCGATCGAGTTCGACCCGCTCGAGCACGGGGTGCCGCCGAACCTGATCCCGGCCACCGACACCTCCCAGCTCCTGGCCCTGATCGTGGCCAAGCAGGTGCTCGAGGACGCCACCCGGGGCCAGTTCGAGAAGCTGGACCGGGACCGGGTCAGCGTGATCCTGGGCCTCACCTCGGGCCAGGAGCTGCTGGTCGAGGCGGCCAGCCGGCTGCAGCGTCCGATCTGGGTCAAGGCTCTGCGCGAGCAGGGGCTCGGCGAGACGGAGGTCCAGGCGACCTGCGACCGCATCGCCAGCTCCTACGTCCCGTGGCAGGAAGGGACCTTCCCAGGGCTGCTCGGCAACGTGGTGGCGGGACGCATCGCCAACCGGCTCAACCTGGGCGGCACCAACTGCGTCACCGACGCGGCCTGCGCCAGCGCCCTCTCCGCCCTCCACATGGGGCTGGGCGAGCTGTACCTGGGGGACTCGGACCTGGTGCTGGTGGGAGGCGTCGAGACGTTCAACGACATCTTCATGTTCATGTGCTTCAGCAAGACGCCGGCGCTCTCCTTCCAGGGCGAGTGTCGGCCGTTCGACGCCCAGGCCGATGGCACGCTGCTCGGCGAGGGCCTCGGCTTCGTGGCGCTGCGACGCCTCGAGGACGCCGAGCGGGACGGCGACCACGTCTACGCCGTGATCCGCGGCCTGGGGACCTCCTCGGACGGCCGCGCCAAGAGCGTCTACGCCCCGGTCTCCGAGGGGCAGGCCAAGGCCCTGCGCCGCGCCTACGACGCCGCCGACTACGGGCCGGAGACGGTGGAGCTGGTCGAGGCCCACGGTACAGGAACCAAGGCGGGGGATGTCGCCGAGCTCGAGGGGCTGCGAAGCGTGTTCGAGGCTTCCGGCCGGCGCGACCGGCAGTGGTGCGCGCTCGGCTCCGTCAAGTCCCAGATCGGCCACACCAAGGCCGCGGCCGGCGCCGCCGGCCTGATCAAGGCGGTGCTGGCCCTGCACCACAAGGTCCTGCCACCGACCATCAAGGTCGACCGGCCGAACCCGGCGCTCGAGGTCGAGAAGAGCCCGTTCTACATCAACACGAAGGCCCGACCCTGGATCAAGGGCCGAGCCCACCCTCGGCGCGCCTCCGTCAGCTCCTTCGGCTTCGGTGGCAGCAACTACCACGTGACGCTCGAGGAGTATCGAGGCGGCGCGCCCCAGGCGCCGCGCGCCACCTCCTGCTGCTGCGAGCTGGTGACGCTGGCCGCCGAGGATCCGGCCCGCCTGGTCGCCGAGTGCCGCAGCGCCGCGGCCAGCGACGAGCCTTTGAGCGCGCTGGCCCGCAGCACCCAGGAGGCCTTCGACCCGCGCCGGCCGGCTCGGCTGGCCGTGGTCGCCAGCACTCGAAAGGACCTGGCGGACAAGCTGGACCGCGTGGCCCAGGCCCTGGCCGCCGATCCCGAGAAGGCGGTCTCGGCTCCCGGCATCCACTACCAGCTCGGCGGAGAGAAGGGTGCGCTGGCCTTCCTGTTCCCGGGCCAGGGGAGCCAGTACCTGCACATGGGGGCGGGGCTGCTGATGAGCTTCGACGCCGCGCGCGAGGTCTTCGACCGCGCCGCCGACCTCGAGCTGGGCGAGACACCCCTGCACGACGTGGTCTTTCCGCGGCCGGCCTTCGACGAGGAGGACCGCCGCGAGCTGGAGCGCCGGCTGACGGCCACGGAGTGGGCCCAGCCAGCGATCGGCGCCACCAGCCTTTCGATGCTGGCGCTGCTGCGCCAGCTCGGCCTGCAGCCGGCGCTGGTGGGCGGCCACAGCTTCGGGGAGATCACCGCGCTCCATGCCGCGGGCGTGCTCGACGAGGCGGGGGTGCTGCGGGTGGCACGCCGGCGGGGTGAGCTGATGGCCCAGGCGACCGCCACGCCGGGCGCCATGATCGCCGTGGCCCATCCGGTCGAGGAGCTGCTGCCGTTGATCGCGGAGCACGGCGCGGACCTGGTGCTGGCCAACCACAACGCACCCCGTCAGGCGGTGGTCTCGGGGACGGTGGAAGCGGTCGAGGCGTTCGCCGCCCTTCTGGCGGAGCGCGGGATCACCGCCCGCCGGCTGCCGGTCTCGACGGCCTTCCACTCGCCGCTGGTGGCGCCCGCCACCGGCCCATTGCGGGACTTCCTGGAGACCGTCCCGTTCGAGGCCGCGGGCCTGCCGGTCTTCTCCAACACCGAGGCGGGACCCTACCCGGACGAGCCTGAGGCCAAACGTCGGCTGCTGGCCGAGCAGGTCGCCCGGCCGGTGCGCTTCGCGGATCAGATCGAGGCCATGTACCGGGCCAGCGGCCGCGTGTTCGTCGAGGTCGGCCCCGGCTCCGTGCTCACCAGCCTGGTCAGCCAGTGCCTGGAAGGGCGGCCACATCTCGCCGTGAGCCTGGATCGGAAGGGACGAAGCGGCCTCACCGCCTTCTGGGAGGGGCTGGGACGCCTGGCAGTGGCCGGCATGCCTCTGGACTTCGCCCGCCTGTGGGAGCCGATGGGCCGACCCGTCGCGCCGTCGACCCGCCGACCCAAGAACGGCATGACGATCACGCTCTCGGGCACCAACTACGGCAAACCCTATCCCCCCGAGGGAGGGGCCCGGGCACTGCCGCCACCCAACCCCGAGACGGCGGTAGCGGCGCGCCGGGCCTCGGCGCCGGTGGCGGAACAGGCTCCGCCGAGCCCCCCGCTGCCCGCCTCGAACCCGCCGGCAGCCCCCGGCCCGTGGATGGGCGCCTACCTCGAGATGCAGCGGCAGACCGCCGAGGCCCATGCCGCCTACCAGCGGGCCATGGCCGAGAGCCACGCGGCCTTCCTCAGGGCGAGCGAGGCGTCCTTCGCCGCCCTTTCGGCGATGGCCGGCGGGCACCCCGTTCCCGATCTCGCCTCGCGCCAGATCGAGCTTCCCCCCGTTCCCACGACTCCGTCCCTGCCACCGCCCGGTCCGGCGACCTGGCCTGGGCCGCCGCCGACCGCGACGATCGACCCGGAGCTGCCGGAGAAGGACGTGGTGCAGGCAGGCGCCCCGCCAGCGACGGTCCCTGCCGGCAGTTCCGACACACGCGGCACGCTCCTTTCCGTGGTGGCCGAGAAGACAGGCTACCCCGCCGAGATGCTCAAGCTGGAGATGCAGCTCGAGTCCGACCTCGGCATCGACTCCATCAAGCGGGTCGAGATCCTCTCCGCCCTCCAGGAGCGGATCCCGGACCTGCCCCAGGTGTCGGCCAGCGAGATGGGCGCCCTCAGCACGCTGGGCGAGATCGTGGCCCGGCTGGAGAGCGTCCGGCCCGCCGGCGCGGCGCCAGCCGCGTCCGCCGTCGGCCCCGACCTCGAAACCACGCTGCTGGCCGTGGTGGCCGAGAAGACCGGCTACCCCGCCGAGATGCTCCGCCCCGAGATGGAGCTCGAGTCCGACCTCGGCATCGACTCCATCAAGCGGGTCGAGATCCTCTCGACGATGCAGGAGAGGATCCCCCAGGTGGCCCAGCTCGCCTCCGGCGAGATGGCCTCCCTGCGCACCCTGGGGCAGATCGTCGAGCGCCTGAGACAGGACGGCACGGGGCTGGCGGCGGCCCGGGCGTCCGAGCCATCGTCCCCTCCGCCGACGGTCGCTCCTTCGGCCGGCGCCCTCCAGTCGCTGCTCCTCTCCGTGGTGGCCGAGAAGACCGGCTACCCCGCCGAGATGCTCCGCCCCGAGATGGAGCTCGAGTCCGACCTCGGCATCGATTCCATCAAGCGGGTCGAGATCCTCTCGGCGATGAGCGAGCGGGTCACCGGTTTGCCGCAGGTCTCCGCCGGCGAGATGGGGGCGCTCCGGACCCTGGGCGAGGTGGCGGGGCGGCTTTCGCAGGCGGGCATCGAGGCCGAGCCGGTCCCGGCCCAGGAGCCGGAGACACCACCAGAGAGCCGCGCCCCGGGCTCCGCGGTGGGCCGCTTCGGGGTGGAGGCGCGACCCGCGCCGGCCCTGGGCTTCGCGCTTCCAGGGATCTCGAGAAGCGGCGACCTCGCCATCACCGAGGACGGGGCGGGGGTGGCTTCCGCCCTCCTCGGTCTGCTGCGGGAGCGCGGCCTGAAAGGCGATGTCGTCACCACGGTGCCGGACGGCGCGGGGGCGGTGATCTTCTTGGGGGGGCTGGCTGAGCTGAGCTCGCCCGAGGACGGCATCGCCATCGGTCGGGAGGCGTTCCAGGCCGCCCGCACGGTGGCCCCGCGGATGACCGAGCGCGGCGGCGTCTTCGTCACGGTCCAGGACGTCGGCGGGGACTTCGGCCTCGGCGGGCGCGAGCCGCTGCGCGCCTGGCTGTCGGGCCTGTCCGGCCTGGCCAAGACGGCGGCCCTCGAGTGGCCCAAGGCCTCGGTGAAGGCGATCGACGTGGAACGCGGCGGTCGGCCGGCGACGGCCATCGCCGAGGCGATCGCCGCGGAGCTGCTGGGCGGCGGCCCCGAGATCGAGGTGGGTCTGCGGGCCGACGGAACCCGTCTGGTCCTCGAGGTCGCCGAGCGGCCGGTGCCGGACGGGGCCCTCGGCGTCGGGCCGGGCTCGGTGGTGGTCGCCACCGGTGGCGCCCGTGGCGTCACCGCCACCGCTCTGATCGAGCTGGCCCGGGCCTGCCAGCCCAGCTTGGCGCTTCTGGGAAGGACCGAGCTCCGCGAGGAGCCGGAGAGCTGCCGCGGCCTTTCCGACGAAAAGGAGCTGACCCGCGCCCTCCTCGCCGAGCGACAGGCGGAGGGTCGGACGTTGAGCCCGGCCGAGGTCCGGGGCGAGGTGCACGAGCTGCTCGCCCGGAGGGAGGTGCGGGAGACGCTGTCCCGGCTTCGGGCGGCCGGCTCGGCGGTCGAGTACCTCAGCGTGGACGTCCAGGACATGGAGGCGGTGGCCCGGGCCCTCGAGCAGGTACGGCAGCAGTTCGGTCCGGTCACCGGCCTGGTGCACGGTGCCGGGGTCATCGCCGACCGCCTGATCGCCGACAAGACCGACGCCCAGTTCGATCGCGTGCTCCGGACCAAGGTAGGGGGCCTGCGGGCCCTGCTGGCCGCCACCGCCGATGACCCCCTGTCGTTCATCGCCCTGTTCTCCTCGGTGGCGGCCCGCTCCGGGAACGTCGGCCAGGCGGACTACGCCATGGCCAACGAGGTGCTCAACAAGGTCGCGGCCGCCGAGGCCCGGCGCCGAGGCAGCGCCTGCCTGGTCCGCTCCCTGGGCTGGGGCCCCTGGGACGGCGGGATGGTGGGCCCGGCGTTACGGACGGTCTTCGACCAGCGCGGCGTGCCCCTGATCCGCCCCGAGGACGGCGCGCGCCGTTTTCTCGACGAGCTGCGCGAAGAGGCGGAGGGGCCGGTGGAGCTGGTCGAGGGCGACGCCCTGGCCCTGAGCGGCGAGAGCCGCCCGCGCCACATCACGCTCGAGGTGGTCGTGGACCGCACCGCCTACCCTTTCCTCGAGGGACACCGGGTGCGCGACGTGGCGGTGGTGCCGGTCGTGCTCGTGCTCGAGTGGTTCGCGCGGGCCGCCCTGGCCTTGCGCCCGGACCTCGACCTGGTCGCCTGCCGTGACCTCAAGGTGCAGCAGGGCGTCCGGCTGCAGCGGTTCGGGGAGCTCGCCGAGCTCCTCACCGTGGCCGGCCGCGAGATCTCCAACGGCTCGAGGCCTCTTCTGGCGCTCGAGCTCCGCGACGCGACGGGACGGATCTGCTACACGGCCACCGCGGAGCTGGCGGACCGCGGCACCCCGGTTCCCCCGTCCACCTGGCGGGGACCGGACCCGGAGCGGCTCGAGGCGTCGCCCTGGCCGTTCTCGGACGTCTATGAGCGCCTCCTCTTCCATGGACCGAGCTTCCACGCGCTGCGCACCATCGAGGGCCTCTCGCCGGAGGGCGGGGCGGCGGAGCTGGTGGGGACGGGCGGCCTCGGCTGGCCGGGCGGTCCCTGGCTGACCGATCCCGCGGCGCTGGACGGGGGCCTTCAGCTCTCGATCCTCTGGGGGCTACTGGCTCGGGGCCGCTCCTCGCTCCCCACCGGCGTCGGTGCCTTCGTGCGCCACCAGAAGGCCCCCAGTGACGGCGCGCTCCGCTGCACCCTGGCGGCGAGGGTGGTGGGCGACTACAAGCTGGTCTGCGACCTCTCCTTCGGCTCCGACGAGGGCGGTCTGGTGGCGGAGCTGCGCGACGTCGAGATGCACCTGCTTCCCGCCACCGACGACCAGCCATCCGAGGAGCTCGCGGAGCCCACGGCCGGCCGCGCCACGCCGTGAGTCAGGCCCAGGGCCCGGCGCCGATCGCCATCGTCGGCCAGTCCTGTGTGCTCCCGGGCGCGTTGAATCCGGAGCAGCTCTGGGCCCACATCGAGGCCGGGCGGGACCTGCTGACGGCCACGCCGTCCGACCGCTGGCGGATCGATCGCGACCTGATCCTCTTCCCGCAGCAGCGGGAGCCCAGGGACGCCACGTGGTCGGACCGCGGCGGGTACGTCGAGGGCTTCGAGCCGGTCTTCGATCCGACCGGCTTCGCGGTGGGTGCCGAGGCGCTCCTCTCCCTCGACCCGCTGTTCCACTTTGTCCTGCACGGAGCCCGCGAGGCGCTGCGGGACGCCGGCCACGACACCGAGCGGGCCGGACCGCGGGTGGGGGCCGTGATCGGCAACCTCTCCTTCCCCAGCGCCTCGCTGGCGGCGTGGGCGGAGAGCGTCTGGTGCTCGGGCTGGCCGGGCCGCGAGGGCGCGCCCCCCCATCCCCTGAACCGCTTCATGTCGGGGCTTCCGGCCCACCTGCTGGCCCAGGCGCTGCGGCTGGGCCAGGGCGCCTTCGCCCTGGATGCCGCCTGCGCCTCGTCGCTGTACGCCATCAAGCTGGCCTCTGATCGCCTCCACGACGGACGGGCCGACCTGATGCTGGCCGGCGCCGTGAACCGGGCCGACGACCTCTTCATCCACGTCGGCTTCTGCGCCCTCCAGGCGATGAGCCGCAGCGGCCGCAGCCGACCGTTTCACCGCGAGGCCGACGGGCTGGTGCCCGCCGAAGGAGCCGCCTTCGTGGTCCTGAAGCGCCTGGCCGACGCCGAGGCGGCCGGCGATCGGGTCCTCGGCGTGATCCGCAGCATCGGCCTCTCCAACGACGGGCGGGGCGCCGGCCTACTGGCGCCTTCGGCCGAGGGCCAGGTCCGGGCGATGCGGTCGGCCTACCAGCAGGCGGGGATCCAGCCTTCCGATGTCTCGCTGATCGAGTGCCACGCCACCGGCACCCCGGTGGGCGACGGCGTCGAGCTGCAGAGCACCGCGGAGGTCTTCGGCGGCTCGGAAGGGGTGCCGATCGGGTCGCTGAAGTCGAACCTGGGCCACCTGATCACGGCCGCCGGGACGGCCGGCCTGCTCAAGCTGCTGGGTGCCCTGCGCGCCGGGATCCGCCCGGCCACGTTGCACGCCGAGCCGCCGCTTCAGGCTATCGCCTCGTCCCCCTTTCGGCTGCTCTCCACCAGCGAGCCCTGGACCTGCCAGGGGCCACGGCGAGCCGCCCTCAGCGCCTTCGGCTTCGGGGGCAACAACGCCCACCTGATCCTGGAGGAAGCGGGTGCTTCTCGCGTCGGCTCCAGGACACAGCCGGCTGTCGGCACCCCGAGCCCGCCGATCGTCATCGTCGGCCTGGGCGTGATCGCGGCCGATGCCCTCGGCACCGCGGCCTTCACCGAGGCGTTGATGCGGGGTGAAAGCCGGCTCCGCCCCGGGCCGGATCCCGACCGCGAGACCGGCCACACCGACGAGGTGGTGCTGGACGCCGACGGCCTGCGCTTCCCCCCGCTGGACCTCGAGAAGACCCTGGCCCAGCAGACGCTGCTGCTGGCGGCGGCGCGAGAGGCGGTGGACCAGGCCGGGCCGCTGCCCAGGGAGCGGACGGCGGTGCTGGCCGGCATGCAATGCGACGCCGAGGTGGCCCGCTTCGGAGCCCGGTGGCGGGCGGCCCAGTGGGCTCGCGACGCCGCTCCCGCCTCCGACCCCACCACCGAGGGGCTGGAGCGGCTCCGGGACTCGATCGTGCGTGCGCTCGACGCCCCCGGGGTGGTGGGCACGATGCCCAACATCGTGGCCAACCGCCTGAACAGCCAGCTCGACCTGGCCGGCCCGAGCCTCACGGTCTCGGCCGAGGAGGTCTCGGGGCTCCGGGCCCTCGAGCTGGCGGTCCGGGCGCTGCGGGAAGGGGAGGTCGACGCCGCGTTGGTAGGGGCGGTGGACGTCTCGGCCGAGCCCGCGCACGGTCGTGCGGCGGCGGCGGTGCTCCCGGCATCCAGCCAGCCGGGCGGAGACGCCGCCGTGGCGCTGGTGTTGAAGCGGGAGGAAGACGCCCTTCGAGACGGCAACGACGTCCTCGCCGCCGTCGACCCGGCCGGCGGGAGCGTGGACCTCCTGCTCGGCTCGGGCCCCGATGCGATCGGCCTGACCGGGCGCTTCGGCCACGCCCACGCCGCGAGCGGTCTGCTCCACCTGGCCGCCGCCACCCTCGCCTGCCGGCATCGGGTGCGACCGCCGACCCGGGTCGGGCTCGGAGCCACCCCCTGGCTTGCCGCCGGCGACAAGCCGCGGGCCGGCGTGGAGGTCGGCGCCCTGGGCGAGGCCCGCTGCCGTGTCGACGTGATCGCCCCGGCCGCTGCCCGGCCGCTCGTCCTCGAGCGCCCGCCACGGGTGCTCGCCTTCTGCGGGGCCGACCCCCAGGAAGTCCTGGCTCGGCTCCGTGACGGCACCGAGTCGAGGGAGGGTGCCGTCCGCCTCACGATCGTCACCGCGGCCGAGGACCAGACGCGAGGCCGCATCGCCGGGGCGCTGCAGGCCCTGTCACGGGGACTCGAGCCCGACGGCGAAGGCGTCTACTACCGGGCCAAGCCGCTGGGAGGAGAGCTGGCCTTCGTCTTCACGGGACCGGCCGGGGCCTATCGCGGCATGGGCGGCGACCTGCTGATGGCGCTGCCGGGGCTTGCGGACGCGGTCCGCCGTCGCTTCCGGCGGCTCGGCGCAGCCGTGGGATGGGCCTACACCGACGGGGAGAAAGAGCCGGCCGCGGCCGACAAGCTGTGGGGCGCCTCGTTCCTCTGCCAGGCGCACGCGGAGCTGTCGAGGCACTCCCTCGGGCTCCGGCCCGACGCGGCCATCGGCTTCTGCTCGGGCGAGACCAACGCCCTGTTCGCGCTCGGGGCCTGGGAGGACATCGACGATCTGCACCACCAGATCGAGGCGGCCGCCGTCTACTCGCGGGAGCTGGCCGGCGAGTGCCGGGTGCCGCAGCGGGCCTGGGGACAGCCGGGAGCCCGATGGACCAGCTACCGCGTGCTGGCGCCCCTTCAGCAGGTGCAGGAGGCGCTGCAGGGCGAGGTCCGCTGTCATCTGACCATCATCAACGCGCCCGGCGATGCCGTGATCGGCGGGGAGGTCGAGGCCTGCCGGCGGGTGGTCGCCCGCCTGGGACCCGAGCGGGCCCGCCCCCTCGGCTACGACATCGCCATCCACTGCCCCGAGATGGAGCTCTTCCGCGACCAGTGGCGGCGTATCCATCTCCGACCTACGAAGCCGGTGCCGGGCGTCCGCTTCTACACCCACGCCACCGGCAGCCACTATCGTCCCGAAGCCGAGTCGGCCGCCGAGGCGTTGGTGGGCCAGGCGTTGCAGACGGTGGACTTCCCGCGCCTGATCGAAAACGCCTGGGAGGATGGCGTCCGCGTCTTCCTCGAGCACGGTCCCCAGGCCGGCTGCTGTCGCTGGATCGAGCGGATCCTCGGCGACCGGGAGCACGTGGCGGTGCCCCTCGACCTGCCGGGCCGGTCTTCCCTGGAGCAGCTCGCCCACGCCCGGGCCCGGTTGATCGTGGCCGGGGTCGAGCTCCATGACGACGAGCTCGAGGACCGACTGGACGCCGCCACCCCGCGGCCGCTCCGAGGATCGGGTCGGCAGCTCCGCTTCCGGGTCCACCTGCCCCAACCGGTCCGTCCCTCCGACGAGCCCCGGACCCGGCCTGCGAAAGAGGCGGCCTCCGGGCCGGACGGCTTCCAGTCGATGCCGCGAGCCCCCGAGCTGCCGCCCGTGATCGCCAAGAGCCCGGCGCCCCATGCGGCGCGGAGCGCTCCCGTCGCGCAGCCGCCCGCTCCCGTCCCGGATGGGCTTCGGGAGCTGGTGGCACAGCAGGCGCGGCTTGCGACGCTGCACCGCGAGTTCCTCGAGCAGCAGTCGGCCCTCCACGAGAGCTTCCTGGCGGTCCGCGCTCGGGCGTGGCCGGGCCAGGCCCAGGCGGCCTGGTCGCCGCCGGCCGGGGCGCCGGCGCGAGCCGAG
>CAZNNH010000028.1:0-51068 GCA_964574335.1 uncultured Acidobacteriota bacterium | reverse complement strand
GCCACCCCCAGCCGTCCGCCCACTGGCGCCCCCAGATGTCGATCGTGGACGACGCGTCCTCGATCAGCCAGACCACGATGGCGTCCCCCCTCGAGTTTCCCGCGAGGTATGGCCCCCAAGCGTCAGTGTGCATTCGCAGCATGTTCTCCCAGCCGAGTCCAGGATCGAACCGGGTCGCCCAGATCGGGGTCTCGATGCGGGAGGGACCGTGCGCACCATAGGGGACGCCGTGCCAGGCGACGACGACACCGCCGAACTCGTCGACAACCGCCTCCGGCAACACCGGCACGGTCCTGATCTCTTCGCCCGAAACGGTCTGCGCCCCCGTCCAGCCCTCCCCGGGCAGGTAACGCTCGAAGCCAAAACTGTACCAGCCGGTCTGCCAGACGCCGATGGCGTGCCCCCCGATGCCCGCTCCGATGGCTGGGTTGAAACCGTCTCCGGACAGGACGCGGACCTGGCCCCAGGTCCCTTCCGGCCCCATCTGGCGGGCCGAGATACCCTCTTCGCCTTCCCACACGACGAAGAAGCCCATGTTGCCGGCGGCAGCTACCTGAACATCTCTGGCGGCACCTTCTGCCACGATCTGAGCGGTCTCCCAGCCACGGCCGGGGACGAACGTCCTACCCCACTGGGCCCTCGACTCCGGCCACAGCACGAGGGCGGTCCCGTTGGCTGCGACAGCGAGCTGTGGATAGAAGACCGACACCGGAGTCCCGTCGTTCCCAAGCAGCAGCTCCGGCTTGCGCCAACCACTGGCGACCTCGAAGCGGCACACCCAGATCCGCGGATCGGCTCGGGTGGAATCCCTCCAGACGGCCAGGGCATTCCCATCGGCGTCGATCCCCACCAACGGGCTCACGTTGTTCAATCCCACGATGCCGAGTCGCACCGCGCTCGCCCAACGCCCGCCTGGAGAGCGGTGAGTCGCCCAGACGGCGACGGTGTCCAGGGAGGCCCGGCGCCAGACGGCCACCGCGCTGCCGTTGGGCGCCACTGCCAGCTTCACGTCGTGCGCGAAAGCGCCCGAGGCCTCGGCATCGATGAGCTCCGGCGCCAGAGGCGCTGCCGTGGCGAGATGGTTGGAGCCGCACGAGAGGGCCAGGGCGTAGCAGAGGATCGCCATCAGCGGGTGACCCTGGCGATCGCGTTCGAAGCGACGGCCCATTCGGAGCAACGGCGCCGTGATCTGGAAACCCATGATTCCTCCAAAGTCGTGTTGAGGATCATCGGTAGCAAACGGAGCGCCAGGCGCCGGCGAGTCAGCCATCAGCCAAGTTGCTGGCCCGTCTCGAGATGTGGCTGACCGCGAGGATACGTGCGCCCGTACGCCGTACGAGACTCATACGGACACATGGGGCGGGTTTCTCTCGCTGGGACCCGACGCGGGGGCGCCGTACGACGCGGCTGCGCGACGGTCAGCCGGCCAGGCCGGCGATCACCTTGAGACGGTCGACGATCGGCAGGTGCTGGGTGCAGGCGTCCTCGCACTGCCGGCACTCGCTGCAGCGCTCGGCCTCGCTGGGCGCCAGGCTCCAGTGCCACTTGAGGCGGTCCCGCGCCGCCTGCTCCCTTCCCGAGAGCCGGAGCTGGTTGTAGGCGTCCATCAGCTTCGGGATCGGGATCCCTTCCGGACAGTCGTCGCAGTACAGGCATCCCGTGCAGAGCTCGAGGAAGGCGTCGCCGATGGCCTCGCGGATCTGGTCGAAGCGGGCGGGGTCGAGGGGCCGGAAGCGGTCGACGGCCTGAAGCGCCTCGCGGACCTCGCCGAGCTCGGAGAAGCCGACCAGCGTGGTGGTGATCTCCGGGTGGGACCAGAGGAAGTGCAGGGCGGCCTCCACCACGCCCTGGTCCGGGCGGCTCTTGATGAAAGAGAAGACCTCGGGGTTCTGCGGGATCAGCCCGCCGCCGAGGGGGTTCATCACCACGCAGCCGAGCCCCCGCTGCCGGATCGCGTCGAAGGCCTTCTGGCGGGCCGGGAAGTTGTAGGCCGAGTAGCCGAACAGCACGCCCTCGAAGTCGTCGTGGTCGAGCAGGTCCCTGATCTCGTCCCCGATCAGGTGGCTGGAGACGCAGATGTGCCCGATCTGCCCCTCGTCCTTGAGCTTCCGGAAGGCCCGAAAGGCGCCGTTGCGCTTGCGCTTTTCCCAGGCGTCGGCGGTCAGGATGCACCAGGCGTGGTAGAAGTCGATCCGCTCCAGGCCGAGCCGCCGGAGCTGCGCCTCGATCTCGCGCCGGATCCCGGCTTCCGTCGACTCGGTGGTCTTGGTGGCGCAGAAGAAGGGTAGCCCTCGCCGGCGAAGCTCCCGAAAGCCCTCGCCGAAGACGGTCTCGCCCTTGACGCCGAAGTAGGCGGGCGCGGTGTCGAAGTAGTTGATGCCGCCCTCCGCGGCCGCCACCATCATCTCCACGCACGCATCGCGGTCGTCGATGTCCTTGAAGCGCATCCCCCCGAAGCCGACCACCGAGCAGCTCTTGTCGGTCCTGCCGTAGGGCCTGTAGAGCATCGGACCTCTCCCGCTCAGGCGCGCCTGCCGTAGAGCTGGACCACCAGCTCGCGCTTCCTGGGTCGGTTGTCGAAGTCGATCAGCACGATCTGCTGCCAGGTGCCGAGCAGCAGCCGGCCGTCCTGAAAGGGGACGGTGAGCGAGGGCCCGAGCAGGCTGGCCCGCACGTGCGAGTGACCGTTGCCGTCGTGCCAGGTCTCCTCGTGGGCGTAGCGGATCCCGCGGGGGGCGATCCGGTCGAAGGCCGCCGGCAGGTCCTCGAGCAGCCCCGGCTCGTACTCGATCGTGGTCAGGCCGGCGGTCGCGCCCGAGACGAAGACCAGGGCCTGCCCTTCCTCGAAGCCGTGGCGCTGCAGCACCCCCTGGACCCGGGCGGTGACGTCCACGATCTCGCAGTCGCCGTGGGTCGAGACGGAGACCCGATCGGTGGCGATCTCCGTCACGAGGACCGCTTCACCTCGCGGACCCACTCATGGGGATCGGCGATCCTTCCATACTGGATCCCGGTGATGGCGTCGTAGAGGCGCTGCGAGAGCTCGCCGATGCGCCCCTCGTTGATCACCAGCTTCCGGTCGTCGAGCCCCAGCTCGCCCACCGGCGAGATCACCGCCGCGGTGCCGCAGCCGAACACCTCCCGGAGCTTGCCGGTAGCGTAGGCGCTGTCGAGCTCGTCGATGCTCAGCGTCCGCTCTCGCGCGGTGATCCCCCAATCCCGGAGCAGCGTCAGCACCGAGTCCCGGGTGATCCCGCCGAGCGCGGTCCCGTCCAGGGGCGGCGTGACCACCTCGTCGCCGATGCGGACGAAGAGGTTCATCACCCCCATCTCCTCGCAGTAGCGGTGCTCCCTGGCGTCCAGCCAGAGCACCTGGGAGTAGCCGCGCTTCTGGGCCTCCCGCGCCGCCAGCAGTGAGGCGGCGTAGTTGGCGCCGGCCTTCACCGCGCCGAGGCCGCCCCGCGCCGCCCGGGTGTAGGTACGCTCCACCCAGATCTTGACCGGGTTCATCCCCTCAGGATAGTAGGCGCCCACCGGGGACAGGATGATGAAGAAGCTGTAGTTACGCGCCGGGCGCACCCCCAGGAACGGCTCGGTCGCCATCAAGGTGGGACGGACGTACAGGGCCGTGCCAGGGGCGTCGGGGACCCAATCGCGGTCGACGTCGACCAGGGTCTCGATCGCCTGCAGGTGGAGGTCGGGGTCGACGTCGGGCATGCACAGCCGGGCCGCCGCCTCACGCAGCCGCGTGCAGTTGCGCTCGGGCCGGAACAGCACCACCCGCCCGTTCGGCTGGCGGAAGGCCTTGAGACCCTCGAACGCCTCCTGGGCGTAGTGGAAGACCGCGGCCGCCGGCTCCAGCGACAGCGGCGCGTAGGGGATCACCCGCGCGCCGTGCCAGCCCTCTGGCTCCGAGTAGTCCATGATGAACATGTGGTCGGTGAAGACCTGACCGAAGCCGAGCTGGTCGGCGGGCGGCTTGGCTCTGGAGACCGTGTTGCGGCGGATCTGGATCTGCAAGGCGTACCTCCGGGCGTTGTCGTCGGTCATTGTGTCTCTTCTTCCGGGCCGGTTCCAGGGCCAATTGGAGCCGGCCCCTCTGGTCCCGGATCCTTCGGGGGCACAGCTTCGAAGCAGCCCTCAGGATCACGCTGGGGGGCTCAGATCACCTCGTCCACCGGGGCCACGTAGATCTTGGTGGACTCGGCCACACCGGCCCGGTCGCGCACGTCGCGCAGGAAGGCGGTGGTGGCCGCCAGCTCGGCGTCCGGGACCACGGTGAAGAGCAGGGCCGACCCTCCCGGGTGGACCCGATCGCCGGTCTTGAGCCCGGTCTTGCCGCGCCCCCACACCTTCGGGACGATGGTGAAGCCACGCTCCGGGTTCGACATGCAGGCGCGTTCGAACTCGGAGAGGGCGTCCGACTCGGTGATCACGACCACCGCCTTCATCACCGCCTCGTCAGCTCGCCGCCGGGGTCGGCTGGGCCGGCGACCCGGCGTCCCTCAGCCCCAGCTTGCGGAAGATCGTCATCGCGGGACAGGCGTTGGTGAAGGCCGACTGGAGCAGATTGGCTCCCACGAAGGCGGTGAAGAGGAAGAAGCCGGGGTGGACCCAGTAGCCCAAGGCCACCGAGGCCAGCACGAAGGACCCGGCCAGGGCACGAACGGCACGTTCGACGGTCATGACTCTCTCCTCCAGAAGCTTGGTTGGTGGGGGCGGCAGCTCACGCCGTCCCTCAGACCCCACCTGCGGTGACCGGGTTCAGCCCATCCTTGTGGAGTAACTCGGCACGGCCGCGGCGGGCGATCAGGTAGTAGACGACGGGCACCGCCGCTCGCGACAGCAGGGTGGCCGCCACCTCGCCCATCATCAGGGAGATCGCCAGGCCCTGGAAGATGGGGTCGAACAGGATCACGAAGGCGCCCACCACCACCGCCGCCGCGGTCAGCAGCATCGGCCGGAAGCGCACCGCCCCGGCCTCCACCACCGCCTCCTCGAGGGGCATCCCCTGGCGCAGCTTGAGCTCGATGAAGTCGACCAGGATGATCGAGTTGCGCACGATGATGCCGGCCCCGGCGATGAACCCGATCATCGAGGTGGCGGTGAAGAAGGCGCCGAAGGCCCAGTGGCCGGGCAGGATCCCGATCAGCGAGAGCGGGATCGGCAGCAGGATCGCCAGCGGCACGCTGAACGACTCGAACCAGCCGATCACCAGGATCGCGATCAGCACCATCACGATGGCGAAGGCGATCCCGAGGTCCCGGAAGACCTCGTAGGTGATCTGCCACTCCCCGTCCCACTTCAGGGCCAGCCGATCGGAGGTCTCCGGGGCCTCCACCCAGTGCTGCTCGACTCGGCTTCCCAGCTCCGGCTCCAGGGCCTCGATCTTCTGCTTGAGCTCGGCGAGGGCGTAGACCGGGCTCTCCCTCTCACCGGCCAGGTCGCCGAAGACGTAGACCACGGGCTTCAGGTCCTTGTGGATGATCGGCTGGGCCTCGGCCACCGTCTCGACCCTCGCCAGCTCTGACAGCGGAACCGGACCGGCGGGCGAGTCGACGCGCATCGACAAGCGTCGCTCCATCCGTGAGCGGTCGCTGGCCGAGAGCCGCAGACGGACCGGCACCGGCTCCCGTGAGGTGGGTGCGTCGAGCCGGGCCACGTCCCGGCCCGCGCCGGGCCCAGCCAGCGTCTCGATGGCCGCTGCCGGCGGGATCCCCTTGAGCCCGGCCTTCTCCCGGTCCAGGACGATCTCGCGGCGGGTGTGCGGGGCCTCCAGCGAGTCGTCGCTGTCCACCACCCCCGGCGTCTCCTCGAACAGCTTCAGGACCTGCCCGGCGAGCTGGTCGCGGGCCTCTTCGGTGGGGCCGTAGATCTCGGCCACCATGGTGTCCAGCACCGGGGGCCCGGGCGGGATCTCGACCACCTTCACCCGCGCCCCGCGCCGCGCCGCGATCTCGGTGAGCGCCGGGCGAACCCGCTTGGCGAGGGGATGCGACTGCTCGTCCCGCTGGTGCTTGTCGACCAGGTTCACCTGCAGGTCGGCCAGGTGTGGGGACTGGCGCAGGAAGTAGTGGCGGACCAGGCCGTTGAAGTTGAAGGGCGCCGCGGTACCGGCATAGATCTGGTAGTCGGACACCTCCGGCACCGTGGCCAGGTAGCGACCCATCTCGCGGGCCGTCTCCAGCGTCACCTCGAGCGGGGTCCCCACCTCGTGGTTGACGATCACCTGGAACTCGCTCTTGTTGTCGAAGGGGAGCATCTTGACCTTGACCAGGCCCAGGCCGACCAGCCCCATCGAAGCCAGCAGGATCACCACCACCCCCACGAAGAAGCTGGCGCGGACGGCCGGACGGCGGATCAGCGCGTTCATGCCGGTGCGGTAGACCCGGGTGCTCAGCCCATCCGGGGCTCCCTCGGCGTGGCCGTGGTCCGGATTGCCCTTCTTGAAGAAGCGGTAGGCCGCCCACGGCGAGACCACGAAGGCCACCACCAGCGAGAAGACCATGGCCGCCGAGGCGCCGGTGGGGATGGGGCGCATGTAGGGTCCCATCAGGCCGCCCACGAAGGCCATGGGCAGGATGGCGGCGATCACGGTGAAGGTCGCCAGGATGGTGGGGTTGCCGACCTCGTCGACCGCCTCCACCGCCACCTTGAAGAAGGGCTGACCCTTCTTCTCCCGGTAGTGGCGCTCGATGTTCTCGACCACCACGATCGCGTCGTCGACCAGGATCCCGATGGAGAAGATCAGGGCGAACAGGGTCACCCGGTTCAGGGTGTAGCCGGAGAGGTAGTAGATGAACAGGGTCAGGGCCAGCGTGACCGGGACCGCCAGGGCGACCACCAGGCCCGCCCGCCAGCCCATGGCCAGCGCGATCAGGATCACCACCGACACGGTGGCGATCCACAGGTGCTTGACCAGCTCGTCCGATTTATCCCCGGCGGTCTTGCCGTAGTTGCGGGTCACCTCGACGTGGACGTCGGCCGGCAGCAGCCGGGACCGGAGCGTCTCGACCTTCTCGAGCACGTGCTCGGCCAGGTGGGTGGCGTTGGAGCCCGGCCGCTTGGCGAGGGCGATCGTCACCGCCGGGACCTCGCGCCCGGCCGGCTGCTCGGCGGTGGCTTTGGCGGCCCCGACGGCGAAGAAGACGGCGTTGGTGGTCTCGGCCGGCCCGTCGAAGACCCGGGCCACGTCGGAGACGTAGACCGGCCGGCCGTCGCGCACGTCGATCACCACCCGCCTGACGTCGTCCCCGTCGTGGAACAGCGGCCCGGCCTCGACCCTTATCTCCTGGTTGTCCCGCACCGACGTCCCCGCGTCCTGGCGTACCGAGGCCGATCGGAGCGCCTGCTGCAGGCGCATCCAGGTCATGCCCACCGCCGCCATCCGGTCGGGGTCGGGCTCGACCCGGATGGTCCGGGGCTGCCCGCCGAGAAGCTGCGGCTTGCTGATGTCCTGGATCTCCGCCAGCTCCTGGGCCAGCTCGGCGGCCAGCGGCCGGAGCCGGTCACTGCTCGAGCCCTGGCTCCACAGGGTGAGGGTCAGGAAAGGGACGTCGTCGATGGAGTGGAGCTCGACGATGGGTCGCTGCGCCTCGGGCGGCAGCACGGGCCACATCGCCGACTGGCGCTCGTAGACCTTGACCAGGCTCTCCTCGTTGTCCTCGTTCACCTTGAAGCGGGTGGTGATCAGCGCGAAGCCGGGTCCGGCAGTCGAGTAGACGTGCTCGACGCCCGAGATCCCCCACAGGATCCGCTCCACCGGCGTGGCGATGCGGGCCTCGACCTCCTTGGGGGTCATCCCCGGGTAGGCGATCATCACGTCCACCATCGGCACCCGGATCTGAGGCTCCTCCTCGCGAGGGGTGGCGATCAGTCCCAACGCCCCCAGGCCGATCGAGGCCAGGATCACCAGCGGCGTCAGCTTGCTGTCCAGGAAGGCCCGGGCGACGCGTCCAGCCAAGCCGGTCTGCATTACCGCTGCTCCAGGACTGCGGCGCCGTCCTCGAGCCCATCCGGCTCGACCACCACCCGCTCGCCGGCGCCGACGCCGGCCCGGATCTCGGTCTGGCCGTCCTTGGTGGCGCCGGTGGCCACCCAGCGCAGTCGGGCCACACCGCCTTCGACCACGAAGAGCCCCTGGAGGCCGCCTCGCTCGAAGACGGCTCCCTCGGGAACGGTGATCCGCGCGGTGCCGGAGGGGTCCTGCAGGACCAGCCGTGCGAAGAGGCCGGATCGCACGCCCAGGGCGCCGGGGAGATCGGCCTGCACCTCGAACCGGTGGGTGGTGGGGTCGCCAGCCGGCGAGATCGACCTCACCGTCGCCGAGAGCGGCTGAGGCTGTCCGTCGACCAGCACCTCGACCTCCTCCCCCACCCGAAGGCGAGAGACCTGGGCGGAGTCGAGGTTGCCGCGGACGTCGAAGCCGCGGTCAGCCTCCAGGGCGATCAGGGTGCGACCGGGGTTGACGACGTCACCGACGTCCACCGGTCGGTCCGCCACCCGGCCGTCGAAGGGGGCCCGGAGCTCCGCGTAGGAGAGGTTGTCGCGGGCGGCTGCGAGCTGGGCACGCGCCCCGGCCGCATGTGCCTCGACCTGCTCCAGCTCGCGGGGGGTGGCCGCCCCCTTCTGCTCCAGGGACCGCATCCGCTGCAGGTCGGCCTCCGCGGTATTGAGCGCCGCCTCGGCCGCCGCCACCGCGGAGCGGATCGCGGCGTCGTCCAGACGGACCAGGACGTCTCCCTTCCTCACCCGCTGTCCCTCCTCGAAGGGCAGCTCGGCCACGCCCGCCGGGATCCGCGCCGAGAGCTCGGCGCGCTGGTGAGCGAACACCGTGGCGGGCACGGTCACCTCGTGCGCGCCGTCGCTTCTCACCGCCTCGCGAGTCTGGACCTGGCGGGCGGGACCGGCGGCGTGGTCGGCGGCAGGTCGTGCTTCCGGCTTCTCGTGGCAGGCGGCGAGCCCCAGGCCCGCGAGCAGCGGCAGTGCCAGCCAGCCCCTCCGTCGTGTCGACATCGGCGTTCTCCTTCCCCTCTTCATCGCTTGTTCCCTCTCCCGAACCCGGTCATGCCGTCCACGGGGGACACTAAAGCTCTCCGGCGGAGCGACGCAGCTCGGCGTCGGCGATCGCCGCGGCGGTCTTGGCCTGAAGCTCGCCCAGCTCGGCGGCCAGGCTGGCCACCTCGGTCTCCAACTCGTCGGTGAGGGTGGCCATCCCGGCCTGACGCCGCTGCTGGATCACCCGCAGCGCCTCGCGCCCGTCCTCGGCCCCGCCGGCGGCCGCTGCGTAGCGCTCCCGTGCCGCCACCGCACGGCGCCAGGCCATCGCCACCTCCAGTCGGATCTGGTCGGCGACCGCCCGGGCCTGTTGCCGGGCGGCCCGGAGCTGGGCCTCGGCCACCGCCTTGCGCTTGGACCGGGTCCCGTCGAAGGCGTTGAAGCGGAGCATGGCGCCGACCGAGCCGGTCTGGTTCGAGCCGAAGGTGTTGCGGTCGTCCTGGACCTGACCGAACAGGGCTAGGTCGGGGAGCAAAGACCGGCCTTCGCCGGTGACTCCCCACTCGGTGGCCTCCACCTTGCTCTCGGCGGCCTCTCGGGCCGCCCGCTGGTCGGCGGCACGAGCCGACCAGGACTCCTCGTCGCCCGGCAACGGCGCGGGCTCGGGGGGCGCCTCGGCCGGCTCGTAGTCGACGCCCGGATCGGCTCCCAGCAGGCGCGACAGCGCGGCTGCCGCCACCCGGGCCTCGCCCCGGCGCTCCGCCAGGTCGGCCTCGCGGGTCCGCCGCCGGGTGCGGGCGCGGAGCAGGTCCGCCTTGAGGGCCGCCCCCTCGCTCACCCGCGCCTCGATATCCGCCTCCCGGGCTCGGGCCGTCTCCGCCGCCCGCTCGGTGACCGCCACCGCACGCTGCGCCAGCGCCGCCTGGTGGTAGGCGCGGACGACCTGAAGCCTGAGCTCCTGGAGGCCCTCGCGGGTGGCGGCCTCGGCGGCGCGCCCGGCCGCCGCCTGGGCCTTGCCGTAGGCCCCGACCTTGCCGAAGACGTCGAGGGGCACCTGCACCGCCAGCGTGGTGTTGAGGTGCGAGAGGGCGTCGGGGGCGTTGAGCCGGTCGATGGCGAAGTCCTCCTGGGCGAACTGGCCGGAGTTGAGCTTCTGGGCGAACACCGCCGAGGGGTTGTTCGTGTAGGACCAGCCCGAGGTCAGCGTCAGGCTGGGCCAGCGCTGCCGCAGCACCGCCTCGGCGCGAACGCTCTCCGCGGCCGCGCTCTCGCGCGCCGACTGGATGTCGGGGTTCTTCGCCTCGGCGATCGCCAGGGCCTCGGCCAGGGTCAGCGGCGTCGTCTCCGCCGCCGCCAAGGCCGGGGCCACCAGCAAGCTCACGCCCAGGACTATGCTTCTTCGATTAGCCACGGACCTTCCTCCCTCCAGGCTTGAGCAGCCTCTGCCACTTCTGGTCCTCCGAGGCACGGGCGGCCAGGCTCTGGCAGACCGCCTCGCAGATGTCGTTCACGCAGGGGTCGACCACCCGGTAGTAGGTGCGGTTCCCCTCGCGCCGGGCCGCCACGAAGCCGGCCCGCGCCAGGCTCGCGACGTGCTGGGAGACGTTCGGCTGGCTCCGACCGGTGGCCTCGACGATCTCGGAGACGCTCCTCTCGCCGCGCTGCAGGACCGCCAGGATGGCGAGACGTGCGGGATCGCCGAGCACCCGAAAACGCTCCGCGACCGCCGGGATCAGCTTCGGATCAACCACCGCATCTCCATAATGAGATGCGAATATACGCATTTTCGAATTCCCTGTCAAGGCTCCTTCGCCCCGCGACGCCGAAAGGTGCCGGTTTCGTGTCAGGGGGCTTGGGGGCGGGAGCCCCCCGCTTGATAGCGGCGACCGGATCTACTCCGGGCGACGCGTTCAGGTCCGGGGGCCCGGGGGACGGGAGCCCCCCGCTCGATAGCGGCGACCGAATTCACTTCGGGCGCCGCGTAACGCCGCCCCGCGGCTACTCGGCGGCTGGCCCGGCCAGCGGCTCCAGGCCCAGCCGGGCCGCCTCGGCGTTGACCGCCTGCACGAAGTCGTTGACGCGAGGGAGCTTCTTGCCGTTGATGAACAACGTCGGCGTGGCGTTCACACCCAGCCGGTGGGCCTCCTCGATCTGGGCCGCGAGCTGGTCGCGGGCCGCCCCGCTCTTCATGCACTGCTCGAGGCGGGCGAAGTCGAGGCCGGCCTCGGCGGCGAGCCCAACGACGTCGTCCAGCTTGGGAGCCTGGAGTGGCTTGGTGAAGGCCTTGTCGTGGTAGCGCCAGAAGCTGTCGGGCCCCTGCTGCAGCGCGCAGATCGACCCCAGCGCCACCTGGCAGGCGCCCGGGTGGAGCGTGGTTTGGAGCTTGTCGTTGCACTCCGTGTCGAGCGGGTAGTTCTTGAAGTAGATGCCGACCAGGCCCCGCGACTGGGGGATGAAGCTCCGGAACGCGCCGGCGATGGAGCGACAGAAGGGGCACAGGAAGTCGGAGAACTCGACCACGTGGATCGCCGCCTGGGCCGGGCCTTTCGGAGTGAGCCCGGTGAGGTCGATCTGCTGGGTGGGAGCGTCCTCGTACTCCTTCCACGCCTTGTCGTCCAGGTACTGCTGCAGGAGTCGGGGGTTGTCCAGGATGCTCTGGAGACGCCGGGCCTCGGCGCGCGCCTTCTCCAGCTCGGCCGAGGGGGGCGTGGCCTTGGCTTCGGTGGCCGCCGTCTCGGCCCCGGCCGTCGTCGCTGGCGGGCCGGCCTGCGTCGCGTTGGGGTCGACCACCGCCGGCGAGGCCGCGACCGTCGTGGGGGGAGCCGGGGGGGCGGCCGGCAGCGTTCCGAGGAGGCTCGCCTGGCGCTTCTCGGCCCGGTAGGAGAAGACCGTGTCGGTGGCGCCCACCGCCAGCGCGAGCCCCACGCTGGCCAGCGCCCACCCGGCGAAGGCCAGTCGGCCCTCAGGGCGCCGCAAGGTCTGCCACACGGCGCCGAGGCCCCGGCGGGCGGGAAGCAGCAGCACCAGCAGCCCCGCGTTGACGAGGTAGGTCGTCAGGCAGAGGTTGCAGTAGCGCCCGATCGCGAAGGCCTGAACGCCGAGCAGCATGACGTCGATGACGAGGGCCACACCGACCGCCAGCAGGGAGAGCACCGCGCCGGCGCTGCGAGCCTCCGCACCGGCCAGGTAGGAGAAGCCCAGGAGGAGCGCCAGCGAGAGATAGAAGAAGAAGCCGAAAGCCGCGATCGAGAAGCCGAGGAAGCCGGAGTACGGACCGGCGGCGACCGCCTCGCAGCCGGTGCCGGCGCCTGTCTCCTCGCCGCAGAGCTGGTTGGCCGCCGACACCAGGCCCGGGGCTTCTCCGTGGTGCTGCAGGACCAGGATGCCCGACAGTGACAGGCCGGCCACCAACAGCAGGATGGTCAGGACGGTTCGCGGGAGGCTCATCATCCGAGGCTAGCACACGTTAGGTCGGGACCTACACCGGCAGCACGGCAGATCCGCGCTACTGCTTCGTTCGCGCGGTGATCGTGTACCAGTAGCCGTGGCGCCACCCAGATGGCCGGGCGGCGTGGGCCACGAAGCCCGGCTCCCCCACGTACGAAGACAGCCAACCGAGAGCCTCGGACTGAGTGGAGAACTGGGTCTCCTGCCAGTCGCCGGGCTTCCCATGCTCCTGTCGGCGCATCGCCGGATCGTCGGTCAGGCCGAGGTAGATCTCCCCGATCGGGTTCGTTCGCGCCTCCTTGGCAGCGGAACGGCTGCCTTGTCACCGTAGGCGATGACTATACCAGACACTCCTGCCCGTGACCGGCGCCTAGGCCGCCCGGCGCGTCTCCGTGCCGCTCCGCCGTCGCAGCGACCGTCGCCCCGCCCTGCGTCGCCGGTCGAGCCGGAGCGACAGCTCGCAGGTGCGGACCTCCGGATAGCGACGAAGGACCTCGTCCCGGCGCCGCCGGGCCTCGGCGAGGTCGGCGGTGCCCAGGGAGAGCCGGACGCGCTCCTTCTGCCAGGGGGGCAGGTGGACCGTGAAGGCCACCCAGTAGAGGCGGCCGTTTCGCCAGAGGTGGTGGTCGGGGTCGATCTCGCGGGCCGCCGCCAGCGAGACCGCCGCCGAGGGCCCGCCGTTGCGTGAGAGAGTGAGCCTGGAAGCCATGGTGTCTTCTCCTTTCGGAAAAGCCACCCGGAGAGCGCGGGGCCACCGCGCCGGACACTTCGTTGCCCCGCTGCGACCGGGGCCCCATCTCCCCCCGAGGCCGAGGGCCTCGGGCAGGATCGGCACCTTGGGATGTCCGCCCAGGTTGCCGGACCCGCCCAGCTTCGGGCGGGCCACTCCGGATGTCTGGAATCAATATGCCGCAGCCGCCGGGTCGGGCGCAACTCCTTCCCCCGCCGCGCCCGCCGCGCCCGCCGGGGCGGGGGCCTTGACCGCCGCCGGTCGGCGGCCTACGTTCCCGGCATGACCGAAAGCCTGGGTCGTCTCGATCTGCCGGGCGGGCGTGTCTTCGAGGCCGTCGTCTCGGACCTGCTGGCCGAGCCGGTGGACGCCATCGTCAACGCCGCCAACGGCCACTTGGCCCACGGCGGCGGCGTGGCCGCGGCCATCGCTCGCGCCGCCGGGCCGGAGCTGGAGACCGACGGGGATCGCCTGGTGCGCAGCCGGGGACCGGTCCCGGTCGGCAGCGCCGTGGTCACGACCGCGGGCAACCTCCCCTTCCAAGGCGTGATCCACGCGGTCGGGCCCCGCCAGGGCGAAGGTGACGAGGAGGGCAAGCTGGTCAGCGCGCTGGTGTCCGCCTTCTCACGGGCCGCCGAGCGGGGCTGGCGCTCCGTGGCCTTTCCCGCGGTCAGCTCCGGCATCTTCGCCGTGCCCGTCGATGTCTGCGCCCGTGCCTACGTCAGCGCCGTCAGGGAGTACTTCTCCGCCCACCCCGAGTCCTCACTGCAGACGGTCCGGCTCGCCCTCTTCGGGGGCCCGATGGTGGACGCCGTCCGCGCCGAGCTGAGCCGATCGGGCTGAGCCGTCGCTGTTTCGCCAGACTCTGTGCGATCCTATCGCGCGATGCGAGACACCACGGAGGACGGCGAGAGCACCTCCCGGGCCTCGGCCGCGCGGGACAAGCAGGCGGTCGCGCTGACGTCCGTGGTGGCGGCCGTCTTCCTGACCGGCCTCAAGACGGTGGTGGGAATGGCCACCGGGAGCCTCGGGATCCTGGCCGAGGCCCTCCACTCGGCGCTGGACCTGGCGGCCGCCGTGATGACCTACCTGGCGGTCCGGATCGCCGACCGCCCGCCGGACGAGGGCCACCACTACGGCCACGGCAAGGTCGAGAGCTTCTCGGCCCTGTTCGAGACGCTGCTGCTGGTCGCCACCTGCGCCTGGATCATCCACGAGGCGGTCGAGCGGTTGTTCTTCCACAGCGTCGAGATCGAGGCCAGCGTCTGGGCCTTCGCGGTGATGATCGTCTCGATCGCCATCGACTACGGCCGCTCCCGGGCGTTGCTCCGGGCCGCCCGCGAGCACCGGAGCCAGGCCCTCGAAGCCGACGCCCTCCACTTCAGCACCGACATCTGGAGCTCGCTGGTGGTGCTGGTGGGGCTGGGCCTGGTCAAGGTCGGGGAATGGACCGGGCACGACCCGTGGCTGGCCCGCGCCGACGCGCTGGCGGCCCTGGGCGTGGCCCTGATCGTGCTGTGGGTGAGCGCCCGGCTAGGCAAGAACACGATCGACGTGCTCCTCGACCGGGCCCCGGAGGGGCTGGCCACGCGCATCGCCGCGGTGGCGTCCCAGGTCGACGGCGTGGTCGCCTGCCGGCGGGTGAGGGCCCGGCCGGTGGGCCCGATGCTCTTCGTCGACATGGTGGTCGAGGTGCCGCGGGCCACACCCCTGGAGCAGGCCCACGCCACCGTGAGCGAGGTGGAGGGACGGGTCCGGGGGCTGCATCCCCAGGCGGATGTCGTGGTCCACTTCGAGCCGGTGGCGACGGCCAGCGAGGGTTGGGCCGAGCGCGTCCAGGCCATCGCCGGCGAGCGGGGCCTGGTGGTCCACGAGGTGCAGGCCACCGAGACCCGCGGCCGGATCCTGCTGACCTTCCATCTCGAGCTGGATCCGGCCATGCGCCTGTCCGAGGCCCACGCCCGGGCGGACGAGCTGGAGCGGGCGCTCCGCGACCGGTTGCCGGGGGTCAGCAACGCAATCGCCCACATCGAGCCCAAGGGCGCGCCCCGCGTCCACCAGGTGGTGGCGGGGTCGCAACGATCGCGGGTCCTCTCCGCGCTGGGCCGGATCACGGCCGAGATACCGGCCCTGCGAGGGTTCCACGAGATTGGGGTGAGGATCTCCGACGGACGCCTGTTCGTGGCCATGCACTGCGTCTTCGACGGCCACCTGGCCATCGGGGAGGTGCACCGGCTCTCCACCCAGATCGAGGACCAGCTCAAGGCGACGGTCCCCGACCTGGCCGAGGTCCACATCCACGTGGAGCCTCCGGAGGACGGCGGCTGAGGCGGCCGTATCTGGTGACGGGAGTCCCACGTGATCACGTCCCGGGGCGGAATGTCCAGCACCCCTCTGGCGGAGACGGGGGGACGGCACATGCGCGGCAGCCTGTCGAGCCACGCGCGCCTGACCCACGCGTGCGCGGTCCGGCACCGCGCCTGGGCGGCTTGCCATACCCTTGGGGCCGTGCACCCATGAAAGAGACCAGGGCGGTCGCGGGGAACCGCAAGCCGGTGAACCCACCTCGAGCTGGGCGATGAATCGGCTCGAGCAACGCCGCCTACTGGACACGGTCGCGCTCGGGATCGTGGGAGCGCTCGGCGCCCAGTTGTTCACTCTTCTGCTGCGCGGCGCCGAGGCTGTCTTCCTGGGGCTGCTGGCCGGCTATCGACCGCCCGTCCTTCCCGGAGAGGGTGGCGTCCTCCTGGAGCATGCCGGACCGCTCGGCCTGTGGTTGATCCCGGTGGCCACGACGCTAGGGGGGCTTCTCTCCGGAGTCCTCGTCTACAGCCTGGCTCCCGAAGCGGAAGGTCACGGCACGGACGCGGTCGTCAAGTCCTACCATCGCGCCGCGGGCGTCATCCGCGCGCGCGTGCCGCTCCTGAAGATGGTCGCCTCGGCGATGACCATCGGCTCCGGGGGCGCGGCCGGCCGCGAAGGTCCCACTGCCCTCATCAGCGCCGGAGTCGGCTCCGTCTACGCCACCTTCACTAGCCGGTCCGAGGCCGAGCGACGGCTGCTGGTCCTGGTTGGCATGGCCGCCGGGCTCTCCGCCACCTTCCGCTCGCCGATCGGGACCGCCGTCTTCGCGGTCGAGGTCCTCTACAGCGACGTGGAGTTCGAGGCGGGCGCGCTCCTCTATGCCCTGCTGGGGTCGGTCGTGGCCTATGCGGTCAACGGGCTCTTCGTGGGCTCGCAGCCGCTGTTCCAGGTCCCGGCCAGCCTCGAGATCGCCCACTTCTCTGACTACGCCTCGTACATCGTGCTCGGGTGCGCCGCCGGGATCGTGGCGACGGCCCTCCCGGTGGTGTTCTATGGTGCTCGCGACGCCTTCCAGGCCTTGCCCATTCCCCCTCACTTCAAGCCCGCGATCGGAGGACTGGGCGTCGGCCTGCTGGCGCTCTGGCTCCCTCAGGTCCTGGGAGGCGGTTACGGCTGGATACAAGAGGCGATCGACGGGCGGCTGGCCCTGCGGCTGCTGCTCCTGCTCGTGTTCGCCAAGACGGCGGCGTTCGCGCTGACGGTCTCGAGCGGGGGCTCCGGCGGTGTGTTTGCGCCCAGCCTGTTCGTGGGAGGGATGCTGGGCGGGCTCCTGGCGCTGCTCCTCCACCAGCCCGCGGCGGCGTTCGTCGTGGTGGGCATGGCCGCCGTGTTCGGCGCGGCGGCGCGCGTCCCGATCGCCACTCTGCTGATGGTCACCGAGATGACCGGCGGCTACCACCTCTTGGTGCCAGCGGCCTTGGCCGTCGTGACGAGCCACGTCATTCAGGTGACCCTCTCGTCGCGCTTCCGCTACCGCAGCCTCTACGAGGCCCAGGTCAAGACCCGCTCCGATTCGCCCGCTCATCAGGCCGAGCACGTCGAGGTGGCCGTTCATCTTCTGCACCGGCGGCGGACGGCGCTGCCTGCCACCACCAGCCACGTCGACCTACGCGTGCTCCTGGCCGCCGGCGTGCCCATCGATCTGCCCGACGGCAAACGCCTGGTGATCGGCATCCTGAGGTCAGGAAGCCCCCTCGTAGGCAAGCGGGTCCAGACGTGCTTCCCACCTGACGAGGTGGATCCGTTGGCCCTCTTCCGGCAGGGCTCCACGCTGCTGCCTCACGCACAGCTCGAGCTGGAGGCGGGAGATCGCCTGCTCGCCATCGTCAGCCTGCCAGCCTGGGATCGCCTCGCGGACCAGTTCGAGCCTTTGTCGCCGAGCGCCGTGCTTTGGACGGCGCCCGAGACGAGCGCCTCGCCCGGCGGACCGCGAATCTCCGGCTAACCTATCCTGGCCGCCGGCCCGACGACAGTGCGACGGGCGCATGCCGTGCCACGGGGCGCCTGGCACGCTGCCGCGCTCCGGCCCGCGGGCGGTCTGACCTCGGCCGTGAGGCAGCACAATGGGCCCGCTTTGCTACTGGATCTCTAGCGGATCGTTCTGGACATTCTGACCCGGCGGATCGAGCGGGTCCTGATTCGGCGGAGGTTCCTGCCCCGGCTGGGGCAGCTCGGCCTCCACCAGCAGCTCACCGACCAGCATGCCCGGCTTGAACAGTCGCGTGCGCAGGCGCAAGTTCAACTCCCGCGCGGCGCGGCGGGTGAGCGTGAGCGTTGCCTGGCCCTGGCTACCCTGCCAGTAGGCCTGTTCCGCGGCGAAGGCGACGTAGGAGCGCCTGCCGGGACGCCCGAACCCGGGGCGTGCCGAGACGAAGCCCTTGCCGTCCTCGAGCGACAGGCTGAGTCCCAGCAGCCTCGCCACGCGCTTGCCACGGCGCAAGGCGATTCCCCCGCGCGTCGAGAGCTGTGCCCAGCGCACGCCCAGATAGCCGCCCGAGATCGGCAGCGAGGCCGCTCCGCTTTGTCCACCGCCGGGCTCGATCGGCTCCAGAACGATACCCTGTGCCATCAGCGCCTGCGTGAAGGCCGGGTCGAGGCTGAAGTGGGTGAAGCCGCCCAAAGCTTCGAGGAGATCCGCGGCGGGCGGAAGGAAGACGCTGAAGAGGGGCGCGTCTTGCTCGACGGCCCCGATGTCGCAACCCCCACCGTAGGGACGCAGACCATGGCGCTGATCGAAGGTGGGGCAACCCCCTCCCGAGTAGGCATCGAGCGCCGGGCTGCCCGGCAAACGGGCGTGCGTCAGGGTCGGACCGCCGTTGTCCGCCAGCGCGTCGAGCGTCGGATCGGTCGCGCTCTGGTCCGTCGGGTGGGGCAGCCGGCAGCTGATCCCGGAGTCGATGTTGTATCCGCCGGAGCCGGCGACACGAGAGGCGGCCAGGGCGCAGTTCGTCGCCGGGTCGTTGGCGAAGATCGTTGCGATGGCGAAGACACCGTTGCGTTCACCGTTGCTGAAGAGGCCGCTGCCGGTCCGCGCCGTGTTGCCCACCACGTCCACGTGTCTCGTGAAGATCGACGTGCGGGCTTGTACGCGCCCGTCGGTCAGCTTCAGCCGCCGCAGGGTGATGCCGCCACCGAGGTCCGCGTCGTTTCCGCTGAAAGTGGTGTTCTGGACGGTCAACGGTCCGCGGACCATGATGCCGCCACCGTCATTGGCCGTGTTGCCGGCGACCAGGCTCCGCTCGATCCGCATCGGATCGAAGCCGTACTGATAGATGCCGCCGCCATCCGTTGCCTGGTTGCCGCGCACCGTCGTGGTCTCGACGAGTCCCGGTGTGCTCTCGTCCCAGGGCTCGTTGATCATGTAGAGCTCGATCCCCCCGCCCCGTCCGGAGCTGGCCAGCGACCCGTCCTCGAGCCGCAGACCCTCGGCGGCGTTGGCGCTCACCAGTGACTGGCTGAGATGAAAGTTGCGGGCCCGGCCCCAGTAGAAGATCCCGCCACCGAAGGGTGCCCTGTTCCCGCTGATCGTCGTCTCCGTGACATCGAAAGGATAGCTGAACTGGAAGCTACCGACCGCGACGCCGCCCCCATGAGTCTGGGATCTGTTCTCCACGATCCGCGTGGTCCACATGTGGAGCCCTCCCTTGACGAAGATGCCCCCACCGGGACCCGCCGCTTCGTTGTCGGCGATGACGACGTTCTGCAGCGTCAGCAGCGCACCGAAGGTGGCGATGCCTCCGCCATAGTGCGCCAGGACTTCCCCCGGAAGGGGACTGAGGGCTCGCCCGCCAGTGATCGTGACGCCACGAATCGTGACCTGCTCTCCGAGCGGGACGAGGATGACACGGTCCTCGGTAGTCTGCTCGATGACGGTCGAATCCGGGCCGGCTCCGCTGAGGATCAGCGGCTGGTAGTAGCCCAGCCGCAGGCTGCCATAGGCGTCCTTCGAGACCTCGGCATCTGCCGGAACGGGAATCGTGAGCTGATACGTCCCGGCAGGCAGGCGGATCTCGTCCGCACCCGCTTCAATGGTGGCGTTGGCCTCCATCACAGCCGCCCGCAACGTACAGGTCCCCGCCTCGGTGGAACAGACCCCGTCCCCCGGATTCATGTCCACCTCGTCCAGCGTGTCGTTGACCGTCAGGGTCAACCCGGCATACGCCGGTGCGTTCAGAAGCAGACCCGCCAAGACCGCCAGTCCCCCGCGCCACATGAGTCGATCTCCAGCTCTGCTCCCGACCCTTCTGCTGACCTGATTCATGCGAACTGAGCCTCCCTATGCCCGGCCAATGCAAGTCCCCCGATTGGGTGCAGCACTGTCTGCGCCGCCGCCGGAGTCGCCAAGGTCGCTCGTCAATTGACGATCTCGGGGTCGACCACGCGCCGCGACACCGGGGGGCGACGACACGCGAAGGCGACATCGGCGCACGGTACCCCCCTAGGTGGCTGGCGCTCGGTTCCGACCGGCAGCGCTGGCCTCGCTGGTGGAACGCAAGTTGAAAGCGAGTATCACCTTTGTACTCCCATCCGGAGGGGAAGTCCAGTGGCAATCGACTCGCCCACATCTTGAATGGCGCCGGGTAGCGTAGCGGGACGTGGCTCTCCCGCTGGGGCGGTCCACGGGCGCTGACCGTGGTCGCGGCCGCAGCCGGGCTCAACGGGGCGCTCGGCGTCTCCGGAGGGGCTCAGGCAGCCGTCACCTCGAGTGCCAGGACGGAAACGTCGTCAGCCGGCTCGCCGCCCTCGCACCAGCTCTCGACGAGGCGGCGCACGCCCTCCACGCTCTCCTCGAGCGGAGCGGCTCGCCCTGCGCCGAGGACCTCGCTGAGGCGCTCGACGCCCAGCTCGCCCTCTGGCTCACGGGCGGCCTCGCTGACGCCGTCCGTGTAGACGTAGAGCCGATCGCCCGGCACGAGGACGTGCTGGCGCTCGTCGTACTCGGCCTCCGCGACGAGCCCCACTGGAAAGCCCGCAGAGGGCAGCGCCGTCGGCGGTCCCTCGCTCGGCACGAGAATCGCCGGCGGGTGCCCGGCGGAGACGAAGCGCAGGTCGCGGCAGCGAAGGTTCAAGACGCCGTAGAACATCGTGAAGTACTGGACGCGTCGCGCCTCCATCTGAAACTGCCGGTTGAGGGAGGCAGCCACAAGCGCCGGTGAGGTGGGCACGTACGGCGCGGCAGGCCCCTGCCTGGCCAGCAGGCACGAACGCTCAGGGATCGCCGACAGTGTGTGGCTGAGCGTCACCGCCAGTAGCGATGCCGGTACCCCCTTGCCGCTGATGTCGGCGACGTAGAACCCGACGTGCTGCTCGTCGAGAGGGATCACGTCGAGCATGTCTCCCGCCAGCTCACGGCAGGGCCGGAAGGTCCACGCCAAGCGGACACCAGAGAGGGTGGGCAGTTGGCTGGGCAGAAGAGAACGCTGGATACGAGCGGCGGCCTCGAGGTCTCCACGCATGAGCTGGTTGGCTCGTTCCAGCTCCCGGCTGGCGCGTCGCAGCCCCTCCTCAGCCTCCTTCCGTTCCGTCACGTCCGACTGCACGCCAATGAAATGCGTCAAGACACCCGCCGTATCGCGCACCGGCGTGATCGAGAGCCGGTTCCAGAAGGTGGAGCCGTCCTTGCGGTAGTTCAGGATCTCGACGACGCACTCGCGCTCTCCCCGGATCGCGCGGCGGATCTCGTCGGCCGCCTCCGGGTCCGTATCCGGCCCCTGAAGGAACCGGCAGTTCCTACCGAGCACGTCACCGATGGCGTAGCCGGTGAGGCGCTCGAAGCCACCGTTCGCGTAGATCAGCGGCATGTCAGGCAGGCGTGCGTCGGCGATCGTGACCCCCTCGGCTGCTACCGACAGCGCACGGTCCTTGAGCGCGAGCTGTCCTTCTGCTCTCTGCTCGTCGAGGAGCCGGCTCGACTGGGCGGGGCTATTCGTGTGGGGTGGGTCAGGCACCGCTCTCACGATATCACCCCAGCTAGGACCTGGATTTCCTGCCCCTTCACCGGTGCCCTGCGTTGTCTGTTGGCAGACGACATGTGGCGCACTATGCTTCGTTGGGTTGTTTTACCCGTAGCGGCGGCACGGCGCTCGCAAGGGCAGTCATGTCAGGACTCCCGAGGTTCAGCCTCCCGACCGGCGGCGCAACCGGTCCGTCTGGGTCAAGAGGACGCGCCCAAGGGCGTGTCGAGCCCAAGCGTCAGCTCCCACAGATCCTCGATGCGGACGGTCTCTTTCGGAGGACCGCCAGGGCGATGGCCGACTGCGTCGCTCTTCTGATGAAGGCGCCGATCGGCGTCCCCGGCGCCCATTCGCCGGGGACGTCCTCCTTCGGCTGACGTCTTGTGCGACTAATTCGGCATGAGCACCGAGTCGATCACGTGGATCACCCCGTTGCTCGCCTCGATGTCGGCCTTGATGACCTTGGCTCCGTCGACCTTGACGCCATCGGACGCGTCGATGGTGATGCTGCTGCCCTGGATCGTCTTGGCCTCCTTCAGCTTGACGACGTCAGCGGCCATCACCTTGCCGGCCACGACGTGGTAGGTGAGCACGGCCGTCAGCTTCTCCTTGTCAGCCAGCAGTGCCTTGAGGTCCGCTTCGGGGATCTTCGCAAACGCCTCATCCGTCGGCGCGAACACGGTGAACGGGCCCTCACCCTTGAGCGTGTCGACCAGACCGGCCTCGGTCAGTGCGGTCGCCAGGGTTCCGAAGCTGCCGGCGGCCACCGCCGTGTCGACGATGTCCTTCTTCTCGTGGTGTGCCGCGCCAACAACCGCGGGCACGAAAGCCATGACAGCCACGGCCAGAGCCGCCAGGCCCCAACTCCTCTTGCTCATCAGCCACTCCTCTCTCTTTCGCCCCATCGGGGCGGACTCGGAAACCCTTCGCCCAAACCGTGGGGGGGGCGCCACGTTCGGTGACGCCCCCCCCACGTCGATCGCAGCGAAGGAGAAACGTCTAACCACAACCTAGGCCCAATCGGTCTGTTTGTCAAGGTCTTGAGTAGGTTTTGAGACAATCGGGACGAAGGCAATGCGCGGGCGGTTTGGGTGTCAACCCTCGCTCTCCGCTCGCTCCCGGCCGCCAGCACCCCCGCATAGCGCACGGTGTGCAGGCGTGGTAGCGGCACGCTGGTGGCAAGGTGGCACAGCAGCGACAGCAGGCCCAGGTCCACCGCCACCGTCCCGTCGCTGTACGCCTTCTAGGATTGAGCCCCAAGTCAAACGAGGTCCGCTGCGCCGCGGTCACCGACCCGGTCTTCGCCCCGGGGCACCATCCCCCGCCGCCCGGGCGGCGTAGAACCTCTGCAGCGTCTCCACGAAGATGCGGCAGCTCCCGGAGCCGGTCCTCGGAGACGAGCGAGTCCTCGACAGTGGCGTTGTGACGGACACCGTCCCGCACTTACTTCGGCCGCCCCTGTGGCGCCGAGGACCAGGGGCAGCTGCGTGTACCTCGGGAGCACCTTGGGCATCATCGCGTCCCACCAAGCGGCTTCCTGGAACCGCTTCTGGATCTTCTCGGACACGAGCGCCTCCCTGGGGCCTGCGCTCGATTTCGGCTTTGTTCGAGTCGGAATCCGGTATACCGTGCACTTCCGTTGGGCAGGTTCATCCGATCTGGGGGCGGATGTGGACGACGACGCTTCGGAAGGCACAATCGAGGCGCGACCTAAGCCGTCGGCGCGGGAGATCCTCCAGCGCACCTACGAGGCCATTCCCTTCCAGCGCCAGGTCGTCGCGCACCTGAAGGCCGAGGAGGCCGAGCAATGGGAGTGGTACTCCTCCAATTCGTTCCTGGAGGAGTACGCCAAGACGGCTCGGCTGGAACTGCTGAAGTCCTGCTATCGCTTCGAGCGCGAGGAGCAGGCTGAGCTGTACGAGCTGGTCGACGGCGTCCGCGATGGCCTCGGGCTGGAGGTGCCGGTCACGCTCTATCAGGCACGCAGCCAGGGAGCCATGAACGCCTTCTTGTCGTTCGTGCCAGACGAGGCCCACGTAGTCCTCGAGGGGCCGGTCCAGACGACCCTTTCCCGCGAGGAACTGCGCGCCACACTCGCCCATGAGCTGACGCACCACCTGCTCTGGGAACAGGCGGATCGGGAGCTCCTCATCGCGGACCAGATGCTCGGCGCGATGTCGAACCATCCGCGCGCCGAGATGAGCCATCTTGAGACCGCGCGACTCTTCCGGATCTACCTGGAGGTTCACGCCGACCGCGGCGCTCTGGCGGTGGTAGAGGATCCGCTGGTCGTCATCTCTTCGCTCATCAAGGTCGAGACCGGGCTGACCGACGTCCAGGCACAGAGCTACCTGCGCCAGGCGGACGAGATCCTCGGCCAGCAGCAGGTGAAGGCACAGGAGCTGACGCACCCTGAGTCGTACATCCGGGCGCGCGCACTGAGGCTGTGGGCCGACGGTGGGGCCGAGGCCGACGCCGAAGTAGTCCGAATGATCGAGGGCCAGCTCGATCTGGGCAGCCTGTCCTTGCCGGGCCAGAAGCGCCTCGCGGACCTCACACGGCGCGTCTTGCTGCGCTTCCTCGAGCCCGAGTGGTTGAGGACGGATGCCCTCGTGGCCCATGCGCGTCTCTTCTTCCCCGAGCTCGAGCCGGGCGCGAGCGGGGACGTGGCGGACATGGCGGCCGAGATCGGTGGCGCGGCTCCGAACGTGTCCGAGTACCTGAGCTTCGTGCTTCTCGACCTCGCGACGGTCGAGCGGTCACTCGACGAGGCGCCGCTTGCCGCGGCTCTGCGCGTGGCCCAGGAACTCGACGTGGAGCGGGCGTTCCTGAAGACGCTCGGCACCGAGCTCGACCTGGCGAAGCCGCGGCTGAAGAAACTACAGCAGCAGGCGCCGGACATCCTGGCACAGGCGGCCGCCGCCGGAAGGCCTTCATCGTGAGCCACGCGGCGCCGAGCCGGCCCCGGTTCCTCGACTTCCTTCGCGAGCGGCGGGGGTTCACGACGGACGACACGCTCGCGACCCTGCTGCCGCTCTTTCGCCAGGTGGCCCAGACCCACGAGGTCGGCAAGGTGGCGCCACTGGATGGGGTCGACGACCTCCTGGTCGATGACTATCGGGTCTACTTCGAGTCTGACCGGGCGAGCGACCCGCGCCTGTCGGCGGCCCGGCTGAAGGCGCTCGAGCGGCAGCACAGCAACGCCTTGCAGATCGTCACCCAGACCCTTCAGACGACGGACGCCGACCAGGGCGACGAGGAGACCACGGACCTGCTAGTGGGCAGGCGCACGGAGAGTGTGGACCAGCCCCGCTACGTCGTCGGCTACCGGAGCTGGGAGCACCTCGCCGGCCACCACGACGCCCTGACGGACATGTACGTTCTCGGCCTTCTCCTGGCGAGCGTAGCGTGCGGCTTCGACTTCACCGATGCCTCCCACGTGGAAACGTTCGCTCGGCGCCGGCGCAACCTGTTCTCGGTGGCCCCCCACCTGAATCCGGTTCTGGCGCGACACATCGTTCGGCTGACCGAGATCGACCGGCATCGGCGCGCGCAGGATCTTGGCGCCGTCATCGAGTCCCTGGTCCGGTACCGCGAGCAGGACGCGGGACTCGAGATGGACCTGACCGCCATCCCCGGCTTCCACGAAGCCGACATCTCGGGTCGCCGTCGGATGGTGCTGAGCCGGCTGCGCGAGCGCCTGTTCGAGATCTCCAAGCGAAACCGGCTGCTGTTCTTCAAGCCCAGCCTTCAGAGTCTGAACCTGACGTTTGCGTCCGTTCCCATCCTCTTCGACGTACGCAGCATCCGGCCGGAGCAACTGTTCACCTGGCAGGAGTCGGTCGAGTCGCAACTCGTGGGGGGCCAGGAGATCCCCCTCAACCGCTATCTGCGGTTCGAGGACGCCCCCTACCTGCCCAGCGTGCTGGACAAGCTCATCTCCGAGGCACGCCGCGACCGGGCGGAGTTTGGCTTCTCCCAGCTTCGGCTGGTCGTGTGCTTCCTGCGCTGGAACAACCTCAAGGAGAGCCCGAACGAGCGTATCGACTCACCGCTGCTGCTGCTGCCCGTCGAGCTGGCGAAGAAGCGGGGCGTGCGCGACTCGTATGTTCTGAGCGCCACCAGCCAGGAGGTCGAGGTCAATCCGGTGCTGCGGCATCACCTCAAACAGCTCTATGACATCGACCTGCCTTTCGCGATCGATCTGGGTGAGACGACGATCCGAGCTTTCTACGATGCTCTCGTGAGGCAGATCGAGGCGACCGAGCCGGGCGTCGTGCTCAATCGCGTGGACCGGCCGGTCGTGGACCTCGTCTACGCACGCGCCCGCCGGCGGCTCGACCAGTATCGGCGCCGACTCAGAGTGAAGGGCGTGAGTCTCAAGAGCTTCCGGGAGCTCGAGTACAGCTACAGCCGCGAGAACTACCAACCCCTGGGCCTGCGTATCTTCACCAGCATGGTGCGGCCCTCGCCCGCGCCTCTGCGCGACATCTTCCGGGCCGGAGGGATTCGCGAGCCGCAAATGGTGGCGTCCGAGCCGCAGGCCGGGCGCGGCGAGAAGCAGAAGGCGATCGCCGCCTTCCGCGAGGGCGGTTACGACGGCAACCCCTATTCCTGGGACTTCGACCTGTGCAGCCTCACCCTCGGAAACTTCAACTACCGCAAGATGTCGCTGGTCCGGGACTACAACCAGCTGCTCGAACGTGACCAGCCCAACGCGCCCTTCGACTCCATCTTCTCGCTGGCGCCGCGCGAGACACAGACGCTCACCTCGCGCGGCGCCGGAAGGCTGGAAGAGTGCTATCCCGTCGTGTCCTGCGACCCGACGCAACTGGATGCCGTCATCGCCGCGCAGGAAGGCAACTCCTACATCATTCAGGGCCCGCCCGGCACCGGCAAGTCGCAGACCATCACGAACCTCATCGCCGACATGGTGGCCCATGGCAAACGGGTCCTCTTCGTCTGCGAGAAGCGCGCGGCGATCGACGTGGTCTACCACCGGCTGCGGCAGCGCGGCCTACACGACCTGGTCTGCCTGATCCATGACTCGCAGGCTGACAAGCGGGACTTCATCCAGGACCTGAAGGCCTGCTACGAGCGGCTTCTGGTGAGTGAAGCCGCCTTGGACGCCGCGGACCGCGAGCGGCGAGCGTGTCTGGACGCACTCTCGCGGGAGCTGCAGCCAATCGAGACCTTCGACGCACTGATGCGCGCAGCGCCCGAGTCGGTGGGCACTGCCGTGCGCCGCCTGCTTGGCAGGATGGTCGAGCTTTCGGGGCGGGCGCCCAAGTTGAGCGACGCCCAGCTCAGGCTGCTGCCTGCCTATTCGACATGGGTGGGAGCGCGGGAGGGGCTCCAGGGGATTGCGCGGCGGGTCCGGGACACCTGCCCCGGAGGCGTCTTCGCACGGCATCCGCTGGCTGCACTGGCCCCGGAAACCGCGCGGCTCGAGGCGCCTCGCGTCGCCGTCGAACGGGAGCTGGCCAACCTCGAGCGGATGCTGCGCGAGGTGCGCACGACCTACGCTGCCCACGAGATCGAGCTGCGCGGCGACGAGCCGCTCGCGCGCCTGCTACGTTGGGCCCGCTACGCGGCCGAGGTCAAGCCCCTCGCTGACCAGAACCTCCTGGCGTTGCTGGATCCCGCCAGCTCCGCCTCAGCCGGGCTCCGAGAGGAGCTGCGCGGCCGGGCGGTCGCGGCCGAAGCCGTGGAGGAAGCGCGAGCGTCGACCGCGGCCTGGCGGGAGAAGCTCGAAGCCCAGGATCTCGAGACGGCGCTAGAGATGTGCGCCGGCCTTGGGAGCGGGCTCCTACGTATGCTCAAGCCCCAGTATTGGACGCTACGAAGACTGTTGAACGAACGCTACGACTTCGGGCGCCATGCGGTGAAGCCCACCTGGGAGCGGGTGCTGAACGGCCTCCGCGGTGAATACGAAGCCGAGGCGAAGCTCGCGGGCATCGATCGCGACGCCCGAGCGAAGTATGGGGCGGAAGGGGGGCTGGCGACCTTCGAGGCGTCGCTCGAAGGCGTGCGGTCTGCCGTGAGCGAGCTCTTTGCCGGTACGCCAGCCGACGAGCGTGAACGGGTGGGGCCGTCGCCCCGGACGGTTGCGGGACTTGCGGAGAGCCTGCCCGTACTGGCGACCTTGAGTGAACGCGCCGGAGCCCTATTGGGTGACAACCCCGAGCGGAGCTTCGGCGGGCTCGAAGCCACCATCCTCTCCCTGAAAGACAACCTGCATCTGCTGCCGGACTGGCTACCGTGCCTGGCCGAGATCGCCACGCTCCCCGAGGATCTGCGTCGCGCCATCCGGGCGCTTCCGTGCGACCTTGCTGGCATCGAGGCCGCGAGCGCCAAAACCACGACCGAGGCACTGTGCCAACCCCATCACGACCTGACCCACTACACCGGGGCGGCGAGGGACCGCCACTCAGCCCATCTCGACAGTCTCCAGTCTCACTGGTTGGACGTCAACGCCGAGACGATCCTGGCGCAGACCTGGGCGCGCTTTGCCGAGCGCGTCGCTCTGGCGGCCCGCCCCTCGATCAAGCTCTCGAAGGAGGAGGAGGCGTTCAAGCGCCGCTACAACGCTGGCCGCCGCGAGCTGGAGCACGAGTTCGGCAAGTCCATGCGCTACAAGTCGGTGCGTGGGCTCTTGGCTGGCGCCGCTGGCGAGGTGATTCGCGACCTCAAGCCGGTCTGGCTGATGAGTCCGCTCAGCGTCTCGGACACGCTGCCGCTCGATTCGGGGATGTTCGACGCGGTGATCTTCGACGAGGCGAGCCAGGTGACCCTGGAGGAAGCCATCCCGGCGCTGTTCAGGGCTCAGCAGGTCGTGATCTCCGGCGACCAGATGCAGCTCCCGCCCACGAACTTCTTCTCGGCCAGTCGGACGGGCGAGGACACGCTGTTGCTCGAGGACGAGGAGGACGGCGGCCTCGTGGAGTACGAGCTCGATGCCAACAGCTTTCTGTCGCACGCGGCGCGGAACCTTTCCTCGACGATGCTCGGCTGGCACTACCGAAGCCGTTCGGAATCACTCATCAGCTTCTCGAACGCCGCCTTCTACGAAGGTAAGCTGCTGACCGTCCCCGATCAGCAAGCAGCCGCCGATAGGCGAGAGCCGATCAGGGTGGCTGAGCCGAGCGATGGCGCGCAGTTCGCGGCACTTCTGATGGAGCGACCGGTCAGCTTCCATCACCTGGAGAGTGGTCGCTACGTGGGCCGGACGAACCTGCAGGAGGCGGCCTACATCGCGGAGCTGGTGAGGGCCCTGCTCGGCCGGGAGGAGCGACCGACCATCGGGATCGTGGCCTTCTCGGAGGCACAGCAGTCCGAGATCGAGACGGCTCTGGAGCGCCTGGCTGATGGCGACCGGGAGTTCAGGACGCGTCTGGACGAGGAGTACACCCGCGAGGAGGACGGGCAGTTCGCGGGTCTGCTGGTCAAGAACCTGGAGAACATCCAGGGCGACGAGCGGGACGTGGTGATCCTGAGCGTCTGCTACGGCTACGGCACCGACAACCGGATGCGCATGAACTTCGGGCCCATCAATCAGAGCGGCGGAGAGAGGCGCCTGAACGTCGCGTTCTCGCGGGCCAAGACGCACATGGCCGTCGTGTCTTCGGTCCGGCACTCGGCCATCACGAACGTCTACAACGACGGTGCGAACGCGCTGCGGAACTATCTCCATTACGCGGCGGCGATGTCGAGCGGGGATTCACGCACCGCGGTCAATGTCCTGCGTGTCCTGAACCCGAGCGGCAGCGCGGCCGAGTTGAAGCCGGTTGTGGACGCCGTGGCGGATGCCATCGAGTCCGCCCTGCGGGGTCGTAACCTCGAGGTCGTGCGCAACGTTGGCCAGTCACGCTTCCGCTGCGATCTCGCGATCCGCCGCCCGGGGGAGTCCGCGTTCGGGCTGGTGGTGTTCGTGGACACCGAACGCTTCTACGACGAAAGGGACGTGCTCGAGCGTGAAGTGCTCAAGCCGCGGCTGCTGCGAGCGTTCGGCTGGCAGGTCTATCACGCCCTGGCCAAGGACTGGCTGGCCGATCCCGACGCGGTGATCGACGCTCTCGTGGGTCGGCTCGAGGGAAGAGCCGGGCCCGCCGTCGAGGACATCGACACGCTCCTTGGCGTGGCACCCTCGGAGCTGGGTGCCATCCCAGAACCTGCTGAGCCGGCGGCACCGGACGTGCCGGCCCAGCCGATCGCACTGGATGCGTCGGACGCAGCGCCCGATCCGCCGCCACCGGCGTCGGCTGAGCAGGAGGCCGACACCGCCACGCCCGAGCCCCAGCCACCAGACGCCGGGATCGTGAAGCCGGCAGCGGCGGTGGATGTCGGAGAACCCGAGCGGCCCGCTGCCGAGACGGCGGCCGCTCCGAGCGCTCTGGCACCCGGGGAGTCCCGACTCTTCGAGCTGGTTGCCGGGCGTTCGAAGAAGTACTGGCACGTGACCGTGGACGGCTCCGAGCTCGTCGTCTCGTTCGGGCGAATCGGCACTCAGGGACAGCTGAAGCGGAAGCCCTTTGCTTCGGAAGCCGCAGCCCGGCTCGAGGCCGAGCGCCTGATTCGCCAGAAGCTGGCGAAGGGATACGAGGAGGTCGCGGAGTAGCGTCGCCTTCCCGGTGCCTTCGCTGAGGCCCTGAGCCGCTGATCCCCTTCACCGCGGGCCGCCTGGCCGGCTTGGATCGTCCTGAAGCTGCCACCGCGGCTGTGCGAAGAGCCCAACGCCTGACGCCGGCGAGCGGCGGGGGAACACTGGCGGCCAGCCGGCACAGCAGCGACAGCAGGTCCAGGTCCACCGCCACCGTCCCGTCGCTGTACGCCTTCTTCAAGATGATGCGCACCAGACCGTCGGGGCGGTGCTCCAGGCGCTCCTACGCGGTGGGTGGGCGCAGCACGTAGCACAGCAGCGCCTCTCGCCCCGCCGAGTCGAGCGCCCCGGTACGAGGTCGCCTCCGCCACGTCGGGGAAGCCCAGGGCCTCGTACGTCATCGGCCGACCGTACGCTAGCATCCGATACTGCGGAACCCGCTCGCCTGACCGGACGTACGAAACAGCGAGGACCGATGATCCAGGTCGACTCTCTCGTCAAGGTGTACCGGGACGTCAAGGCGGTCGACGGGCTCTCCTTTACCGTGGCGACGGGAGAGGTCCTCGGCCTCGTGGGCCCCAATGGCGCCGGGAAGACCACGACGCTACGCTGCCTGGCGGGCATCCTGCCGCCGACTTCGGGCCGGCTCGGGATCGCTGGCTTCGACCTCGAAGCCGATCCCGTCGAGGCCAAGCGCCGGCTCGCCTTCATGCCCGACGAGCCGCGGCTCTTCGAGTACCTCACCGTGGCCGACCACCTGGCGCTCTCGGCACGGCTCTACCAGGTCAGCGGAGCCGCCGAGAAGACGCGCACCCTCCTCGAGGAGCTGGAGCTCTCGGGGCGCGAGCGCTCCTTCCCCTCGGAGCTGTCCCGGGGAATGAAGCAGAAGCTCGTCATCGCCTGCGGCCTGCTCCACGACCCCCAGGTGCTCATCTTCGACGAGCCCCTGACCGGCATCGATCCCATCGGCATCCGGCGGATGAAGAGGACGATCCTCGCTCGCGCCGAGGCCGGCGCCGCGGTCATCGTCTCCTCGCACCTCCTGCATCTTGTGGAGGAGATCTGCGACCGAGTACTGGTCCTTCACCGCGGGCGCTGCGTCCTCCTCGGCGCCCTCGAGGAGGTCCGGGCCGCCGCTGGCGGCGACGACGTCTCCCTCGAGGATGTCTTTCTCCGGATCACCGAGGGGGCCGGGCCGACGTCCCTCTCCAGCGGATGACCTCCACCGCGGGCGTCTTCGCCTTCCTCTTGTGGCGCACGCTCGTCGGCGCGGCTCGGCGACGCCTCGCGCGGCTGCGGGAGCCCCGCTATCTCCTCGGCGGCATCGTGGGGGCGCTCTACCTCTACTCCTGGCTCATCCGTCCGGCGATGCGCGGGGGCGGGCGGTATCGGGGCGCGGGCCCAGCCCTCGCCCTTCCGCCTGAGGCCGTCTCGCTGATTCTGATTCTCGCGGCCGCTGGCCTCGCCCTGTTGGCGTCGCTCTACTGGCTCTTCCACAAAGGCACCCCCGTGCTCCAGGTGAGCGAGGCCGAGGTCCAGTTCCTCGCGCCGGCGCCGCTGCACCGCCAGGCCCTGCTCCACTTCTCCCTCCTGCGGACGGAGATGGCCCTCCTCTTCAGCGCGGTCGTGGCGGCGTGGGTCGGCAGCCGTGCTTTCGCCTCGGAGCTCTGGCAGGCCGTCCTATCCGCATTCGTCGTCTTCTCGACGCTGCAGCTCCACGCCACCGGCCTCACCTTCTGGAAGGCCCGGCGGAGCGAGACGAGGCCGACGACCGGCCGCAGGACGCCGGCTCTCGCCGTCGCTGGCGCTCTCCTGGGCCTGAGCGTCCTGGCCTGGCTCGCCCTCGGGGTACGCGCCGCGGTGAGGATCCTCCTCTCCGGCCCCGCCGACTCGGGGACGGCGCTCCTCATGGGCCTCGCGCCCTGGGCCGGCGGCGCGGTCCCGGCGATCCTGCTGGCGCCGTTTCGACTTCTCCTGGCACCCGTGTTCGCCCTCGACCGGACGCACTTCTTCGGCGCCCTGCCCGGCGCCGTGGCGATCCTCGCCGCCCACTACGTCTGGGTCGTCCGAGCCAACGTCCGATACGAGGAGGCGGCCCTGGAGGGCGCGCGACGTCGCGCGGCGCGTCTGGAGCGTCGGCGCGGCGGCCGGCTGCACGGCCTGCCGTCGGAGGCTCGGCGGCGGCTCGTGCCATTCCCGTTGCCCGCCGAGGGGCGACCCGAGATGGCGGTCTTCTGGAAGAACCTGATGAGCCACCACCGCGCGCGGCTGGGCCGTCTCGCGAGGGGGTGGGCGGTCGTGGCGGCCCTGATCCTCGTGGTTGCCGCCGGTTTCGGAATCGTCGAGCCGGAGGTGTCCCTCCCGGCCATCCTCGCGGGCGCGCTGATCTGCGGGACGGTCGCCTCGATCCTCGCGCTCGTCCTGCCGATGGCGAACCGCAACGACTTCCGCGAGGACCTCGAGCGTGCCGCGGTGCTGCGCTCGTGGCCCTTGTCACCGGTTCGCCTGGCGGCCGCCGAGCTGGCGGCGCCCCTCGTGGCCTCGGTCGGCGGCTCCTGGGCGGTCCTGAGCTTCGGCGCGGCGGGGCTCGTGGGCGCTGGGCTCGCTCTCCTCCGGCGAGGCGGCCCATGGGTCGCTCCACACGCGGGACCGTTACCGACGAGCTGGATCGCGCCCGGCATCGTCGCCCTGGCCCTCCTCCTCCCCGCGCTCTCCGCCCTCGTCCTCGTCGTGCAGAACGCCGCCGCCCTCGCGTTCCCCGCGTGGTTTCCGCCCGGCGCCCAGCGGCGCGGGCTCGAAGCCATGGGAACGCGCATCATCGCCTTCGCCGGCACGATGCTCCTGCTGCTCCTCGCCCTCGTTCCGGCGTCGCTCGCGGCGGCCGCTGTGGGAGTGCTGGCCTGGCGGGTCCTCGGCCCCTGGTCCCTCGTCCCGGCCACCGCCTTCGCGTCGCTGCCCGTCTGGGTCGAGGTGGCCGCGGGCGTGGCGCTCCTCGGGCGGCTCTTCGCCCGCTTCGACGTGTCGTCCGAGTCCTGGACCTGAGACGGCGGAGGACCTCAGACTCCCGCGATGCGGGGAGCGTGGCTATTGCGAGGCGACACACCAAGCATGCTGCCGCTGGCGCCGCCAACCGGCCCGTGGAACCCACCCTCGAACGCGACGCGGGCGCCCACGCCGCCTGGCGGGCGGCGTTGAGGGCTCAGGGGTTCTTGATCTTGTACTCCGGGCTGTCGCGAAGGGCCTTCTCGATGTCCGCCTGGCTCCAGTTGTCCTGGACCACGCGGGCTCCGTAGGCGCGCAGACCGTCCGCATCCGGCTCGCGATCCAGGATGGCGAGATAGGCGTTGCGCACGACCTTCGTGACGCGGTCCTGGGCGCGGGCCTCCTGCCCGCCTCCTCCCAGCGCACGGCGCTCGTCGCTGCGTCGCAGAGTCTGGCGGACATCGTGCTCGTCCCAGCCATCCTCGAGGATGGCCCGTCGGTAGGTGTCCAGGCCGCTGGGGTCCGGCTCCCGCTTCAAGACGTCCTGGTAGGCGCGCCGGATGATCCGGTCGGCGGAAGTGGTGCGGCGCGCGGTCGATCCGTACTCGGGGCTCTGGCGCAGCGCCTCGCGGACATCCTGCTCGGACCATCCCTGCTCGACGATCAGCTTGCGGTAGGACCGCATGCCGGTTGGATCGGGCTTGCGCCCGAGGATGTCCTCAAACCCGCGGGTGATGATCGCGTCCGTGTCCAACGCCGAGCCCTCGGAGTAGCGTCTATAGTCGCTGCGCTCCGCCAGGTCCTTGCGAACGTCCTGCTCGCTCCACCCGTAGTCGTCCATCAACCGGGCATAGCGGCGCAGCTCGTAAGGATGGGGATCCCGTTGGAGAACCGATTGGAAGGAGCGGACCACCATCGCCTGGTCGCCGCCATACTCGAACGCCAGCACTGGCGGCGGGCCCGCCACGACGAGGACGGCACCGCCGATGGCGCCCGCCATCAGTCCGGTAACGAGCGCGGAGCGTAGTGTCATGGTCAGCCTCCCACGGCCTCGCCTTGCTCGCGATGCCGGTGAAGGCGACTGCAAGAAGCGTGCGCGCGTCATCTCGACTTGCGTCCCACGGGGTCGGGGCTTCAGCGCGGCCGGCCGGGCGCGCCCGACGCCGCCCGCAGAGCGGCTCGTGGGTGAGCTCGGTAGTCGGCGCGTCGGCGACCTTGAGCCTCGGGGGCGTTCTCGGGCGTGAGCCTCTCGGCGGAGGATTGTAGAAGTGACTTCGACGCCGCCAGCTCCCGCCGCCGGGCTCGTCCCCCGTCCGCGCGACCGCCGCACAGGGCGTGGAGTATCCTAGCTCCGCCCGATGGACACGATCGAGGAGCTCATCCAGGAGTTCCCTCCCGGAGTGCGGGAGGACCTGTTGCTCGCCTGGAGCAAGATGCCGGAGACGGCGCGGGGACCGCTGGTCCAGGCCCTTCGCGAGCTCCCGAAGGATCTCGGTCTCTGGCGCGAGCTGATCCGTCTGGCCCTGTCTCACGTGCAGTTGGTCACCGGCGACAAGCGGCGGGTGGCCATCGTCGGCCCCGCGAACGTCGGCAAGTCGACGCTCTACAACCAGCTCGTCCGGAACGCCGCGGATCGGGCCGAGGTGAGCGCGGTGCCGGGCACGACGCGGAAGAGCCGCGCCGCCGACGCGGGGCTCTTCGCGGTGGTGGACACTCCAGGAGCCGATGCTGTCGGTGCCGTGGGCGAGGCCGAGAAGGAGCAGGCCTTCGCCGCGGCCCGGGGGGCCGACTTCCTCGTGATCGTCTTCGACGCGATCCAGGGTATCAAGCGGGCCGAGCAGGGCCTCTTCCGCGAGCTCCAGGCCTTCGGGCACCCCCACGTGGTGGTTCTCAACAAGATCGACCTCGTGGCGGGCGGGCGGGAGCGCGACCGGGTCGTGGAGGCGGCGGCGCGCAATCTGGGGCTGGCCCCGAAGGAAGTCGTGCCCTGCGTCGCGAAGGATGGCAAGCGGGTCGAGCGCGTGCTGCTGGCCGTGGCCAAGGCCGAGCCGGAGATCGTGGCGGCCCTCGGCGCCGCGCTGCCCCAGTACCGAGGAATGCTGGCCTGGTCGGCCACCAGAAAGGCCGCTGCCACCGCGGCCGCCATCGCCCTCGCTCCCTTCCCGATCCTCGACGTCTTTCCCCTGCTGGCCGTCCAGACCTCGCTCGTGCTCGGGATCGCCCGCATCTACGGGCAGCGCATCACACTTGGACGGGCCCGCGAGCTGGTGGTCACGTTCGGACTGGCGTTCCTGGGCCGGACGCTCTTTCAGGAGCTGTCGAAGCTGGGTGGACCGCCGGGGTGGCTGCTGGCCGCCGCCATCGCCTCCTCGACGACAGTCGTGATGGGCCGCGCCGCGGCCGTCTGGTTCGAGCGGGGCGAGCGGGCGAGGGCCTCCGACCTGCGCGCCGAGAGCCGCTCACTCGCCAAGCGGATGTTGCAGTCGCTCGAGAGGCTGGGGCGCCGACGCCCGCGCCGCGATGCCGTGCAACGAGAGGTCGAGGCCGCGCTGCCAGTGACGTACCCGAGCGACAAGCCCCGCACACTCGGGAGCGACTGAAGCCTCGTCCGAGACCCTGATCGCCGCCCGTCCTACGGCTTCGGCACGACTGGCTCGCCCAGGCAAGCGGTGGCCCGCCACCAGGCGGGACCGGTGACCGTGATCCGGGGGCCAGCGGGTGCGGGACTGCTAGTCGTCAATGAGACCGTAGGTACGAGGGCGGTTTGGGTGTCAACCCGCACCCTTGCGGGCGCGCTCGGGGAGGCTTCGGTGGCGCTGGCCATGCCCGATCACGCCCTGGCACGCTGCCGGGCGCCGGCCCGTGGGCGGTCCACTGGCTCCGGCTCCGGCCGCCGCGCAGACGACGGCGACCCCGCGGTCCCTGAGCCCCGCGTGGCGAACCTTCCTGCGGGCCGCGGCCTGCCCGCCTACGGCAGTCGTGTCGCTGGGAGTATGGGTTGACCATACTGATCAATATGGGCGATACTTCTCCCATGAAGACCACCGTCGAGATCCCGGATGCGCTCTTGGAGCGTGCCCGGCGGTTTGCCCACCGGAGTGGCCGACCGATGCGGTCGTTGATCGAAGAGGGGCTGCATCTGGCGTTGCGGGCGGAGGCGAGCAGCCCAAGCTACCGACTGCCGGATCGCAGCGTCGGCACGCAAGGCGGCGCGAACCCGCTCGAGTCGCTGAGCTGGCAGGACCTGCGCGACGAGATCTACGGGGGACGCTGAGGTTGCTGGCGGTCGACACCAACATCCTGGTCTACGCACACAGGCGGGAGGCGTCCGAGCATGCTGCCGCCGCCGAGTTGGTCCGACGCCTGGCCGAAGGTTCCCGCTCGTGGGCGTTGCCGTGGCCGTGCGTGTACGAGTTCTTCAGCGTGGTCACGAACCGCAGGATCTGGAAGGAGTCAGCCAGCACCCCGGCGCAAGCGTGGGATCAGATCGAGGCGTGGCTGGGCTCACCCAGCCTGCGGCTGCTCGGGGAGACGAGCGAGTTCGCCACGTTGCTGCGCCCTCTTCTCACGCTGCCGCGGGTGCGGGGTGGGGTCGTCCACGATGCACGCGTGGCCGCATTGTGCCTCGCGCATGGCGTGGAGGCCCTGCTCACACGGGACCGGGACTTCTCGCTGTTCTCCGAGCTCCGCACGCGAGACCCCTTGGCGTGACGAGTGGGGACGCCCCCTGGTCCAAGGAGATGCCCAGCTCTCCGGAATCACCTGGGGCGCCTAGGAGGAGAAGAAGCGGGTCGACGAGTACCTCTGCCACGCGGACCCGGTCCAGCTCGTCGCCGACGGTGGCGCGCTAGAGGACCGGTAGTCGGTCGATCGCCGACGGTCAGATCCCCTGCCGCCGCATCGTCATCGGGTCGCGGAGCGGCAGGTCGGTGACCTTGCCGCCGGCCAGCTCGGCGAGCGTGACGTCGTACCGCGCGTCGCCCTTGTCGATCTCCGCCAGGCACCTGCGCTCTGCCGCGCGGCATCGCCGTCGATCTGGAGTCGATCCTCGAAGTCGAGGCCCGATCTCGACGTAGCGCGGAACGCGCGATCGCGAGGGCTGGGCGATACGGTGCTGGTCTACAATGGCGACGATCACCATGAGCACGAAGGGGACGGGACATGGAAGAGGTGCTTCCGGTCTTTGACCGCTACCCAGCCAGCGTGGTCGCGCTTGCCAACGCGCTGAGCCTCGCCATCTATGCCCTCGGCAGCGCGATCGTGGCCAGGCTGGGATGGACGATCCTGACCGCCTATCTTCTCTATCTGGTCACTCTCGAGGTGAAGCAGCTCGCGACGGGCTGCGTTCACTGCGCGTACTACGGCCGGACCTGCTTCTCCGGGAGGGGACTCGTCGCTTCATGGCTCTTCAAGCGCGGGGACCCCTCGAGATTCGCCAGGGAGATGGGCTGGCTGTCCCTGCTACCGGACATGCTCGTGCTGCTGATTCCGCTCGGGGCAGGCCTGTTCCTGGCGCTTCGTCACTTCGACTGGATTCTACTGGTGCTCATGATCGCGCTGGTCGCATTCGCATTTCTCGGGAACGGCTACGTGCGTGGGAAGCATGCGTGCTGCCACTGCCGGCAACGAGAGCTGGGCTGCCCCGCCGAGAAGCTGTTCCGGCCCAAGGACGCGAGCTAGCCCGCTCCGGCATCCTGACCGGCCTCACGAGTCGGCCTCCCCGAACGGAGCGCGGCCACCGAGGGCGACCACGGACCCGTCGACCGCAAGCAGCACGCTCACCGCCACGATCGCCATGGTGGGACGGCCGTGCCAAGATCCCAGTGCCGAGGTGATTGGGAAGGCCGGGTCCATGTGGAAGCCGAGAACGGCCATCGCCAGAATCCCCACGCGTTGGGCCAGGCCCAGCAGGAGCAGCACCATCACCGTGTCGCCTGCGGCGTCGGTCCAGTTCGCCCCGGCGACGGCGGCCGGCGTGAGGACCAGCGCGGAGATCAGGCCGACAACCACCACGGCCATCCACAGTCGGCGCAGCACGAGGCGGAACAGCAGCAGCAGAACGAGAATGAAGAGGACGATCGTCAGCGACCGGATGATCCCCTCCACCAGCCAGACCAGGCTCGCCCGCAGATCCAAGGCTGTGCCAAGGTCTCCCGCGAGCGGGCGGCAGGATCGACCAGAAGGTCGGCAAGCTCAAGCAGAACACGGAGAAGCTGATCGACAAGGTCAAGGCGGTCGTGAAGTGGCCTCGCGGCCCGGGGCAAGCGCCTCGTCCGGCACCGCGACCCGGGCCGCAGCGCGGGGGGCGCCGAGAGGGCCCGCCAGATGACGAGCGGCCGAATGCGAACGGCTACAGGACCGCGCTCTCTCCGCTCGCGCCCAGTGTGCCGTGTGGCAGAATGGCTGCATCGGGTTGATCCGCGGGAGTCTCTGTTCGCCTGGGAGGGAGGGCGTCCCATGCATTGCTCGAGATTGACGGCGGCCGCCGCGGTCGCGGCCGTGATCGCGTGCGCCACCAATCCCGCCACCGGCAAGAGGCAGTTGATGCTGGTGAGCGAGGCCCAGGAGATCGCGATGGGCAAGCAGGCCGACCAGGAGGCGGTCGCCGCCTACGGCCTCTACCCGGACCCGAAGCTACAGGCCTACGTGGACGATCTCGGCCAGCGCCTGGCCGCGACGTCCGAGCGGCCGAGCCTGCCCTGGAGCTTCAAGGTCGTCGACGATCCCGCCGTCAACGCCTTCGCCTTGCCCGGCGGGTACATCTACGTCACCCGCGGCATCATGACCTACCTGCGGTCCGAGGCCGAGCTGGTGGCGGTTCTCGGGCACGAGATCGGCCACGTGACCGCGCGCCACGCGGCGAGCCAGATGAGCAAGCAGCAGCTCGCGATGGGCGGCTTGATCGTGGGCATGGCCGTGCAGCCCAAACTGCAGCGCTTCGGCGGGCTGGCCCAGACGGGCCTGGGCCTGCTCTTCCTGAAGTTCGGGCGCAACGACGAGAGCCAGGCCGACGAGCTCGGCCTGCGCTACATGATCCGCGAGGGCTACGATCCCCGGGAGATGCTGGCGGTCTTCGGCGTTCTCGACCAGGTGACGCGCGCGGAGGGCGGCGGCCGCATGCCCGACTGGCTGTCCACCCATCCCAGCCCGGGGAACCGCCTCGCGCGGATCGGGGGCCAGATCGCTGCCACCGGCGCCTCGGGCACGGTCGTGAACCGTGCGCCGTACCTGCGCCACCTCGACGGCATGGTCTTCGGCGAGAACCCCCGGGAAGGGTTCTTTAGGGACAATGCCTTCTACCACCCCGACCTCCGCTTCCAGCTCACGTTCCCGCGCGGCTTCCGCACGCAGAATCACCGGCAGGCCGTGGTGGGGGTGAGCGAGGCCCAGGACGCGATCCTCGCCCTCACCCTCGCCCAGGGCGCGTCGCCGGAGGAGGCGGCGCGCCAGTTCTTCTCGCAGGAGGGAGTCCAGGCCGGCCGTTCCGGACGTGACACGATCGGCGGCCTCCCCGCGTACACCGCGTTCTTCGAGGCCCCGACCGAGCAAGGTTCGCTCCGGGGCGAGGTCTGCTTCGTGTCCTACGACGCCAAGATCTACCGCATCCTGGGCTACACGCCGGCCGAGCGCTTCCCGGCTTATCAGAACGCGTTCGACGCGGCCATCCGCAGCTTCTCCCGTCTCACGGACTCGCGGTACCTGGAGGTCCAGCCCAGGCGCATCAAACTCGTGAGCCTCGGCCGGCAGATGGCGCTGCCCGAGTTCGGCCGCGCTTACCCCTCGACCGTCGCGCTCGAGACGATCGGTGTGATCAACGGAGTCGCCGCGAACCAGATGCTCCGGGGCGGGGAGCTGGCCAAACGCGTGGTCGGAGGCCGCCTGCCGGAGTAGCGACCCGACGGCAGCCAGGCTCCAGACGCGCACGAGCGGCGGCCGGGGCGGCGGCCAATCCCGCTCCGAGGCTGACGCTGTTGACGATTTCCTCCCCGACAGACTGCGCGCGCGCGACCATCACCTCATCCAGCCTCCGATCTCTTCGGGCCTCCGCGGATCGCGATCGCGGAGATCATGGCAGTCGAGCGTCTCCATGTCCTCAGGACACATCGAGCGGCACCGATCCGCGCACTTCAGAGCTTGCCGGCGAGGTTGGCCACGTTCGGCACCGCCATCGAGGTGGCGGAGAGAGCCAGGCGCTTCCCGCCCGGTAGGTAGCTCTCGATCTCGAAGCCGTTGGCGTGGATGCCCACTGTCTTGCCGTGGCAGGTGAACATGGATGACAATGGAGAATTGTATTGGTGCCCAGTGTCCCACCGACCCTATCCTTCTTGGTCGAGGGCCGCTGCGGGGACGATGCCGGCTTGGCCTGGGGGGGGCGGGACCTCGGCGGACAAACTCAGCTCCGACCGCCGTCGACGGATACTCGCCGAGGGAGGCATGCATCTTGCGATGGAGTTGCCCAAGGGCCCGTCCCTGGGGTTCTTCGGCTACGACGAACCCATCGAGACTCGTGGGACTTGAAACGTGCCGGCGCGATGGGCTCGTTCGGTTACGATTCTGAGAGTGGACGGGAGACGTTGCCCGGGAGAACCCGGCAGGGGAGGTTGAGGTATGGCAAGGTGGGCGATCGGCTGCGGAGCCGTCCTCGTCATCGTCGTGCTCGTTCTCGGTCTAGCCGTCGCCGGTGGGTACAACAGCCTGGTGGCTCTGGATCAGGCAGTCCAGGCCCAATGGGGGCAGGTCGAAAACGTCTACCAGCGGCGGGCCGACCTCGTCCCCAATCTCGTCGAGACCGTGAAGGGTGCCGCCGCGTTCGAGAAGGACACGTTCACGGCCGTGACCGAGGCGCGGTCGCGAGTCGGGCAGGTCGCGGCTGGCGGCCAGAACGTCCCGAACGACCCCGCCGCCTTCGAGAAGTTCCAGCAGGCCCAGGACGGTCTGTCGTCGGCCCTTTCACGGCTCATGGTGGTCGTGGAGAAGTACCCGGACCTCAAGGCCACGGAGAACTTCCGGCAGCTGCAGGCCCAGCTCGAGGGGACGGAGAATCGCATCACCGTAGAGCGGATGCGGTTCAACGAGGCGGCTCAGGCCTTCAACACCCGGCGCCAGAGCTTTCCGACCTTGCTGATCGCGGGCTTCTTTGGTGACCGCTTCCGAGAGAAGGCCTACTTCCAGTCTCAAGCGGGAGCCGAGACCGCGCCGAGCGTGAAGTTCTGAGCGTGTGACACATCCGCTCGCCAACGCTCTCGCCCGGCTGCTGCTCGCGGGCACGCTGCTCGCAGCCGGCGAAGCACGCGCCGAGACGCCGGCGGCGCCGACGCGTTGGGTCACTGACTCGGCCGGTTTCCTGTCCGAAGGCGCCCGGCAGGAGCTCGACGGCCGGCTCGAGGCATACGAGCGGCAGACCGGACACCACGTCCTCGTATGGATTGGCCGGACGACCGGAGGCGTCCCGCTCGAAGACTTCACGGTTCGGGCTTTCGCCGCATGGCACGTCGGCCGCAAAGGGCTCGATGACGGTCTCGTCCTCTTCGTCTTCTCGGACGATCGCAAGGTCCGGGTCGAGGTGGGCTATGGACTCGAGGGCCAGGTGCCTGATGCGATCGCATCGCGGATCATTCGGGAGACCATCGTGCCCCGGGTGCAGGCGGGCGATCACGACGGCGCGATTCGAGATGGCGTCGCTGCGCTGATCGCAGCCATCGAAGGGCGGGGCGCGCCACCTGAGTCTGCAGCCGGCCCACTGCCCGCCCACTCGCCGCCCGCCGGAGGGGCACGTTCCCTCAGTATCGGACAGAAGATCCTGATCGGGCTCGCCGTCATCGGCTTTCTGATCCTGTTCGCCACGAACCCTGCTCTCGCCCTGTATCTGCTCTTCAGCGTCATGTCGGGTGGCCGGGGCGGGGGAGGCGGCGGCGGATACTCCGGAGGAGGCGGCCGGGGGGGCGGAGGAGGGGCGTCGGGTTCATGGTGAGGGCGCGATGAGGCTGAGATTCCTGACGCGCAAGGCGCTCCTGCGTGCGATCGATTCCAGGCGGATCGAGGAAGCCATCCGCCAGGCCGAGCGGAGAACGTCCGGCGAGATCCGCGTGTCGGTGTCCCGGTTCTTCTGGGGAGACGTGCGGCGGGTCGCGGAGCGCGCCTTCGCCCGCCTCGGCATGACGGCGACGCGCCACCGAAACGGGATCCTCTTCTTCATCGTCCCGGCTCGCCGCCGTTTCGTCGTCCTCGGAGACGAAGGGATCCACGCGAAGGTCGGTCAGGAGTTCTGGGAACGAGTCGCGGCGGCGGTTTCCGAGCACCTCCGCGACGGAGACTTCACCCTCGGACTCGTGCACGGCATCGAGACGGTGGGCGAGCAACTCAATGTCCACTTTCCATTCGATCCGGCGACCGACGTCAACGAGCTCTCGGACGCGATCGACTTCGGCGGCAGACCATCGCGTGGCTAGCGGGAGATCGCCCTCGGGAAAGCGAGCCAGCGGCCTGCGAGGATCGGCTTGACCCTGGGGCGCCGCACGGACTAGTCTCCGACAGATCAGGGGACCAGAGAGGTCCCCGACATCTCGACGGTTCAGGAGAGACTGATGGCCGTTCTCGCGCGTTTCGTGTTCGCCGTCGCGGTGGTGTTCTCCACTTACAACCCAGAGGGTGTGTCCTACTACCACTGGCTGCAGCAGGGGGGCGGCTCCACGCCGCTCAAGGCCTTCGTGGGAGTCGTTCTGCTGATCGCGTGGGTGTTCCTCCTGAACACGGCACGGAAAACGCTCGGCCCGCTGGGCCTCATCCTCTCCGCCGCCTTCTTCGGAACGCTGATCTGGCTCATCCTCGCCTTCACCCAGGTCTCGGCGCATGGCTCGCGGGCGATCACGTACATCGTGGGCGCCGCGCTCGCCGGCATTCTCTCGATTGGGCTCAGCTGGGCGCGCACCCGGCAGAAGGTCACCGGCCAGGTGGACGTGGACTGACGGGCGCCCCCTCCCGGCGGCCCCGGGCGCCGGCATAGGCGCCCCTCGACAAACCAAGGGCGAGGAGCAGCGTGACCGCGTCGCGGTCCCCGCGCCCGGGGACGACGGCGCGCTTCTTGCCAGAGGTGACGACACCGGAGGAACTCGAGATGAAAGTCGCCCTCACGAAGAATCTCGGCATGCTCCTGTTGGGAGTCTGGCTGATCCTGATGGGTCTCGTGGGCCATGTCCCCTTGATTGCTTCCCTGGGCATACTCCTGAACTTCCTGGCCATCGCGGCGGGGGTCCTGATCCTGATGGGACGCTGAGCGCCTGCGCTCGGCGACGATTCTACAAACCATGTTCCTCGAGCGGCCGGCCGCGTCCAGGGCACCAGGCTCACTCCCTCGCGAGGCAGCCGTCCCAGCAGCGGGTCCTCGATGCGGGAGCTCTGGTGTAGGAACCTCACCGACGGAAGCCGGTAATCCGACGCGGCTCGGCGCAGGGTGTCACCCCCCGCACGCGAGGCCCCCGGCCGCCGCCCATGCGCTCGACCACGCCCACTGGAAGTTGAAGCCGCCGACCCGCCCGTCCACGTCCAGCATCTCGCCTGCGAGGAAGAGTCCCGGCTGCACGCGAGACTCCATGGTGCGGGTGTCCACCTCGGCCAGCGGCACGCCGCCGGCGGTGGCCTCGGCGAAGGCGTAGCCGCGGCTGTCGACCACGGGGAGGGAGCGTGCCACGATCCGGCGCACCAGGTCGCGCCGCTCATCCCGGCGCAACCGTCCGAGGGGCGTCGCCCCCACTCCGGCGTCGCTCGCAACCGCGTCCGCGACCGCCGCCGGCAACGTTCGCGAGAGGGCTCGGGCGACGCTCTGCCGAGGGCGGTCCGCCGCCGCGCGCAGCAGCTCGCCCTCGGCCGAAGCGAAGCCCAGACCGGGAGTCAGGTTCGCCTCGAGGCCCACCTCGGCTCCCCCAAGCCGCACCCGGAGCCAGGAGCGCGACACGTCGAGGACGACCGGCCCGCTGATCCCGAAGTGGGTCCACAGCAGCGGGCCGGTGTGCCGGTCGGCGACCCGGCCCCCCGAGCGAACCACGAGCTCGGCCTGGTGGGCCACACCCGAAAGCGGAGCGTGGAACGAGCCGGACAGGACGAGAGGCACGAGCGCCGGCGTCGTGGGAACGACCGAGTGGCCGAGCGCCTCGGCCACTCGCAGCCCCTGGCCGTCGCTCCCCGTCTTCGGCAGGGAGAGCCCCCCCGTGGCCAGCACGACCCGCGCGGCCGCCACCGACCCGAGCGCCGTCCGCACCACGAAACCTCGTCCGGCCGCCTCCACCGCCGCCACGCGCTGGCCCGCCCGGAGGATCACGCCGGCGCGTGCGGCCTCGGCCAGCAGCGCGCCGAGCACCGTCGCCGAGCGGTTCGAGTCCGGGAACAGCTTGCCGTGCTCCTCCTCGTGCAGCGCCACCCCAATCTCGCGGAAGAAGGCCACCGTCTCCGCGACCCCGAACCCGCGCAGGACACGCCTGACGAGGTGCGGGGCCGACCCATGGAAGTCGGCCTCCGTGACCGTCGCGTTAGTGACGTTGCAGCGGGAGCCGCCGCTCACCAGGATCTTGGCGCCGGGGCGCCGCGCGCCATCGAAGACCACGATCGGCGCCGGGGCACCGCGCCGCGCGGCGAAGATGGCGGTGGCGAGCCCGGCCGCCCCCGCCCCGACGACTGCGATCACCAGGCCTCCGCCGGCCAGGCTCGCGCCCGGCTGCCAGCGACCGTCTTCGGCTTCACCTCCGTCGTCTTCCTCCTCGGCCATGCGCGTGGCAGCAGGCCCAGTATGGCAAAGTCGGCCGCCCTGGGTTCTCTCTTGGGAGCACGTCGGACGGCTCGAGCGCAGTGGTCGTCTTCCCGGACCCGTTGGCGGAGCGGGTGGCGGTGTCGACCCGGATCACGTCGCCCTCGTTCATGGAGACCGGGACCTGGACCACGATCCCCTGTCTTTCGCTTTTCGGGCTTGTTGAGGTTCGAGACCGAAGCGCCCTTGATGCCGGGATCGGTCTCCACGATCTTCATCTCGACGGTGAGGGGCCGCAGGTTGCCCGGCGTCTTGTGCTGGGCCTCCACGATCCGGCAGAGCGCGTTCTGGTGCTTGATGCACATCCCCTTCTTGAGCGGCGTCGCCTGCATCATCCCCTCGCTCGCTTCCAGAGGAGCGTAGGTGATGTGAGGGCGGCCAACGCGCAGACGACGGCGACCCCGCGGCGCCTCGCTGCTACGCCTCCTCGCCTGCCCCGTCGCCGTGGCTGCCCCAGCCCTCCTCGACTCCGAGCACCTTGCGGCGGAGCACTTGGCTCTTCCATGTACGGCGGACCACGGCTCGGCGAGCGGCCGGGCGCCTCGGTCGCCTCGCCCACCGCCAGCGGCCCCGGAGCCCCGAGGCCGGCGGGCGCGCATTCCACTCAGTATGCCGGACCCCGACGGCCGCGAGCCGCCCCGGCCGGCTCAGCCCCGGACGCGCCAGCCCTTCGCCGCGAGTAACGGCCGCAGCCGCTCCCGTTGGTCGCCTTGGATCTCGACCTCGCCGTCGCCAGCAGTGCCACCCGTGCCACAGGCCCGCTTGAGCTCGGAGGCGAGGCCGGCCAGGAAGGCGCCGTTGCGGGGTAGGCCGGCCACCACGGTGACGGCTTTCCCCCCGCGGCCCTTCTTCTCGAGGCGCAGGACGCAGGCGATCCTCGTGGGCACCGGCGCCTGGTCCGCCTTGGAGCAGCGACAGCCGTCCATCGGCCACCCGCACCTCGGGCAAACGCGGCCCTTGCCGGTCTGATAGACGGAGCGGCTGTCGGTCATGTCGTCACTGTACCGCGAGCGTGCGGCTTCGCCGACCTCCGTCGGTGGGTCGACGAGGGTATCCTTCGGGGCCGCCGTGTCGGTTCGGTTGGGAGTGACGGCATCGGCCACCTACATCGCCGCTCAACGCGCGGCGGGCATCGAGCTCGCCGAGGCGCTCCGATGCGAGTGACCACCCGCCGATCGCGGCGGCGGTCGGGCGGAGCCACGCGTCAGGCGAGCAGCGCGAAGGCTAGGCGGAAGGCCACTGCGATGACCACGGCCGTGCCGGTGGTGAGGCCGGCCACGATCAGGGTGGCTCGCAGCCCCAGGACCGCCCGCAGCATGGCCAGGGTGGCGAGGCACGGAACGTAGAAGAGCGCGAAGGCCGTGTAGACGCACATCTGCCCCGTCGTCAGCACTGAGGACAGCGTGGTGGTGCCGAGAGCCTGAACCAGCATCACGATCGTCAGCTCCTTGCGCAAGACCCCGAAGACCAGGCTGACGCCGGTTTCAGGCGGCAGGCCGAGCACCGTGCTGGTGAGAGGTGCCAGGGCCGAGTTGACGGCGGCTCCCAGATGGAAGTGCTCGAGCAGGCTCAGCAGCAGGCTTCCCACGATGAGGATCGGCCACGCCACCACCACGAACTCGCGCAGCCGAAACCAGACCTTCTGTACGAGGGCACGTGGCGCAGGAAGCCGGTAGGGCGGGATCTCCAGGATCAGTCCGGGCGAGGCCTCGGGCAGGAGGTGTAGGAGCAGCTTGCCCGCGAGGCCGATGACCACCAGATTGAGCAGGTAGAAACCCAGCGCCGCCAAGGGACCGATGAAATAGCCGACCAGCGCAAACACGATGGTGGTGCGCGCTGCGCAAGGGATCAGGCTGGCGAGGAACGCCGTGACCTGGCGATCACGGGGGCTCTCCATCATGCGGGCCGCCATCACGGCTGGAACCGAGCAGCCATAGCCGAGCACGAACGAGATCACGGCCTTGCCGTGCAACCCGATGCGATGCATCAGTCCGTCCATGAGGAAAGCCACCCGTGGCACGTAGCCGACGTCCTCCAGGATCGCCATGCCGAGGAGGAAGGGGACGAGATACGGCAGCACGATGCCGATGCCGCCGGCGAATCCCTCTACCAGACCGGTGAGCAACGTGAGCGCCAAGGACCCGGCCGGCAGACCGGACTTCAGGTGGGCGTCGAGACGCCCGAAGAGCGAGACCAGAGGGGCCTCGACCACGCGTCCGAGGCCGAAGACGGCGTAGAAGAAGGTCAGCAGAACGACGGCCAGGGCCAGATAGCCCCAGACCGGGTGCATGAGGTAACGGTCTGCGCGATCCTGGGCTGACTCGCCGGTGCGCGGCTGGACCCGGGCCACACGTTCGAAGAGGTTCATGGAGAGGGCATGCCGCTCGGAGGAGATGACCACATCGGGCGGGCGTCCGTGCGACTCCGAGAGCTGGTGCCGCAGCTCGTGCAGCTCGGCCGGAAGTCCCGGATCCTCCCCGCTCAGCTCCTGCCCGAGGCGCTCGCCCGCCTCGAGCAGCTTCACGACGATGAAGCGCGCCGAAAGACCGAGCCGTGCCGCCATGGCCGGCGTGATTCGCGATTCGACTCGGCGGACCAGCGACTCGACATCGCGGCTCATCCGGATGATCCGGCCGGTCCGGGCCCGCTCGGCTGTCTCGACCGCCGCCCGGAAGAGGCGAGGGATTCCTTCGCCGTGGGTGGCCACCGTGGGCACCACCGGCACGCCCAGCTCCTGCTCGAGGAGAACGGTGTCGATGGTGACTCCCTTGCGATGCGCCTCGTCAGCCATGTTCAGGCAGACGACCAGCGGGCGGCCCAGCTCCAGCAGTTGCAGTGTCAGCTCGAGACTGCGTGAGAGCAGGCTCGAATCGATGACGTGGACGATGACGTCCGGGCGGAGGCCGAGCAGGGCATCGACGGCGCGCTCGTCCTCCGGGGAGGGGGCGGAGAGCGAGTAGATGCCGGGAAGATCGACCAGATCGAATCGCACCCCCGCACAGGTGACGGCCGTCTTGGTGATCTCGACCGTGGCACCCGGGAAGTTGCCGGTCACGGTCCGGTATCCGGCGACCGCGTTGAAGAGGGTGCTCTTGCCGCTATTCGGCTGGCCGACGATGGCGACGATCATTTCCCATCGAGAGGCTCGACGTCGACCCGCTGCGCCTGTCGCCGCCCGACTGCGACTCGCGCGCCGTGGATGGCGAGCAACACCGGACCGCCCTGCGCTGCAGAGCGGAGCACTTCGACGGTGCCGCCCGGGCGCACCCCCACATCACCCAAGCGGCGCCGCAGGCCGAGACCGCCGTGAACCACCATGATCACCGCGCGTGCGCCGCTCCCCAGGTCGCTCAAGGTCATGCCGTCGGTCTCCTGCTGCGCTGCGCGCAGAAACGGGCGAACCGGCGGCGCCAGTCGCCGCCGCCTCGAGGCGTGCTCCGCGTGAAGGCGATGACCGCCCGCAGACGCTCGAGGGTCTGCGGGCTGATTGCGTGCTCCATGCGGCAGGCATCGCGAGCGGCGGTGGCGGCGTCCAGCCCCAGGACGTTTTCCAGGAAGTCCGCGAGCACCGCGTGCCGCAGCAGAACCGACTCGGCGGCGCGCTGCCCCTCCTCGGTGAGACGGACGAGACCGTAGCGTTCCTGTTCGACCAGCCCTTGGCGTTTCAGCGCTCGCAGGGCACGCACCACGCTGGGGTTGGTCACCTGCATGCGCGTGGCGATGTCCTTGACCCGGGCGACACCTGACTCGCGGCACAAGACGGCGACCACCTCGATGTAGTCCTCCAAGGGCGGGCTGAGCGCTGCCGGACCCATGCCGCTATGTTAGCCGCGGCTAACTAAGTGCGTCAAGTCTAAGAGGACGCTGCCGATTCGGCCGGACGAGCCGGCACAGCAAAGACAGCGGGTCCATGTCCACCGCCACCGTCCCGTCCCGGTATGCCATCTTCAAGATGATGCGCACCAGACCGTCGGGGCGATGCTCCAGGCGCTCCTGCGCGAGCGCCGCTCAGCATGCCGGCCCCGCGATCTGCCGCAGGGTCCGCGGGGGCGGATCGGAGCCGGCTCGGGAGGGAGCGAGAGAGATTGGGATGCCCCACTGGGAGGTCGTATCGATGCTCGGTACGAATCACCGGCGCCACGCCGTCTCCGTCGCCGCCTCGATCCTCGCGGCGGGTGTGGCCTTGCCCGCCGCCGTCGCCGCTCAAGGGGTCCCCGAATCGGCGTACGCGGCGCTCCGCTGGCGGTTCGTGGGACCGCTTCGGGCGGGCTGGGCCACGGTATCGGCCGGCGTCCCCGGCGACCCGGCCACGGCCTACTTCGCCGGCGCCGACGACGCGGCGCGGACCTGGCAGCCGCTGTTCGGCGTTGACAGCAGGTGGCGAGACAATCAGACTCACCAGGCGTGATGGTTCTAGGAACAGCGCGAGGCCGAGCCAATGACCAGAGGAGTGGTGGTTTCGTTGACGACGGACGGCGAGGAGTTCCAGCTCTCCCAGGCGGCGGCGGCCGAAAGCGCGGCGCGACGGCTCGGCCTTCCCTGTGAGGTGATCTACGCCGATCGCAACGCGATTCTCCAGATCCATCAGCTGTTCGAGCGCATCCACCAGCCGGAAGAGCACCGCCCCCTCGCATTCGTGGTGGAGCCGGTCAAAGACGAAGGGCAGAGGCGACTTTCTCGTAATGCCGCCGGCGCAGGAATCGGCTGGTTCCTTCTGAACCACTGGAGCCCCTATCTCGCGGAGCTGCGACGAGAGCATCCGACGCTGCCGATCTGCAGCGTCCTCACGGACCAGGTCGAGGCGGGAAGGGTCCAGGGGCGCCAGATCAAGGCGCTGCTCCCGCGAGGCGGCACCGTACTCTACGTTCAGGGGCCGGCAACCTCGTTGGTCGAGGAGCGCCGCCGTGGAACCGAGGAGGAGATCGAGGGCGCCGGAATCCAGCTCTGGGAGCTCTCAGCCAGCTGGAGCGAGGAGAGTGGCGGGGAGGCCGTGCTCGCGTGCGCGCGGCTGAAGACGGCTTCCCTCGACCGCGTCGACGTCCTCGCTTGCCAGAACGATTTGATGGCCCAGGGCGCCCGCAAGGCGCTGATCGCGACGGTGCCGGAGCTTGCTCGAATCCCCGTCCTCGGGATCGACGGCTTGCCCTCCGGAGGGCAGCGGCTGGTCGCGAAGAAGGAGCTGGCCGCCACGGTGCTGATGCCGGCGAACGCCGATCGCGCGGTGGAGCTGGTGGCCGAGTGGATGCAGTCCGGCCGGCAGCCTCCGGAACAGACCCGGCAGCGCCCCGAGCCCTACCCGCCGCTCGAGCAGTCGCGCTAGGCCCCCGGTACGCACGCACGGACCTCGTGGCCTGGGCCCGGAGCGGAGGTAATGCGAGGGCGGTTTGGGTGTCAACCCGCACCTTTGCGGGCGGGCTCGGGACGCCTCGGCGAAGGTACGCGCCAACAGCTCCGCCCACCGACGGTATCCGCCGGCAGGCCACCTCCCCTCCGGCTCGTCTTCGCCCTCTGGGGCCTCCGGGGGCGCCGGCGTGATCCGAGACCTCCACTGGCTCCCGGCCGCCAGCACACCCGCGTAGCGAACCGTGTGCAGCCGTGGGGGCGGCACGCTGGTGGCCAGCCGGCACAGCAGAGACAGCGGGTCCATGTCCACCGCCACCGTCCCGTCCCGGTATGCCTTCTTCAAGATGATGCGCACACAACCGTCGGGGCGATGCTCCAGGCGCTCCTGCGCGATGGGTGGCCGCAGCACGTAGCACAGCAGCGCCTCTCGCCCCGCCGAGTCCAGCCCTCCGGCACGAGTCGCCCCGTGCAACGTGAACCCACACAGCGAAGCGCACAACGGCTTGTCGTAGGCGAGTGGCTGTGGCTCGAGCGGTGCCAGGCCCCTCACCCACTGCGGCCCCGCGGGCGGTGTCTGGCCCGAGACCGCCGAGGCAGCCAGGTTGTTCTCGGGATCGCCAGGCAGGTCCGGGTCGCCGTCGTCCTCGTCCAGCCGCAGCAGGCCCCTTCGCCGCAGGTGCCGCTCGAAACGTCTGACGGTCCTCTCCAGCACGCCGCCCACCTCGCTGGTCTTCAGGTGCCCGACCCACCACCACCACAGCTCGCCACCCTCCTCGTACCAGGCCCCGTCGAGAGCCACCACGTGCAGGTGAGGGTTGAGACGGAGTAGCTCACAACACCCATCGTTCCACAGTC
>CAZNNH010000027.1:0-51476 GCA_964574335.1 uncultured Acidobacteriota bacterium | reverse complement strand
GTTCGGGTCCGGGGGTCCGGGGGGCGGGAGCCCCCCGCTCGATAGCGGCGACCGAGACTCAGCTTCGGGCGACGGGTTCGGGTCCGGGGGTCCGGGGGGCGGGAGCCCCCCGCTCGATAGCGGCGACCGAATTCACTTCGGGCGCCGCTAAAGACGCCGCTCGAAGATCTTGAAGTCGCTCTTCTCGGCCTCGACGATGTCGTCGAGGAGCGAGTAGATGGCCGCGATCTTCCGGTCCTTGTGGAACTTGTCGTCGAACGCCGTGAACTCCGCCTCGTCCTTGAAGCGGAAGACCTCCATGAAGTAGCTGGCCCGGCTGCGGTCCTCGTAGACCGTGCAGTCGGCGCCGCCGATCGCGCTGAGCAGTGGCTTCAGCTCCTTCATCAGCTCGTAGAACTCGGGCCGACGCCCTTCCCGGATCGAGTAGGTGATCGCCAGGATCACACCGGCCTCGCCGAACTCCTGGGCCGGGACGACGTACGGCGGCGGGATCTCGACGGGCTTGCGCCCCTCGACGAGAGGCGGCATCGAACGGGCGGGGGCCACCACGGCCGGCCGCGGCGCAGCCACGTGACGCACCGGGAACGGAGGCGGCAGCGGACGCGCCACGCGGGCCGGACGCTGTGTGGGCAGGGGAGAGGCCTGGCGACGGGCCGGCGTTGCCGTCCGGCTCACCTTGGAGCTGGCTTTCTGGTTCTTGCTCTTGGTGGACACGGGTCTCTTGTTCTTCTTGGGTGTCGCCTTGGCGTGGCTTCTGCCCTTGGAACGGGAGGCCTGAGTCCGGGAACGGTTCCTGCTTCCTCGCTGTGTTCCGGTCCGTCCTGTCTTCACGCCTCCTCCTTGGTCGGCTCGACCACCTCGAAGTTGCGAAACGCCAACTCTTGAGCCGGAAGTCATTTTAGCAGAGCGACCTTCAGCGAAGCCATCCCTTTTTTGTCAACAACCGTGACCTCGTGTCAGAGCGGACACATGCCACTCAACTCGCTGATTATTAGTGAGTTGAGGGAGTGTGGCAGAACCCGGACTGGGAAGTATCGGTAACGGACGGGTCCGCGGCACAGACCACCTTGGCGTCCGGGTTTCGAAACATCGAGGCCGAGTTTCCGGGCCCGGGTGCGGACCCGACAGGGGTGGTCCCGAGGTTAAGATGCCCTCAGGTCGGGGGCCTCGGAGTGGGGCTTTCCGGAGAGCGCGCGAACGCGAGAGGAGAGGCAGACCCAAATGGCAGAAGACACGAACGGACGGGCCAAGGCCATCGAGGCCGCCCTGGCGCAGATCGACAAGCAGTTCGGCAAGGGGTCGATCATGCGCCTCGGCAGCCGGGACAAGGTCGACGTCCCGGCGATCCCCACCGGCTCGCTCTCGCTGGACGCGGCGCTCGGCGTCGGTGGGCTGCCCCGGGGACGGGTGTGCGAGATCTTCGGGCCGGAGTCGTCCGGCAAGACGACGCTGGCCCTGCACGTGATCGCCGAGGCCCAGCGTCGCGGTGGCATGGCCGCCTTCGTCGACGCCGAGCATGCCCTGGACGCGGTCTACGCGGGCAAGCTGGGCGTGGACACCGACAACCTGCTGGTCTCCCAGCCGGACAGCGGCGAACAGGCGCTCGAGATCGCCGAGGTCCTGATCCGCTCCGGCGCCGTCGACGTGCTGGTGGTGGACTCGGTGGCGGCCCTGGTGCCGCGCTCCGAGCTCGAAGGGGAGATGGGCGACGCCCACATGGGGCTGCAGGCGCGGCTGATGAGCCAGGCCCTGCGCAAGCTGACCTCGATCGTCTCCAAGAGCAAGACCTGCCTGATCTTCATCAACCAGCTCCGGGAGAAGATCGGCGTCATGTTCGGCAACCCAGAGACCACCACCGGCGGCCGTGCCCTGAAGTTCTACGCCTCGATCCGCCTCGACATCCGTCGCATCGCCTCGCTCAAGGACACCGACAACGTGATCGGCAACCGCACCAAGGTCAAGGTGGTCAAGAACAAGGTGGCTCCCCCGTTCCGCGACGCCGAGTTCGACATCCTCTACGGGGAGGGGATCAGCAAGGAAGGCGACCTGATCGACCTCGGCGTCGCCCAGCGCGTGGTCGAGAAGTCGGGGGCCTGGTACTCCCTCGACGGGGAGCGGCTGGGCCAGGGCCGGGAGAACGCCCGCCAGTTCCTGCGCAACAACCCCGACATCCGCAACGATGTCGAGATCCGGCTGCGGAAGGGCCTGGGGCTGCCCCTCCCCGGCAACCCGGAGCCCAAGCCTGCCGCCGAGACGGGCGACACGGCCGAGGCGGCGGCTCCGGCCCGGGAGAAGAAGAAGGGCTAGGCGTCGGGCTTCAGGATCAGGCCCTCGTTGCGCCGGCCGTTCATGCGCACCTGCACCGGCCGGTCCAGGCGCAGGTGCCGCACACCGGACCGGTCGTAGTAGGCGGGCTGGGTCTCCAGCCAGTCCCAGTCGACCCAGCCCTCGCCTGCCTCCGGGTTGACGGTGAAGTAGCCGACGTTGAACGAGGTCAGATTCTGGAAGAAGTGGGTCCCCTGGGACGGGCTCACCTTGAAGTCCCGGAACCCGGCCTCGACGATGGCCCGGGCCCCGGAGATCTGCTCCCAGGTCACCGGAATGCCCAGCCACGGATCGCTGGACCCCCAGCGGCCCACGCCGACCAGCAGGTAGGGTCGGGAGGCCGCCTGCAGCTCGGCGTTGCAGCGGGCCACCTCCAGCGCCGCCTCCCGGCTGCGGGCTCGCTCGAAGCGCTTGAAGTCCACCACCACCAGGTCGCGGATCCCCTCGATCGACCCGTGCCCCAGCACCGCGCTGCTGTGGCAGAGCACCCGCTCGAGGCCCACGTCCCCCACCGCCATGTCGTCGTCCTCGTGGGACACCACCACCGGACGGATCTGGAGGAAGGCGAACTTGCGGGGCTCGCCGGGAGACGGTGTCAGGTTGGCGGCGAACTCGATCTCTACCGGAGTCGACATCCCCTCGTGGCCGATCTCCATCAGCTCCTTCAGCACCTCGCACAATGGGAACAGGCCCTGCTTGAGGATGGGCGCGAAGCTGATCACCCGGGGCCCGGAGCGCGAGGTCCCGTCGTGGAGGGCGTCGGTCTCGAACGAGTAGGTCGAGGCCAGCGGCTCCAGGGTGCCATCCTCCTCGGCAATGCCGAGGCCGAAGCGGACCTCGCGCATCTCGGCGCCGTCCCCGTCACGCCCGCCCTTTTCCAGCTCGAGGGCGATGAACTCGCGCTGGGTGCTGTTGAGGGCGTCGCTGACCGAGGAGAGCTGGAGGACGTGGTTCGGGTAGGAGGGTGAGAAGCGCAGGCAGTTGCCGCCCTCGACCACGATCCGGCCGAGCCCCAGCCCCACCGCGGCGATCCCGTCCTCCACCTTGAGCGGCGGCGTGGGGTAGAAGTTGTGGGAGCGCACCACACCGGAGAAGGTGGGATAGAAGCGGTTGCCGTGGGCCGACCCGACCATCTTCTGGATGATCACGGCCATCTTCTCCTCCTCCAAACGGTAGGGGGTGGCCCGGAGGTAGGCGCGGGCCCGCTGCGAGAAGGTGGAGGCGTAGACCCGCTTCACCGCCCGGATGAGCTGGGCCAGGCGCACCGCCGGGTCGGAGTGCATGTTCGACAGCATGAAGGTGTCGTAGACCCCGGCCAGCGGCTGGTTGTGCGAGTCCTCGAGCAGGCTCGAGGAGCGCACCGCCAGCGGGTAGCGGGCGATCTGGAGGTAGGCGGCCAGATCGCGCCGGGCCCGCTCCGGGAAGACCGCCTGCTCGAAATGGCGACGGAGCTCGGCGTCGTCGGTGCTCTGGATGGCCAGGTCGCGCAGGCCGTTCTCCTCCAGGAACTGGTCGAAGACGTCGGTCGCCAGCACCGCCGAGGGCGGGACCCAGACCCGGATCCCGGGGTAACGAGTGCGCAGCCGGCGCCCCCCCATCAGCAGGCGGGCGAAGGCCAGGCCTCGGGCCTTGCCCCCCAGCGAGCCGCCGCCGATCCGGCACATGTCGTTGGTCGATTCCAGGTCGTCGCGGTCGAAGTCGGCCACCGCCTCCTGGCTGCGGTCCTCCCGGTAGGCGGAGATGGAGTCGATCAGGAACCGGCGCAGCTCCTCGACGTCCTTGAAGTCGGAGAGCTTGCGGGGCCTGAGGGCGTGGGCCAGGGAGAAGTCGGTGCGGGCCTTGAGCCAGCGGGAGAAGTGGTTGCCCGCCGAGTGATGGGCGATGCTCTCGGCCGGCACCTCGACCAGGCGTTTCTCCAGCGTCCGCAGGTCGGCGGCCCGCGCCACCTGCCGGCCGTCGGGCAGCCGGAAGACGAAGTCGCCGAAGCCGAAGTCGCTCAGCATGAAGCGGCGCAGGTCGTTCAGCAGCACCGGCGAGCCCTTGAGCAGGAAGGCCGCCCCCACCGACGCCGCCAGATCCCGGTAGGCGGGGCGGGCCGACTGCAGGACCACCGGGATGTCGGCGAGCTCGTCTTGGACCTTGCGGGCGAGCTCGACCCCAGCCTCGGGATCGAGCTGGCCGCCCTTCGGGAACTCGATGTCGGAGATCACCCCGAGCACGTCGTCCTTGTAGGCCGAGAACGCCTTCCAGGCCTCCTCGAAGCTGGTGCAGAGCAGGATCTTGGGGCGGGCCCGCATGCGCGTGATCTTGAGGGTCATGTTGGCCCCCTCGGAGATCACCCGCCGCGACTGGTGGAACAGCTCGGCGTAGATCACGGGAAGGAACGACGAGTAGTAGCGGACGCTGTCCTCGATCAGGATCACCACCTGGACGCCCACGGTGCGGGTGTCGTGGGCGACGTTGCGGCGGTCCTCGATGACCTTCATGATCGCCAGCAGGATCCGGGCGTCGCCCTGCCACAGGAAGACGCCGTCCAGCTCGGAGGTGTCGTGGCGCGCCACCAGCTCCTTGAGCTCCCGGTTGTCGTAGCCGAGCATCACCACCGGCAGGTCCGGCTTCTCGGCCCGGATCTTCTGGGCCAGGTCGAAGGCGGACATGTCGCCGAGCTGGGGGGCGGTGATCACCAGGTTGAAGCGCCGCTTGCGCAGCAGCTCCAGCGCCTCGGTCCCGCTAGAGGCGCCGGTCAGCCCCGGGCTGTAGTGGAGGTCGAGGTTGCGGTACTCGCCGAGCATGCGCTCGTTGAGGTGGCCGGCTTCCTCGAGGATGAACAGGTCGTAGGGGCTGCACACCAGCAGGATGTCCATGATCCTGAAGCGCATCAGGTCATGGAAGTCCTGAAGGTGGTGGGCTCCTTTGGTGGTGGGCTCCATCATCAATGCTCTCGGTATCGGCGCGCGCAGGAAGACCCCACACCCTGGGGGCAAGGCTGCCGGACCTCTGATTCTAGTCCGGCCCGCCTCGGGAGCCCAAGCCCCTGGAGCCGGGGGGCTTGGGCCGCCGGGCGGGAGTGGGGCCGGAGGGGACGGCTAGACCAGGCCCTGGTCGATCATCGAGTCGGCCACCTTCAGGAAGCCGGCGATGTTGGCTCCGTTGACGTAGTGGCCGGGGCAGCCGAACCGCTCGGAGGTCTGGACGCAGGCCTGGTGGATGCTCTTCATGATGATCTGGAGCCGGTGGTCGACCTCCTCCCGGATCCAGTTGAAGCGCATGCTGTTCTGGGCCATCTCCAGGCCGGAGACCGCCACGCCGCCGGCGTTGGCGGCCTTGCCGGGGCCGTAGAGGATCTTCTTGTCCAGGAAGAGCTCGACGCCTTCCAGGGTGGTGGGCATGTTGGCGCCCTCGGAGACCACGAAGACGCCGTTCTTCAGGAGATTGGCGGCGTCCTTGCCGCCAATCTCGTTCTGGGTGGCGCTCGGGAAGGCGGCGTCGGCCTTGTGGTCCCAGAGCGGGTTGTGGTCGAGGCTCGGGTTGGCGGCGGCGTAGGTGGCGGTCTTGTACTTGTCGGCGTACTCCTTGATCCGGCCGCGCCGCTGGTTCTTGAGCTCCATCACGAAGGCCAGCTTGTCGCGGTCGATCCCGGCCTCGTCGTAGATGAAGCCGGCGGAGTCGGAGAGGGTGACCGGCTTGGCGCCGAGGTCGAGGAGCTTCTCGACGGTGTACTGGGCCACGTTGCCGCTGCCCGAGACCAGGCAGGTCTTGCCCTCCAGGGTCTGGCTGCGGGTCGAGAGCATCTCGGCGGCGAAGTAGACGGAGCCGTAGCCGGTGGCCTCGGGGCGGATCAGCGAGCCGCCCCAGTTCAGGCCCTTGCCGGTGAGGACGCCGCTGAACTCGTTGCGGAGGCGCTTGTACTGGCCGAACAGGAAGCCGATCTCCCGCCCGCCGACGCCGATGTCGCCGGCCGGCACGTCGGTGTTGGGCCCGATGTGCCGGAACAGCTCGGTCATGAAGCTCTGGCAGAAGCGCATCACCTCGTTGTCGCTCTTGCCCTTGGGGTTGAAGTCGGAGCCGCCCTTGCCGCCGCCCATCGGCAGCGTGGTCAGCGAGTTCTTGAAGACCTGCTCGAAGGCCAGGAACTTCAGGATCCCGAGGTTGACCGAGGGGTGGAAGCGCAGGCCACCCTTGTAGGGGCCGATGGCGCTGTTCATCTCGATCCTGAAGCCGCGGTTGATGTGGACCTGGCCTTGGTCGTCCATCCAGGGGACACGGAACATCAGCACGCGCTCGGGCTCGATGATCCGCTCGAGGATCTTGGAGTGGCGGTACTCGGGATGCCGGTCGAGCACCAGCGCCAGGGACTCGGCGACCTCTTGGACGGCCTGGTGGAATTCGGGCTCCGCGGGGTTCTTGGCCTTGACGTCGGCCATCAGGGTCGAGACGTATTCGCTCATTGCATCACGCTCCTTTGACCTACTTATGATAGATGGGGCCTGGACAATACCGCCATGGTGCGAATGCTCTAGCAAGACCCGGATCCTTCGGCCTGTGGGGTTGACCCGCTTCGCCGGCCGTGGTTCAATCCTGGGTTGCCACTGGGGCCAGGTAGCTCAGCTGGTAGAGCAGCGGACTGAAAATTCGCGTGTCGGCGGTTCGATTCCGCCCCTGGCCACCAACTCCACCAGCGACTGTCCTGGCTGATCGCCGGTGACTCCCAGGCCACTGCCCTTTCAACCGGCCACCTCCGCGATGGTGCCCACGGGCCACCGGGGAGGGCGCGGCGTCTGAGGAGTGCGCCCGCCGCGAGGGAGAACAGACCCAGTTCCCTGTCTGCACACGTCGCGCAGGCGACGACCGTCAATAACTGGGCCTACCCTCAGGAGAAGTGGGCGTATTCTTCGATCAGTTGATCTCGCACGGAACGGCTTGAGAGAAGGTCGCCATTCCAGAGATGGTAGGCCGCCGTCTGTGCGCCCACACCGTACCGGCGCATGAGGCGCTCGAACACCTTCGGCTCTGCACCCTTGTCAAGCCTGCCCTCGGTGACTTCGTCCAGAGCGGTCCTGGGAAGCAAGAACTCAGCAGCGAAGGCGCCTGATCGGCGACTGCGGCGCCCAGTCGGAAACGAGGACGATGCGGCACCTAGCGCTCCTCCTCTCGTTGGATCCAGGAGGAGATGCCCCAGCGCTCGAACCTGCTCGAACCTTCGTCCCCACTCGTCCTTGGTTCGAGGCGAGTCCAGCACGATCGTGGCGGCACCTTGACCTTCCCGAAGCCCGGTTATCATGCGCGCGTCCTTCGCCACAACCGCCACGGTCTTCGACTTGATCTCAAGCAGACGGAGGATCTCCCCGACATCGTCAACGGGCTTGCCGTCCAGACCAAGATCGTTCCGCATGGCAACAGCGGTGAGATAGCCCTCCTTGATGTCGTCCTCCGCTCCTCGTTGGGCGTCTCTCGCGACGTCCCGAAGTCGTTTCAGCGGGCCACCGGCCCCCTGGATGTTCGCGTCCAGCGCCGCGAGCGTGTCTCCGAAGTCCATGGGCATGCCTGCGGGCAGATCGCGAAGCGTCTGGGTGATGGGGCTCGCGGCCGGGTCGTCCGCTTCGGCCTCAAGCCCAAGTGCCCGTGGCAGTGACGCCAGATCCGACACCCGAGCGAGACTCAGCAGTTCCCTATCCGATCGGCCCGTGTACAGCGGCAACGCCTTGAGTATCTCCCTCGGGAGCTGGCGGAGCGGATCCTTGTGAGCGACCCACTGATAGAGGTCCGACAAGCCGGCATCTCGCAGGCATTCAGCCACGTACGCGACGAAACCGGAAAGCGTGTCGTCGGCTTCGTCCCAATCCAAGCTCCCTCGGCCTTCTGAGCACACGAACTCAGGATCAGAGTCCGTGATGCGGCTCGGCCGGGCCCAATCGACGAGGAGCTTCTCTCCGTCGCGAACAAGAGCCATGTCCGGGAGATAGGCGCCGTCGGCTCCGGCCAGGACGAAATGGCGAGACCACCACTCGTCGCGAGCGTCGTACCATGCGTCCTCGCCCACATCTGCATGCGGGACTACTCTGCCCCAGCGATCGTAGCTCTCGTGTAGACGATCGGCCACACTGAACAGTGAGGGACGTTCTTCGAATAGCAGGTGCAGCCAAGAGCGAACGAGCCAGTCGGCCATCGGCGCCAGGGGTACGTTCACTGCGTCGACTATCTGGTCAGCTCCCGGCAAGGTGTGTCGGCAGAGGTTCTTCCCACCAATCCAGACTCGGAGCTGAGCCCATGCCTCCCTCTCTGGTGCATACCGCCGTTCCCACGTTGGCTGGAGGGGATCCAGCTCGACGGCAAGAGACAACTGGTTGCCGAACTGCATTGGTCAGCTCCGGAGAAGCCGCTTGAACTCAGCGGCGGTGATCAGGCCCTGATCTCTGAACACGCGAAGCACCCCTGGCGGGACGTGAGATATCGGGTAGCCGTGAAAGACCGGCTCGCCCTGTTCCCACTGGGTGAGCTGAGCCGCGAAGCACTCGATGCCACCCTGAGCGCGCCTTAGCGCGAAGCGCCGCGATTCGGGGCGGGCTGGATTCTCGGGGACCGAGCTGGCCAACAGCCTATCTCGCTCCTCTATGGTCATCTTCGGACAGGGCGTCTTGTGGGGACGCCACTTCGGGGGGCCTGCTTCGGTAGTCTCTCTCTTGTGCGCCGGATTTCGGCCAGTACTTCACAGAAATGCCCGAATCCTCATTCGCCGCCCCCCCCGGCTGCTGCCGACCCCTCTAGTTCGCATTGTATACCTAGGGCGGAATGACAAGAGAGAAGAGAAGCCCCCGGACGGGTCTCCGGCGGGCGCCGCTGCCCGTCACTTCTGCGTCCTCCCCTTGGAGCATGAGCGCGACGGTGCCCACAGGTGCCTAGTTTCCAGATGGCGTGCCGCCGAGGCTCACCCCCCCTGTGTCGGCTCCGATCACCGCACCCGGGTCACGGACGAGACGTACCGGCAACCCCACGATCCAGACCGCGTGCCTCGTCGGCTGCGCACCCCCGCCACGCGAATCTTCTCGGCCTCGCCGGCTGTGGCTGTTCTGTGGCCATCCTTTCGATACCTGTCCGAACGGGTCCGGACGCCTTCCCGGCCTGCGATTCCGTCCAGTATTGACAAGGGTTCACGCAAATGGTGCAGAATGTCCGCTCGCTCCCCTAGGACTCAGGATTCGCGTGTCGGCGGTTCAATTCCGCCCCTGACACCAACTCCAACAAGCCATAGGGACGGTCGCGGTCTGCTCTGGCTCGCCCGCCTCGCGTGTCGTGCCGCCGCCGAATGCGCAGCGGCGCGCCGCCCAGAGACCGCCACCCACCTTCTCTGCGAACCAGTGTACCGACGACAGGAGTGCCCGGGCACACAGCGCTCCGCCGACTACGACGATCACGAAGTTCGCGAGCGAGAAGCCCTCGTTCTTGTCTGCCAACGGAGCCTCGAGGGCGTTGACCTGGTTGGCCACAGCCTGGGCTCCGTGAAGGGGAATATCCCGCCGCCAGGGCGATCACCACCGCTGCCGCCACCAAGGCCCGAGCGGTCGCGCACGGCCCGTTTGGCTGCTCGGTGCCTACCGCTTGCATGGACTCGGAGCGCGGCCCTCGGCATGCCCAGGGCTTCCCCGCCACCGCTTGGGACACCACCCTGAACTGTCACAAGGGCCGGCGCGGGCGGCAGAGCCGCAGGTAACCTTCTGGCCATGAAGGGCTGGGAAGTCGTCACTGAAGGAGCCATAGGCGGCAGCCTCGAGCGAACGGATCGGCTTGCCGTGCCCGGAGGGTGGATCTACCGGGCGACCATCACGGCCACCAAGCCGGACGGTGAGCTGCTGATCGCGGCGGCCGTCGCGGTGGACACGGTGTTCGTGCCTGACGAGGAGCCTGCCTGAGAGGCCGCTCCGTGCCGCGCCTCGGGTGTTTCCGCACACGGGCCAGACTCGCCTGTCGTCGACAAGACGACGAGGTACGGGGCCATGCCGATCTTGCCCCCGTGTGGCCCTCCAAGGCGAGTCCGCCCATGGCGGAATCACGCTTCGGAGGTCTCACCTCCGGATCTATGGCGCGCACACAATCCCTGGAACTCCTCCACAACCGACAGCTCGGGCGTGAGGGCGAACAGGCGCGTCCCTTCGCCGACCACGAGACGGGGACGGTTCCGCTCCAGTTGCGCCTGGAGATCGAAGCCCGTCGGCCATTCTCGAAGCTCGGCTGCCTGCCCCACCGACAGCGCCGGGTAGTTGCAGAAGGCGTGCAGGCGGCCCCTCAGGAGAGGCGGCTCCGAGAAGAGGTACCACTCGTCCCAGTCCCCGCCGGAGGTGGGCCATGCCTGCAGGGTGGCCTCGTCGAGCTCCGGCGACAATGCGTAGGCCGCCACCAGACTCCATCCCGGTTGCTCGAGTCTTGCTGGGTCGAGGAGACCCGCATCCCACGACACGCAGACGCCGCGAAGGCCGACCAGACGGCCCGCCAACGCAGCAACGACCTCGGTGGCACCCAGGTCCGCCTCCCAGTCCTCGGCCCAGTGGTAGCTGCCGAGCGACCCCGTGGTTGACGGGTTGGTCGGCTGGTCAGGCGGGCTCGTCATCGTCGGACCACTCGTTCGAGCACTCCGTGCACCGGTACTTCCAGAGGCCGTCGTCCATCGCGACGAACTGCGTCACCTTCGCGGAGCCGCAGGCGGGACACGGAGGCTCCGCCAGCTCCGGGGGCAGCGCATCGGCGGTGATGGGGACGTCCTCCAGCCCATCCAGGACGGCTTGCGCCGCTTCGAGATCCTGCTGTCGGACCAGGACCCGCGTCCCGATACCCACCGCGTACGTGGTTCCCAGCATCTCGTCGATGACCCAGACCTCCAGTCCGGCGTCCTCGAGGGCGCCCTGGCAGGCGTGCGCGTGTGCCGGGCTGAGGAAGGTGGCGACAGTCGCCGTGGGCTCCGATTCCGGCGCGACGGCGTCCTTGGGGCGCGAGCTTCTACTCACGTCGTGCCGGGTCAAGACACTGCTCGCCGATCACCACCGGCTCGGCCCGCAGGACCTGCGTGAAGCCACGGGCTGCGAAGGTGATCTCTCCCACCGGCCAGTTGATCTTGATGCGCCACCGGTGCTGGGCGTCGTCGCCCGTGCTCCCGCCCTTCTCCTGCACGATCTCGCCGATCGATGGTGGGACAATCCCCGCGGTCACCGCCGAGTAGTCGATCCCGATGCAGAGATCCATCACCTCGTGGAACGTGAGCGTCGCAGGGGCGACACGAAAGCCGAACGAACCGTCTGGCGGGCACTGCCATTCGACGATGTGATCAATGTCCAGCACCAGCTCGCCATGCCCGTCCTCGCCGCCCACGATTCGGATCCCATGGACGTGGTTGTCGTGCCAGGACAACTGCTCGAAGTCCCGCTCCGTCCACTTCGGCAAACGCGCGGCCACCCGTCAGCCTCGGCTCTGTCCGCCTGACACGCAGTTGCGGAGCGAGAGCGTAGCGATCTCGCGGCCCCGCCTCACCTCATGCAGGCGACATCTGGATTATCTGGCCCAGCGAGATCCAGCCGGAGGCCTCTCGCACCACGCGGTAGACGCGGCTCCCCGTGTCCTTCTGCGAGCGGAAGTACCGCACGTGCACGTGGGCCTCGTCGCCCGACTTCCACTCTATGGGTCCCACGGTGATGATGAAGGCCGGCGCGTGGGTGCCCAGCTCGTAGGCCCCGTCCGGCTCCGCCTTGCACTCGGCGGCGCGGCGGATCTTCGACATGGCCGTGAAGCCCTCCGGGATCTCGCTGGGCGAGCCCTCCGACTCCTCGCCCGACCGGAGCTGGACGCAGGCGACCGTTCCGATGGCCTGGACGTCGTCGGTCAAGAAGTCCGCTGCCACGTTCTTCAGCGTGGCCTCGAGGACCGCATCGGACTCTTTCTGCGCCGAGCTCGCTCCGATCAGGAGCACGGCTGCGGTCGCCACCAGCGCCACTCCCCTACCCGTCATGCCCACCTCCCCACCGTCGAACGACGCCCACAGCCGAGACGGCCCCGCCTGCAGGCGATCTGGCGGGAGGATATCCGATATCCTTCCGAGGGCGAAGGACGGATCGTGGGAGAGGTTTGCGCCCAGCGGGCCAACTGACGTAACCTCGCTCCAAGTCTGCCTCGGAGGGAACGGGAGAGCGTGACCGCTGACGACACAGGCTTGGCGTCGGACCTCTCGCTGGGCATCGAGTCCATCGACGCGGATCACCGCCGCATGGTGCGCAGCGTCGAGGCGATCGAGAACGCCGTCAGGCGAGGTGCCGACCCGGTCATGCTCGCCGAGCTGATGGGCGGCCTGCTCGAGCGCACCCGGGAGCACTTCGCGGTCGAGGAGCGGCTGATGGACGAGGCCGCCCACCCGGAGCGGGACTCGCACGTGCGGGAGCACCAGCGGCTGGTCGGTCAGCTCGACCACCTGCGCGGCCTCTACGCCTCGGGCAAGCCGCGCTCGGCCGCCGGCCTGATGGGCGAGCTCCGGCCGTGGCTGCTGGAGCACATCGAGGGCCCCGACCGGAAGCTCGCCGAACACCTCAAGGCCGCGGGAGCGCAGTCGGCCGAGCCGACGCCCAGGTCCAAGCCGGCGCCCATGCGGGCATCGAAGCGACGCTAGGGCCGCCTACCCGATCCCCTCCTCACGAACCGCGTCGAGCACCGCCTGATGGATGGCCGCCGGCGCGACCACCACCCCCCGGTTCCCGTCCAGGGTGCGACCGCGGGCGAAGTCGAGGGGACGGCCGTCCACGTCGCTGACCGTGGCGCCGGCCTCCGTCACCACCAGGCTGCCGGCGGCGTGGTCCCAGATCTTCTCGCGGTAGCCGGGGCGGGTGGGGAGCCGCAGGTAGACGTCGGCGTCGCCGCGGGCCACCGCCGCGTACTTGGCCTGGCTGTCCATGCGCACCCCGGGCTGGGTCACGCCGAGGCGGCGCGCGATCAGAGACGCCTTGTCGTGGTCCGAGTGGGCGGCCTCCACCGACTCGGTCAGGCGCGCCTGGGCCGGATCCGTGACCTCGCGCACGTGTACCTGCCGCTCCTCCCCGCCGGACCCCAGCGATAGGCCGAAGGCGCCGCGCCCGCGGCTGGCCACCACCAGCGCCCCCATTCCGCCCCGGCCGTCTTCGAGGTTCGGGCAGCCGAGAACGCCGAGCACCACCTGCCCGTTCTCGATCAAGGCCAGGGCCACCGCATACTGCTCCCCGCGCAGGAAGCCCTTGGTGCCGTCGATCGGGTCCAGGGTCCAGAAGCGGCCGGAGGACGGGCAGGGACCGGCGCCGCGATCGATCCAGGAGAGGACCGCCTCGGGATCGGCCTCGATCCCCAGCCCCCGGCCGACGTGGCCCACCACCAGCCCCCGCTCCCGCTCCCGCTTCTCCGATCGGAGCTCCGCCGCCTCCTCCTCGCCCACCAGCGGGTCGTCGGGGAACGCCGCAGCGAGCACCGAGCTGACGATGGCCTGGGAGGCGAAGTCGGCCACCGTCACCGGGCTCTTGTCTTTCTTTTCCAGGGTCTCGGCGGTGACCAGGTTGGCCTGGACCTGCCCGCACACGGCGCTGGCCCTCCGGACCGCGTCGATCGCCACCTGCCGCTCACGCTCGTAAGGACGGCTCAAACCTCACCTCCAGCGCCACGGGCGCGACATCCCGTGGCAAGCGACGGCCTCGGGAACGCTCAGGGAGCCTTGGGAGGCCGCTCGCCGTTCGGGAGAGCGATCTCCTCGACGGGGATCGGGTACGAGTAGAAGAAGCCCTGGGCATGGGTGAAGCCCAGCTCCTCGCAGACGGCGGCCTCGCCTTCGGTCTCGATGCCCTCGGCCAGGGCGCTCACGCCGAGGTCGAGCGCCGCCTTCACCAGCGAGCCCAGCAGGCGGCGCTTCGACGCCGAGGCCTGGTCGATGCCGCGGACGAAGCGGATGTCGAACTTCAGGTAGTCCGGGGGCACCTCGGCCAGCTCCAGAAGCCGCGCCTGGCCCGAGCCGAAGTCGTCGTAGGCGAGCTGGACGCCGAGGCTGGCCAGACGCTGCTTGAGCTCGGCGATCCCCTTGATCTCGACGATGGCGGCCTCGTGGATCTCGATCACCAGCTTGAGCTTGCAGGTGGACAGGGCGGCGTCGATGGTGGCCCACAGGTGGTCCGGCTGGCCCACCTCCGAGGGATGGGTGTTCAGGAACAGGGCCGGCAGGTCGTGGCGCTCGCAGACCGTCTCCAGGATCTGCTCGCGGAACAGCGCGGACAGCTCCACCTCGCGGTTGACGCTCTTGGCGATCTTGAACAGCTCGCTCGGCCCCTGCGGCAGACCCGGGTGGCGGCCGCGGCCGAGCGCCTCGTATCCGATGACCTTCCGGCTGGGGAGCTCCAGGATCGGCTGGTAGACCGAGGCCACCGCCCGGTCGCGGATCAGCTCGCCCAGCTCGCGCGTCCCCTGGACGAAGCGGACCTCCGCCGGGAGCTTCGGGACCACGGCCGTGGTCCGACGGGGCCGGTTCCGGTCTTCCATCTGGCCAAGCTGGAACTCGAGATCGGCGAAGTGCACCACGTCTCCGTCGTGGACCTCGGCGTCCTGGATCCGCTGGCGGTTGACGAAGGTGCCGTTGGTGCTCCCGAGGTCGCGCAGCCTCAGGCTGGGGCCCTCGTGATAGAGCTCGGCGTGCTCGCCGGAGACCGACTCGGCGGGCAGGCTCAGATCGAGACCAGGGCGACGGCCGACGCGGAAAGGGATCTTGGTGATCTCGATGATCCAGACCCGCTCCCCCTCCCCCAGTCCCCTGAGGTACCAGGAGGGTTCAGGCGTCCGTGGTGGGTGTCGCATGGGTGAGACATACGGTAGGGCCTCGGAGGTCGCGATGCAAGCGGGGCGGCCGGAGTGGGGGGCGTCAGAGGGGGCGGTAACCCTGGCGCAGGGCGTCCAGCTCCCCCGCCAGCTCCCGGCAGCTCCTGAAGCGGCGCATCGGCTCCTTCTCCAGCAGCTTCAGGATGATCGCTTCGAGGATGTCGTCGAAGCTGGCAACCACCGAGCGCGGGGGCTTGGGCTGCTGCTGAACCTGCATCAGCAGCAGCGGGACCAACTCCTCGTGCTCGAAGGGCCGCTCGCCCACGAACATCTCGTAGGCCACCACACCGAGCGCGTACAGGTCGGCGGCCGGGGTCACCTGCTCGCTGCCCTGGACCTGCTCGGGGGCCATGTACTCGGGGGTCCCGACCACCATCCCGGCCACGGTCAGGCCCGGCGCCGCCTGACGCTTGGCGATCCCGAAGTCCATCACCTTCACCGTGCCGTCCTGCAGGATGAACAGGTTGGCGGGCTTGACGTCCCGGTGGATCACGCCCCGGTCGTGGGCCGCCTGCAGGCCGGCACAGGCGTCGATCAGGTAGCCGAGCCCCTCGTTGAGGCTGACCGGATCGGCCAACCGCGTCTCCAGCGTCATCCCTTCGAGCAGCTCCATGCTGATGTAGCGGAGGCCGGCGTGCACGCCGATGTCATAGAGCCGGGCGATGTTGGGATGGACGAGCTGGCGTGAGACCTTGAGCTCCTGCCGGAAGCGGTCGAGGGCGGCGGGATCGGCCTCCGGCTGCTTGAACACCTTGAGGGCCACCCGCTCGTCGAGCTCCAGGTCGAGGGCCCGATACACCACCGCCATCCCCCCGACGCCCAGCTCGGCCTCGATCCGGTAGCGCTGGGCCAACAGCCCGCCCACCCTGAGGTCGGCCGGCGCGGCGGCCGCAGGCTCGGGTGCCGGCTCGGGGAGGCCCGGAGGCTCGGGGAGAGGCGGGGGGGGGGCCGGAAGCGAGGGCTCGGGAAGGTCGGGAAGCGCCGGCAGCGCCACGGTCTTGGGCTTCTTGGCCGTGAATGGGGCCAGCAGGTCCTCGTCCTGGTCCAGCACCGCCAGCGACTCCCGCGTCCGGCGAGCGGTCTCCTCTCGCTGCTGCTGGACCAGCCCGCTCACGTCTCGGTACCCGGGCTGCCGCGCCTCGATCTTCTGGAAAGCCTCCTCGGCGTTCTCGGGGAAACCCTGGCGCAGGTAGAGCTGCCCCAGCCGGTAGAAGGCCTCCAGCTCCTCCTCGTCCTGCGGCCCCGAGGAGACGAAGGCCCCCAGGAAGGTGTCCATACGCAGGTCGAGATGGTCCAGCTCGTCGGCCAGGCGGATCGCATCCCGGGCCGCGGCCCGGTACTGAGGATGCTCCCGCGGCACCCGGACCAGGTTCTCCAGACACTGGGCCGAGTCGCCGAGCTGCCGATAGGCGAGGGCCGCCTCGTAGTGGTTGCCCGCCTCTGCCTGCAGGCGGGCCGCCTCCTCCGGCCGTCCCAGCCCCCGCGCCACCCGCGCCGCCTCGTCCAGGCGGCCGGCGCGGATGAAGGCCTTGAGCGCCCACTCGCGCTTCCCGGAGCGTTCGAGCTCCCGGGCCTCGCGGACCCGGGGGCTCTCCTGGGTGGAATCCGTGCTCAATCGTCCTTGAGGGCCAGGCTGGCCAGCTCGCGGAGCTTGTCTGGGTACATGGCCAGCTTGGCCGCCTCCTCCACGTCGACCCAGTTCTCGGTGGCCAGCTCCAGGAGCCCCCGGTCCAGGCTCTGCATCCCCGAGGTGCTCGGGTTGGCGGACTGGAGGTGGGCATCGAGCTGGTGCAGCTTGTCGTCCCGGATCATGTTGGCGACCGCGTAGTCCTGGAGCAGGATCTCCAGGGCGGCGATGCGGCCTTCCCCGCCCTTGCGCCGGCAGAGCCGCTGGGCCACCACGCCGCGCAGCAGCACCGAGATCACCGCCTGCATCTGCTCCCTTGTCGACGACGGCATGACGTCGATGATGCGGTGGATGGACTTGGCCGCCGAGTTGGTGTGCAGCGTCCCGAAGACCAGCACCCCGGTCTCAGCCGCCGACAGCGCCAGCGAGACGGTCTCCAGGTCGCGCATCTCGCCCACCACCACCACGTCCGGCGACTCGCGCAGCGCAGAGCGAAGCGCCGCCGCGAAGCTCTCGGCGTGCCGGCCCACCTCGCGCTGGGTGACCACGCTCCTGACGGGCTCGTGGATGAACTCGATCGGGTCCTCGATGGTGATGATGTGGCGCTGGAAACGCTGGTTGATCTCCTGCACCATCGCCGCCAGGGTGGTGGTCTTGCCCGACCCGGTGGGACCGGTGACCAGGACCAGGCCGTTGCTCAGCTCGAGCAGCTTGCGGATCGGCCGCGGGAAGGCCAGCTCGTCCAGGGTGGGGATGGTCAGCGGGATCACCCGAAACACCGCCGCCATCCCGCTGTGCTGCACGAAGACGTTGCCCCGGAAGCGGGCGATCCCGGGCAGCTCGTAGACGAGGTCCAGGTCCTTGTCGCGCTCCACGGTCTCGCGCTGGGCCGGGGTCAGGATCTCGAAGAGCAGCCGGCGGGTCTCCAGGTCGGAGAGGACCCGGAACGGTAGACGGGTGAGCTGGCCATCGAGGCGAACGATCGGCTTGTTGCCGGAGGCCAGGTGCAGGTCGCTGGCCCGCTGCTCGACCACCAGCCGCAGGAAGGAATCCAGGCGCGCCATCTCGCTACTGCCGGGCCAGCGCCGGGCCGGCGGGTCGGGCCGGCTTCGGCTCGGGCGGCGTCTCCTCGAGCTTCTCGAGCTCCTTCCGGTTGGCGGCCCGCATGTAGACCTCGTCGGCCGACACCAGCCCTTCCTGGTAGAGCCGCTTGAGGTCGCTGTCCATGGACTGCATCCCCAGCTCCCGCGAGGTGGTGACGATCGAGGGGAGCTGGTAGGCCTTGCCCTTGCGGATCAGGTTGGACACGGCGTCGGTGTTGAGCAGTATCTCGGTGGCCAGGCAACGGCCGGTGCCGTCCTTTCTGGGGATCAGGTGCTGGCACATCACCGCCTGCAGGCTGTCGGCCAGCATCGAGCGGACCTGGTCCTGCTGCGTCTCCGGGAACGCGTTGACCACCCGGTCGATGGTGGTGTCCACGGAGACCGTGTGCAGGGTGCCGAAGACCAGGTGGCCGGTCTCGGCGGCGGTCACGGCGAAGGAGATGGTGGGCAGGTCGCGCATCTCGCCCACCAGCAGCACGTCGGGGTCCTGGCGCAGCGTCGAGCGCAGGGCGCTCGGGCCGGAGCGGGTGTGGGTGCCGATCTCCCGCTGGTTCACCAACCCCCGCCGGGAGGGGTGCAGGTACTCGATCGGGTCCTCGATGCTGATGATGTGCCGGCTCGAGGTGCGGTTGATGTGGTCGATGATCGCGGAGAGGGTGGTCGACTTGCCGGACCCGGTCGGCCCGCCGACCAGCACCAGGCCGTCCCGGAAGCCGGGGAAGGTCTTGACCACCTCGGGCAGGCCCAGCTCGCTGAGCTGCAGGATGGTGCCCTTGATGATCCGGAACACCGCCGAGAGGCCTCCGAGCTGGGCGAAGACGTTGACCCGGAAGCGGAGACGGTGGGCGGCCACCTCCAGGGAGAAGTCGACGTCCTTCATCGCCTTGAGCTGCTCCTGCTGCGCCATCGAAAGCTGCGGGATCAGCAGCGCCTCGACCCGGTCCGCGGAGAGCACGCCGGGGCTCAGCGTCTCGACCCGCCCCAGCCGCTTGACGTAGGGAGGTCGCCCGGAGGCCAGAATCAGGTCGTCCCCCTGGCGCTCGGCGCAGCCCACCAGCAGCCTCTCCAGGGCGCTCAGGCTGCCCCCCACCTCGACCCGGACGGCCACGTTCCAGCGGGTCAGCAGCGAGACGGCGGCCGCTCGGACCCTGGGGTTCGGGTCGTTGGCCAGCGCCTCGGCCGCCGGCGCGTGGGTGGGGTCGTCGAACGTGCCCAGGCACTCGACCGCCTGCAGCCGGACGTCCGGGTCGTCGGCGGCGAGCAGCTCGATCACCTGCGGTGCCGCCGAGGTCGCCCGGCATTCCCCCAGCGCCTGGAGACACACCACCTGCATGTCCGGGCGCGACACCATCAGGTTGACCAGGTAGGGGATGCCGCGCGGGTCGTTGACGGCGGCGATGGCCTCCACCGCCCGCTCCCGCACCCACCAGTCCTCGTCCGCGCCGGCGGTGCGGACCAGCAGGCCCAGGGTCTTGGGGTCCTTGAGGCGGCCGAACACCTCGATCGCGAAGCGCCGGATCACGTCCGACGGGTCCGACAGGTACTCGGCCAGCAGCGGCGAGAGCTGGGGTCCGGCCAGCTCCAGCAGCGCGTCGACCACCCGCTCCCGCACCCACCAGTCCTCGTCCCTCAGGAACCCGACCAGCTTCGGCCACAGCTCGCCGTCGGGGTCGGGGACCGAGCGCGCCAGGTCGGCGGCGGTGCGCCGCAGGTCCACGTCGCCGGTGCGCAGCAGCCAGATGACGGTGCGCGCGATGCTCAGCTTCCCCGACTTGCTGAGCTGGGACAGGATCTCCGACGCCCGCGACCGGACGGTGAGGTTCTTGTGCCGCATCGCCTCGACCAGCGGAGGCAGGATGCGGTCGTCGGCGATCTGCTCCAGGGTCTCGAGCACGGCCAGGCGCACGTCGGTGGGGCCCTGCCGCAGCTTGCGCTCCAGGGCCAGGAGAGAGCGCGGCGTCGGGAAGTGCTTGAGGCCCAGCACCGCGGCCCGGACCACGCTGGACCGCCCGGCGTCGAGCAGCGGCTCGATCTCCTCGAAATACCGCTCCTCGGTGCACAGCGAGCAGTAGGCGGCGATCGCCTGCGCCGACACCGCGTCGGTCTCGTCGGCCAGCACCGTCCGGATGGCGTCCAGGGCGCTGGTGGTGCTGCTGCCCACGAACTCGGTGTCGGCGAGGTAGCGCAGGGCCTGGCGCTTTTCGAGCGGCTTGCCGACGGACAGCGCCACGCCCAGGGCCGGGATCGCCCAGGCGCCGGCCAGCGGCGCCAGCAGGTCGATCGCCTCCTTGCGCCCCGGGAACGACGGCTCGCCCATCATCTCGGTCAGGGTGTGGAGCACGGTCTTGCCGCCGACGTCCTTGAGGATCTTGGCCGCCGTCGCCCGTAGCTCCTCGTCGTTCGAGCGGAACAGCTCGCAGATCTGGCCGTGGCGGGCCACCCCCGCCACCTTGGCCAGCAGCGGGGCCAGGGCGTTTCTGAGCTGTCGGTCGGGCAGCCGCAACGCCTGCATGAAGTGGCTGAACAGGGTGGGGTCGACCACCGGCTCGGCCAGGCGTCGCAGGGCGAGACAGCGCATCCGGTGCTGGGACACGTCCGCCGAGAGGCCCTTGTCCGAGACCAGCGAGATCAGCCTGACGATATCGGCGGCCTCCGGCTCGACGGTGGCCAGGAACTCATCCAGCTCGGCAGAGCTCTTCCAGGGAGCCGTCCTCAGGATCTTGTGCTGATCACGCGTGAGCATAGGTTCTTGGCGCGGAATCTCTTCAGAAGCCCCGTGCCGACGGACAAGAAGGTGTGGACAATCAAAGATGCTACCGTAACCGCCTCCCCGAAGCGAGTTCCCGGTCCGGCCGCCCGGCTGCCGGAACCCTGCTAGAATCCCAGGCGAACCGAAAGACCAGGGACCGTGAAGTTCGAGATCCGCTACCCCACGGGGACGCGCCACGAGATCGAGCTGGAAGGGACCGTGGCCACCGTCGGTCGCGATCCGTCCTGCGACATCGTCCTCAACGACGCCAAGTGCTCGCGCCGCCACGCGGTGCTCGAGGCCGGCGCGCAGGGGATCGCCATCCGGGACACCGGCAGCGCCAACGGCGTGGTGGTGAACGGCCGCCGGGTGGAGCGGGCCGCCCTCGACGAGGGCGACGTCGTCCAGCTCGGCGACGTCTCCCTGAAGGTGCTCCCCGACGACGTGCCGATGACGCTCCTGATGGGGGAGAACGAGACACCCGGGGTGATCGGCGAGCCGCCCCACCCGCTGCCGAAGCCGGGCGTCATTCGTCCGGTCCCCCAGCCGACGGGCCCTGGCGGTGGCCCCGGCCCGGTCAGCTTCCCGGACGTGACCGTACAGGCGCCTCCGGCGCCGCCGGTGCCGCCGCCGTTGCAGACGGCGCCGTCCCGGACCGGGGCCATCCCGCGACCGCTCACCATCACGCTGCTTTCGGCCCTCTTCTTGGTCGGGGGCCTGCTGGCGGCGGTCGGTGGCCTGGCCTGGACCGCCCTCGGCCGCGGGGGGTGGGCCCCCGTGCTCTGCGGCCTGGGACTCCTGGTGCTGGGCACGACCATCGGCGCGGGCCTGTGGCAGAGAAGCCCCTGGGCCCGCCTGCTGCTGATCGCGGCCGCCGGGGTCGGCGTCTTGACCTGCGTCTTCCTTCCCGCCAGCGTCGCGGTCCTGATCTACGCCCTTCGCTCCGAGGTGCGGCTGCAGTTCACGAGCCGCGGCGACCTGCGGGGCGTGGCCCCCCGCGACGTGGAGCGGGTGCTCGACGACTCCTCCGACCTGGCCTTCGCCGGGGCCATCCTCGGCAGCCTGCTGGTCTGCCTGGTGCTGGCGATCGCGGCGGCAGTCGGGGTGCGAGCCGTGCTCGGCTGAGCGTTACGCGGCGCCCGAAGTGAATTCGGTCGCCGCTATCGAGCGGGGGGCTACCGCCCCCCGTGCCCCCGGACACGAACACTCGACGTGGCGTCTAGCGGCGGGCCGGCTGGCGGGAGACGTACTCCCGGACGATCCCCTTGAGCCGGTCCAGGCTCGCGGCGGGCACGTCCTTGAACTCCAGACCGAAGCCCCGGGGCAGGCTGTGGACGGGGTGCTGCTGGTGGCCGTTGATCCAGACCACGATCGCGTCCACGCATACGTCGAGGTCGTTGCCCGGGGTGCGGAAGCGGCAGCGCAGCCTCTGACCCACCGGCGGCGGGTCCTCGTCCGCCACGTAGGCCCCGAGGATGTTGATGTTGACGAGGAAGGCGCGGCGCGGGGCGCTCTCGCCTTCGATCTCGAGGTGGCAGAGCTGGACAAATGGGACACGGATCAGCCCGCTCGACCGCCGCTCTCGACGAGGTTTCACCACCCGATCGCTCCCGCCTTCCTGAGGCCGGCCTAGCTTACCTCAGGTGTCAGCCGAGGACGACGCGCTGGTTGCCGGAGCGCCGCGTGACCTTCTCGCGATCGAGGTACTCCAGCAGCGGTATCAGGTACTTGCGGGTGAGACCGGTGAGCTCCTTGAAGGCCGCCACGTCGACCCGGGAGCCGGCCGGCCAGCGCTGGCGCACCTCGGCCGCGAACGCCTCGAGGGCGGGACGGTGGACCAGCAGCGTCTCGCCGACCCGGGCCAGCACCCGCTCGGCCAGGAGCACGCGCAAGACCCGCTCGGCCAGCCGGGCCTCCAACCGGGCGGCCGCGGCGGCGCCCGCCCGATCCAGCCCCTCGAGCCCCGCCCGAGTCGCCACCTCGATCAGGGCGGCGCGGGCGGCCTGCTCCTCGGGGGTGAGCTCGACCACGTGGCGGCGAAGCGCCAGGCCGTCCTGGACCACCCGGACCTTGCCCGCGCCCGCCAGATCCTCCAGCACCCGCTCGAAGGCCCCGGGAGGGCAGCGCGCGAACAGGCGCCCACGCAGCTCCTCGCGGGGCATCGCCGGCCGCAGCGGCTCCTTGGCATGGAAGCGTTCGAGGGCGGCCGTCGTCTGTCGTGCCAGCTCCTCCACCGCCGGCCGGGAGAGGAAGGCCCCGGCCACGCCCCCGACCAGCACACAGGCGGGGTCCGCTCCCAGCTCCGCCAGCACTCGGTCCAACGGCTGGGTGACACGGGCCGAGAGCGTCGAGACGGGGATACCCGCGGCACCCGCGGAGAGGACCATCGATCGCGCCGCGCGCAGGGGCTCCGCGCCCCGCAACGCCGTGACCTCGGCGAGCCGGGCCGGGTCCCGCCGGCGTCGCCGCGGCGGCAGCGGATCGAGCACGCGGGCCCCGCCGATGGTGGTGGCCGGCGAGTAGGAGCGCAGGATCAGCCGGTCGCCGTAGCCGGCCACCGCCGGCCGCTCCAGCCGTAGCTGCGCCGGGCCGGCGGCGCCGGCCGGGAGCGCCGGCTCGCCCGAGAGCAGCCGGACCCGGGCCATCACCTCGGCGCTGGCCAGGTGGACCCGGACCCGAGCCTGGTCCTTGAGCGGCCGGACCCCCTCGATCAACGAGACCTCGACGTCGATCATCGAGGTGGCGAGCAGGGACGAAGGGCGCGCCAGCACGTCCCCGCGCGCCACCTGCGCCACCTCGAGACCGGCACAGTTGACGGCCACCCGGCTGGTGGCTGCGACCGCCTCCACCGGGCCGCCGTGCACCTGGATCCCGCGAACCCGGGTGCGCAGAGAGGCGGGGAGCAGCTCGAGCTCCTCGCCCACCACCAGGTGCCCGGAAACCAGCGTCCCGGTGACCACCGTCCCGAAGCCGCGCTTTGAGAAGACCCGGTCGACGGGGAGCCGCAGCAGGCCCGCCGGCAAGGGGCTGGGCGAGGCGGCCAGCTCTCCGAGCGCGGCACGCAGCTCGGCCAGCCCGGCGCCGGTCCTGGCCGAGACCCGCACCACCTCCGCCCCCTCCAGGAACGAACCGGCCAGAAGCTCGCGGGTCTCGAGCTCGGCCAGCGCCTGCAGCTCGGCATCGGCCAGATCGCACTTGGTGAGGGCCACGATCCCCCTCGGGATCCCGAGCAGGCGGCAGATGTGGAAGTGCTCCCGGGTCTGGGGCATCACCGACTCGTCGGCCGCCACCACCAGCAGCACGCCGTCGATGCCGTGCGCCCCAGCCAGCATGTTGCGCACGAAGCGCTCGTGGCCGGGGACGTCGACGAAGGAGATCACCGCCTTCTCGAGGGGGAGATGGGCGAAGCCGAGGTCGATGGTGATGCCCCGCTCCCGCTCCTCCTTGAGGCGATCGGGATCGGTGCCGGTCAGCGCCCGGACCAGGGCGCTCTTGCCGTGGTCGATGTGCCCGGCGGTGCCCAGCACGAACGAGCGCATGCCGCGCTCAGATCACGGCGCGCCGGCGCTTCAGCTCGCGCTGCAACCGGGCCGCCTCCTTCTCGAAGCCGGGGCGCCCCATCAGCGCATAGGTCGCGACCTTGCCCGCCTCGACGCCGGGCTGGTCGAAGGCCTCGATGTCGTAGAGCTCGCCGGAGAGCGCGGTCTGGAACTCGAAGAGGTAGATGATCTGTCCCAGCACGTGCTCGCTGACCTCGGGCAGCCGGTAGGTGAAGTTGGGCCGGCCCGCCGACGTCAGCGCCAGCTCGGTCCCCCGCTTCTCGGCCAGCAGCAGCTCCCCCAGGGAATGCCCGGCCAGGTAGCCCAGCGACCTGAGGTCGGCGTGCTGCTTGGGGATCCGTACCTGCTTCCGGTACGCCTCCACCTCGAGGAAGGTCACCACCTTGTCGTGCGGCCCCTCCATGTAGAGCTGCACCTGGGAGTGCTGGTCGGTGGCGCCCAGGGCCACCACCGGCGTCTGGCCGGTCTCCACCACCCGCCCTTTCCGGCTGACCCGCTTGCCGAGGCTCTCGGCCCAGAGCTGCCGGTACCAGTCGGCCAGGTGCACCAGGGCGTCGTTGTAGGGCATCAGCACCTGGATCGCGCGGCCACGCTTCGTCGCCAGCAGGTGCAGCAGGCTGGCACCCAGCACCCCCAGGTTGCGGTCGGAGCGGGTCTGCCAGCAGTGGCGGCGCATCGCCCGGGCGCCCTCCATCAGGGCGTCGATGTCGATCCCCAGGAAGGCGGCGGGCAGCAGGCCGACCGGGGTCAGCACGGAGAAGCGCCCCCCGACGTTGGGCGGGACCGGCAGCGTCGGGAAGCCCAGCCGGCGGGCCAGGGTCAGCAGGTCACCCTGCTTCGGATCGGTGGTGGCGCACCAGCGCCTGACGTGGCGCGGGCCGAGCCGCTTCTCCATGAAGCTCAGCAGGACCGCGAGGTTGGCCATCGTCTCCGCGGTGCTTCCCGACTTGGTCACCACGTTGACCGCCAGGCGCTCGGGTACCAGCCCGGCCAGGCTGGACGACACCCGCTCGGGATCCACGTTGTCGAGGACCACCAGGCGCTTGCGCGGCGGGCGGAGCGCCGTCTGCAGCGCTAGCGCCCCGAGGGCGGAGCCGCCGATCCCGTCGACCACCAGCGTGTCGGCCAGCCGCCGCAGCCGCTCGGCCTCGCGCTTGGAGGCGGCGACCGCCCGCCGGTCGTCGAGGACCTCGTCGAAGCCGTGCCGGCCGCGGTCCAGGCTCTTTCGAAGCCTCCGCACCGCCGGCTCGGCCCGGCGGCAGGCGGCGGCGATCTCCTCCCGGGTGAAGCCCGCCGAGCCGACACGGTCCTTCAGGCAGCCGGTGTAGTCGAGACGGACGCGATGCTCCGAGGTCTTCATCTCCCTCTCCGTTCTGCGCGTGGACCAAAACGCGACAGGCCATTGTATACGCGGGGGGCTCCCGCCCCCCGAGCCCCCGGGCCCGAACACGCCACTTGTGGTGGCTACGGCGCCGGGGGAGAATCGAGCATCCCATGCACCGACCGACGCTCACCCAGCACATCCTCAGGCGCCAGGCCAGCCATCCCGGCGCCACCGGCCAGCTCTCCGCGCTGCTGACCCAGATCGGCGTGGCCGGGAAGCTGATCCAGGCCCAGGTGCGGCGGGCCGGCCTGCTCGACCTGTGGGGCGCCACCGGCAAGACCAACATCCAGGGGGAGACGGTCCAGAAGCTCGACCAGATCGCCAACGCGGCGCTCCTGGACGTGCTGCTGCGCTCCGGATGCGTGGCGGCGCTGGCCTCCGAAGAGGAGCACGAGCCGATCGAGGTACCCCCCGAGCTCTCCGGGGACTACGTGGTGCTGTTCGACCCCCTGGACGGGTCCAGCAACATCGACGTCAACGTCTCGATCGGGACCATCTTCGCCATCTACCGGCGCTGCCGCAAGGACGAGGTGATCACCCGCGACACGCTACGGCCGGGGCGGGAGCAGATCGCGGCCGGCTACATCGTCTACGGCTCGTCCACGGTGCTCGTCTACACGGACCGCACCACCGTGGACGGCTTCACCCTCGACCCTGCCGCCGGCGAGTACTTCCTGACCCGCCCCGAGATCCGCATGCCGGAGAGCGCCCGGGTGCTGTCGGTCAACGAGTCGAACGCCCCCTACTGGCCGGCATGGGTAGGGCCCTACGTCGAGTCGGTCAAGCGCCAGAACGACCGCGAGAAGCGCCGGGTCACCTCCCGCCACATCGGCTCGCTGGTGGCGGACTTCCACCGCAACCTGCTCCACGGCGGCGTCTTTCTCTACCCCGCCGACGAGCGCACCGGCCAGGGCAAGCTGCGCCTGCTCTACGAGTGCAACCCCCTGGCCATGATCGCCGAGTGCGCCGGCGGGGCGGCCTCGGACGGGAACGGGCGGATCCTCGACATCGAGCCGAGCCGTCTGCACCAGCGCACGGGCCTGATCATCGGTCCCAAGGCCGAGGTCGAGCGGGCGGAGCGTCTGGCCCGCGAGCACGCGGGGGACGCCCACGCCGGCGAGCCCCGCTCAGGCGAGCCCGACGGGGGCGATGCCTGAGGCGAGGCCCGGCCGGGCCCGCGAGGTGCTGGTCACCCTGGCGATCGCCCTGCTGGCCCTCTTCCTGTTCGACACCCGGGTCCTGTATCCGCTCCGCCTGTTCGTGGTCTTCCTGCACGAGCTCTCCCACGGTCTGGCCGCCGTCCTGACCGGCGGCTCGATCGAGCGGATCGAGCTTCAGGCCCAGGAGGGCGGGTTCTGCGTGACTCGGGGCGGCTCGCGGTTCCTGACCCTGAGCGCCGGCTACCTCGGTAGCCTGGCCTGGGGAGTGGCGCTCTTGCTGCTCGGGGCGCGCACCCGGCTCGACCGACCCGTCGTCGCCGCCCTCGGCCTGCTCACCCTGGCGGTGACCCTCGTCTACGTGCGGGGCCTGTTCGGCTTCCTGTTCGGCCTTCTGGCGGCGGCCGCGCTGCTGGCCACCGCCCGCTGGCTCCCGGCCCAGGCCTCCGACCTGCTGCTGCGGGTGGTGGGGACGGTGAGCTGCCTCTACGCGGTGTGGGACATCGCCTCCGACGCGCTGCTGCGGGACATCCCGGGCAGCGACGCCAACGCGCTCGGCCAGCTCACCGGGATCCCGGGCGCCCTGTGGGCCGTCCTCTGGATCGCCGTCGCCGTGGTGGTCACGGGGTGGGCGCTGTGGTACGCCTCCTCACCCCACCGGCACGATCCCGCCGCCGCCTAGCGACTGCTGCCCGGCCTCGAGGGTGGCGACCACGTCGCGGCCGTGGCGCGGTCCGGTCAGGGGCGCAGAGCCGGTGCGCACGCACTCCAGAAAGTGGGCGGCCTCCACCTTGAGCGGCTCCCGCACCTCGACGTTGGGCAGCACCACGTCGCCCAGCCGCCGGATGAGCTGGTAGCCGTCGTACCGGTCGAAGTCCATCCGGTCCCCGAGGGCGGGGACGCGGTCGATCCCGCGGTCGAAGATGGCCAGCTTCTGGTCGCGCACGTCGTCGTACACCAGCATCTTGCGGCTTCCCACCACGATCACCTTCCGAACCTTGCCCGGGTCCAGCCAGCTCACGTGGACGTGGGCGGTGACGCCGCTCGGGTAGCGCAACACCGCGAACACCACGTCCTCGATCCTGGCCTGGAGCTGGGCCACGCCCTGGGCGGTCACCGTCTCGGCCTTCTGGCCGCCGAGCAGGAAGGAGAGGATGCTGACGTCGTGGGGGGCCAGGTTCCACCAGACGTTGACGTCGGTCCGGATCTGGCCGAGGTTCAGCCGCTGGGTGTAGATGTAGTGGATGTCGCCGATCTCGCCCGACTCGACCAGCGCCCGCATCCGTCTCACCGCGTCGTTGTACAGGAACGTGTGCCCGATCATCAGCACCCGTCCGCTGCGGTCCGAGAGCTGAAGCAGAGCGTCCGCGTCCTTCAGCGTGAAGGCCAGGGGCTTCTCCACCAGGACGTGCTTGCCGGCCCGAAGCGCCGCCTGGGCCAGGTCGAAGTGGGTCGAGGCCGGGGTGGCGATGACCACCCCGTCCACCTCGGGGTCGTCCAGCACCGCCTGGCCGGACTCGAGGACCTCGACCTGGGGATAGGACGAGCGGACGTACTCGCGCCGCTCGGGCCTGGGCTCGGCCACCCACTTGACGCGACACCCCGGCTGGGCCGAGAAGACCCGCAGCAGGTTCGGGCCCCAGTAGCCGCAGCCGATCTGGGCCAGCACCACGTCCTTCGCCACCATCCGCGAGCTCAGCCTCCGGCTCCGGGTGGGGCGACCTTTCGGGAGCGCCGCCTCCAGGCGAACTGGACGAGGCCGCCGAGACCCAGCGCCACGCCCACCGGGATCATCACCGCCGCGATCACGTAGCGGCCGGCGAAGCGCCCCAGCCGCACCATCGGCCCGTTAGCGCCCGCCATCGACCTCACCTCCCTGCGCGGCCTGGTGCTGCTCCTTCAGGCGATCCACCAGCGGCTGCAGGGCCACCCCCTTGCGAGCGAAGTAGCCCTCGATGGCGGCGTGCATCAGGGGATGCTTCTCCCGGCAGTAGCCCACCGACTGGCCGCTCGTGGAGTCCCCCATCAGGGGCTTGTAGAACATGCGCGCGTAGACGTCGGCGGTGACGCCGAAGGGGCAGGTGGCCTGGGTCTCGAAGAAGATGAACTGCCGCTTGAGGCCGCGGCGGGTGGCGATCCCCAGCTCCTCCAGCCGGAGGTCGGATCGGTCCTCCTCGTAGATCGGCGAGAGGTGGCGGATGCCGTAACGCTCCAGGTAGAGATCCCGGTTCGAGGAAAGCACCTGCGGCCGCTGCTCGGGGATGGCGTCCTGCTTCTGGATGCTGCCGTCGGCCAGCACCGGGATGGCGTTCTCCAGGTTGTAGATGATGGCCCGGGTGTGCATCGAGAGCCTACACCCCATACACACCAGAGCGGTCATGTCGAAGCCGTACTTGCCCAGGTCGGCCCGGACGTCGCCGAACAGCACCTCCCGGATCTCCTCGCGGATGAGCACGATCTGGTGCTCGACCCGGTCTTTCCCGTACACGCGGCGCAGGGCCTCCGCGTGCCGGGTGGAGTTGTCCACGAAGAAGATGAAGCCGGGGTCGAGGGTGAGCAGGGTGACCTTCCGACACTGGTCGAGCATCTTCACCGCGGCCAGCGTCGAGTCGGTCCCTCCGGAGTAGAGCACGGTGGCCTGCTGGTAGCTGAAGGACGGCAACTGGCTCATCTGACTTCGGGCTCCTTCCACCACCGGGCGATCTCTCCCAGGTTGGCGCAGTAGGCCGCCGGGTCCGCGGCGACCTCCCCCAGTATCTCCCGATAGGCCCGTGCGCAGCGATCAAGCAGGTGCGGCTCGGCGTGGGTGACGAGCTGGGCCAGGCCGCCGACCTCTCGCACCCACTCGAGCTTGCGCCGCCACAGCCGCAGGATGGCGTCCTCGTCGAGCCCCGCCGAGAGCAGCTTGTCCTCCATCGGCAGCGTGATCGGGATCTCCAGCAGGCCGTCCCGCCGGAACGGGAAGCAGGTCGAGCAGCCGCGCCGGGGGCCGATCAGGGAGTCCTTCTCGGTATCGGGGGTGTCGCTCGCGTACTGGAACGTCTCGGCCAGGACCTTCCGCAGGGGCGGGCTCGAGAGCAGCGAGGGGGAGCGGAACCCCGCCATCCGCTGGCGCTCGACCACCCCCCGGCAGGCCTCCAGGCGGGCCCGGATGCGAGGCTCGGCCAGGTAGGCGATCCGGTTGTCGTGCCGATCGCCGTGCAGGCCGATCTCGTGCCCCTCTTCCCGCAGCCGGTCGAGCTGCGGGTGGTCCAGCAGGTAGCCGCGGCCGACCACGAACCAGGTCGAGGTGAAGCCGAGCCCGGCCTCGAGGGCGGCGATCCCCTCCACCCGGCCAAGACCGGCCGCGGTGTCCACGTCGTGGCTGAGGGCGAAGGCGTAGCGCTTCCCCTCCGGCCAGGGCGCCGGCGCGGGGCCGGCCGGCTCTCCCGCCGCCCGCCTCCGGGCCGCCAGTGCGAGGAAGCGGATCGCCTCGACGGCCGGCTCGATCGGCCAGTCCGGAAACCCGGGATCCGCCGCGGCCGGTCGCCTCGTCATCAGGCGGAGCAGGGCCAGGCGGATCCGCCCCGGCACCCACTGGTAGGGAACGGGAAGGTACGTGTGCAGCGGCCGAAGGGGTTGCAGGTAGCGCTCGTGGAGGAGCGCAGTGACCGCCTCCTCCGGATCGAAGCGAAGCTCGATCTCCCCCGGGGCGCGCTCGAGGACCAGCGGCAGGCGACGCCCGGACGTCACCAGCCAGGCCAGCACCCGCCCCCCGACGCCATCCTCCCGCGGCTCCCGCTGGCTCCAGTAGCGAACCGGCCGGCCCGGCTCCAGCCACGGGGGGCGAAGCTCCGCCTCCATCTCGATCGAGACCAGCCGGCCGGGTACCGGTCGTCCGGGATCCACGGTCACCTCGGCTCCCACCAGAAGCGCAGCATCTCGACGATGGTGCGCAGGATGGTGCGCGGGTCGCCGCCCTTGGCCCGGCCCGAGCGCCGCGGGATGTAGAACGACTGGATCTCGGCGACCTGGAAGCCGGCGCGCTGGGCCCGGACCAGGATCTCCTCCAGCAGGAAGACGCCGCGGGAGCGGGGAGTCACCTTCTCGAAGATCCGGCGCCGCCACATGTGCACCCAGTTGACGTCCTGGAAGCTCTGGTGGAAGAGGCGGTTGACCAGCAGGATGAAGACCCGGGAGCTGAGCAGCCGGAAGCGCGAGTAGTCGCTGCGCTTGATGCGGGCGCCGATCACGATGTCGTTCCCCTCCATGGCGTCGAGGAAGGTCGCGATCTCGGGGAGGTGGAACTGGCCGTCGGCAGGGATGTACATCACCAGCTCACACCGCGCGTGGGCGATCCCGGTGAGGATGGCGGCCCCCGACCCCTGGTTCTTCGGGTGCGCCACCACCCGCACCCGGTCGAGCCGCTCCGCCAGCTCGTGAGCCACCGCCAGGGTGGCGTCGGTGCTCCCGTCGTCGACGATGACGATCTCGTGCTCGGGGGCCGAGAGCGCCGCCTGCTCCTCGATCTGCCCGGCCACCACCGCGAGGTTGCCGGCCTCGTTGTAGGCGGGCACGATGATGGTGAGGCTCTGGCTCACTCGACCCCGGCGCCTACTTCACCACCAGGAACGGGCCGATCGCCAGGGCGTCGAGCCCGGTGGAGAAGAAGCAGCGCAGCGCGTCGCGCGGCGTGGCCACCATCGTCTCGCCGCGGCCGTTGAACGAGGTGTTCAGCAGCAGCGGCACGCCGGTCTCGGCCTCGAAGTCCTGGATCAGGCGGTGGAGCAGCGGGCGGACCTCCGGCTCGACGGTCTGCACCCGCGCCGAGCCGTCGACGTGGACCACGGCCGGGATCTGTGCCCGTACCTCCGTCCGCACCCGGTAGCTCTTGAGCATGAACGGCGAGGGACCGGGGCCGCTGAAGTAGCGGTCGTGGGCCGCCGCCAGCACCGCCGGGGCGTAGGGCCGGTACGGCTCCCGCCGCTTGACGCTGTCGTCGAGCCGTCGCTTGACGTCCTTCCCACGCGGGTCGGCCAGGATGCTCCGTTGCCCGAGGGCCCGCGGGCCGAACTCCATCCGCCCCTGGAACCAGCCGATGATCTCGCCCTTCGCGATCCTTCCCGCGCAGCAGGAGGCGATGTCCTCCACCCGCTCGAACCGCGCCCCGGAATGGCTGAGCTCCCGGACGATCTCGTCCTCCCCGTACTCGGGGCCCAGGGCGTCCGAGCGCATCACGTGGCCCCTCTCTGCGCCATCGACCTGGTGATGGACGTAGAGGGCGGCCCCCAGCGACGTCCCGTTGTCGCCGGCCGCCGGCTGGATGAACGCCTCGTCGAAGCCCGCCTCCTCCAGCAGGCGGGAGTTGGCCACGCAGTTGAGGGTGACGCCGCCGGCCAGGCAGACCCGACCGGCGCCGGTCCGACGCCGGAGCTCCCGCCCCAGGTGGATCATCCCCTCTTCGAGCACCCGCTGGGCGCTGGCCGCCACGTCGCGGTGTCGCTGGTCCAGGTCATCGTCCGGCCGCCGCTCCGGCCCGAGCAGCTCCAGCAGCTTGCGCGAGTAGCGGCGGGGTCGCTCCTGGTGGAAGGCAAAGTACGACAGGTCCAGCTCCAGGCCCCCCTCGGGCAACAGGCGCACGATCTCCCTGAAATCGCGGGCGAAGCGGGGCTCGCCGTGGGCGGCGAGGCCCATCACCTTCCCTTCATCCCGATTGGCCGCGTATCCCAGGTACTGCGTGATCGCGGCGTAGAAGGCGCCGAGCGAATGGGGGAACTCGATCTCGGCCAGCCGCTCGATCCGGTTGCCCCTTCCCTGTCCCATGAAGACGGCGGCGCGCTCGCCGTAGCCGTCCACGGTGAGGATGGCGGCCTCCTCGAACGGCGAGACGAAGAAGGCGCTGGCGGCGTGGGCGAGGTGGTGGCTGACGTAGACGATGCGCAGCGGGTGCCGGGCCCCCTCGATGGCCAGGCGCTGCTCGAGGTGCTCGACCCGAAGCTCGGTCCAGGGAGTGGGATACCGCGACAGCAGGTAGTTGGGAAGGTTCGCCAGGTACTCGACCTGGTGCCGGACGCTGCCCGACCGGCGCAGGCTGAAGCTCTGCAGGTGGATGGCCGGGTTCCAGAAGAAGGCCACCGCGTCCACCGCGGAGAGGTCGGTCTTCCCGTGGCGCAGGCAGTAGTCCAGCGACTCGACCGGGAAGTCGCGCGAGTGCTTCTTGCCGGTGAAGCGCTCATCGGTCACGGCGGCGATCGGCTCGCCGTCGCGCACCAGCGCCGCCGCCGCGTCGATCGAGTAGTTGATCCCCAGAACATCCATGCTGGCGGCCCCTAGCGCGACCGGCCCGGGGGACACGATCCCCGGCTTTGGGGGACACGATCCCGATTCCCCAGCCAGATCGGAGGGAATCGGGTCATGTCCCCCGAGACGATCGGCATCCGGCCCGGGGGACACGATCCCGAATCCGCGGCCTCACGACGGATTCGGGTCATCCGGCTCGGGGGACACGATCCCGAATCCGCGGCCTCACGACGGATTCGGGTCATGTCCCCTCATGTTGCGGTACCAGTCTATCGTCCGGCGGAGGCCTTCTTCCAGGGAGACCTTCGGCTGGAAGCCGAGGATCCGGCGCGCCTTGTCGATGTTGGGGCGGCGCAGGCGCACGTCGCCGGCGGGCTCGTAGTCGGCGAGGCGGACCTCGGAGCGCGCGCCGACCAGGGAGACGATCTTCTCGGCCAGCCCCCGGGTGGTGATCGCCGCTTCCGCGTTGCCGAGGTTGAAGACCTCGCCCACCGCCTGGGCCGACACCAGACAGGCGCTCACCCCGTCCAGCAGGTCGTCGATGTAGCACCAGGCCCGGACCTGCTCCCCGTCGTTGTGAAGGGTGATCGGCTGGTCACGCAACGCCTGGTTGGCGAAGATCTGGACCGCCCCCTCCCCCACCTGCCGCGGACCGTACACGTTGAAGGGGCGGACCGAGACCACCGGCAGCCCGAGCTGGCGGTGGTGGGCGAAGCACAGGTGCTCGGCGGCCAGCTTGCTCACCGAGTAGCTCCAGCGCGAGACCTTCACCTCGCCCTGGTGGGTGGTGTCCTGCTCGCGGGCGTCCGGCGCGTGGGACCCGTACACCTCGCTGGTCGAGAAGTTCAAGAACCGCTCCGGCTGGACCTCGCGGGCCACGTCGAGCACCACGCTGGTCCCCACCACGTTGGTCGTCATCGTGTCGACCGGGCGGGCATAGTAGTTGGAGACCCCGGCCACCGCCGCCAGGTGGATGAAGACCTGGGCCTCGCGGGCGCTGTCCAGCAGCCGCGCCCGGTCCCGGATGTCGCCTCGCACCAGCCGGAGGTGGGGATGGCCTTCGAGGGCGGTGAAGCGGAGCGCGTCCCGCAGGCCGCTGTCGTAGACGGTGATCCGGTTCGCCTCGACCAGCCGCTCACAGAGATGGCTGCCGATGAAGCCCCCGCCCCCGGTGATCAACACCCGCTTCCCCTCGAGCTTCATGCCCGCGCCTCCCGCCTGCCGGTCTCCAGCACCTGGCGGACGGCGTCCACCACCCGGTCCACGTCGCCCTCGTCCATCGCCGGGAACAGCGGCAGGGCGAGCGCGGAGCGGGCGGCGCGCGCCGCCTGCGGGTAGTCCTCGGGGCGTAGGCCGTAGCGGTCGCGGTAGTAGGGGAGCAGATGGATCGCCCGCGCCGGCGCCACCGCCTGGATCCCCAGCTCGGCGAGCCGCCGGATGCAGGCCTCGCGGTCGATCGTCTCTGGAAGCAGGACCACGTAGGACTGCCATCCGTGGCGTCCTCCGGCGGGAGGGCCGGGCAGCCCCAGCGCACCCGCCTCGCGGAGGGCCTCGGTGTACCGGCTGGCCAGCAGGGCCCGCCGCGCCAGCGTCTCCGAGAGCCGTGAGAGCTGGGGGAGCCCGAGCGCGGCGTGCACGTCGCTCATCCGCCGGTTGTCGCCCAAGCGGCGGAAGTCCTCGCCCGAGCCGGCGGAGAGGCCGTGATTCCTCAGCTCCCGGCAGGCCGCGGCCAGATCCGGATCGTTCGTCGCTACCGCACCGCCCTCGGCGGTGGTGAGGACCTTCCTGGGGTGGAAGCTGAAGCAACCCGCTCGGCCGACGGTGCCGCAGCGACGGCCGTCGTGCTCGGCGCCCAACGCGCAGGCGGCGTCCTCGACCAGGCAAAGGCCGTGTCGGGCCGCGAGCGCCCCGAGGGCGGGCAGGTCCGCCGGGTGGCCGAACTGATGGACCGGCATCAACGCGCGGGTCCGCGGCGTGACCGCCGCCTCGGCCCGGGCCGGGTCCATGTCGTAGCTCGCCAGCTCGACGTCGACCAGCACCGGACGGGCGCCGGCCCGCTCGACGACGTTGGCGGTGGCCGGAAACGTGAAAGCCGGGACCAGCACCTCCGCCCCCGCACCCAGGCCCAGCCCTTCGAGGGCAAGCTGCAGGGCGGCGGTCCCCGAGCTGCAGGCCACCACGTGCTCGGCCTCCAGGAAGGCGCCGAGCGCCTCCTCGAAGGCCTTCACCACCGGCCCGCCGGTGAGCCAGCCGGACGCCACGACCTCCCGCAGCCCCGCGAGGTCGTCCAGGCGCAGGTCCGGCTCGGTGATGCGCAGCGTCGGTCGAGTCATGGGCTGGTCCCGGTCGGCATTCTAGCCCGGGCGCGGACGACGTATCCTTCAGACTGAGGGTGGTGCCCTGAATCCCGAGAACGTTCCCGAGATGCGCTCCGGGCCCGTCCGCCGGCTCGGCTCGCGGAGCCGGTGGCGGCTGCTCGCCCTGCTGCTGCTCTTCCTGGCGGTGCGCCTGCTCCAGGCCGCCTCCGCCACCGAGACGGAGACCTTCGACTTCGAGGAGGCGTACACGGTCACCGCCGCCTGGGAGCTGCTCCACCACGGCGACTGGCCCTTGAGCGCATACCAGTACAGCGACTGGGAGGGCGGGTCGCTGGTGATGGTGCTCCTGACCGCGCCCTTCTGCTTCTGGCTCGGTCCGTGCCTCTTCACCCTCACCGCCGCCGCCCTCTGCGTGTCGGGTCTGGCCTTCGTGATGCTCTACCGGCTGGTCGAGCGAGCCTACGGATGGCGGGCGGCCGTTCTCGCCAGCAGCCTCTATTTGCTCTCTCCCGACCCGATCCTCGGCTACAGCCTGACCGCCAAGGGCTTCCATCCCGACTCGGTGGCGCTGCAGCTTCTGTTCCTGCACCTCGCCATCGGCGAGGGCCACTCGCCCCGACGGCGCCGTTTCTGGCTGGGCCTCTTGACCGGCTTCGGGACCTACTTCGCCTACGTCTTCGCCCTCACACCCCTGGCCTGGGCGCTCTCGCGTCTCGGATCACGGCGGGGCGTCACGGGGCGGAGCCGCCCACCGGGCGGCATCGCCCCGTTCCTGGCCGGCCTCGTCCTCGGCGCTTCGCCGCTCGTCGCCTTCAACCTGGCCCGCCCCCTGGCTGGCCTCACCATCCACGGCGAGCCGCTGTGGCGCCTGCTCTCGCCGGTCCACGTTCTCCACGGCCTCGGTCGCCTTTCCCCCGGCTCGGTGGCCGCGCTGTGGCGCTTCGCGGAGCCGGAGGGCCTGGCCTCGATGGCTGCCCTCGCCTACGTCGCCGTCTTCTGGCTGGCGGCCCTCGGCAGCCTGGTGCTGGGCCGGGACCGGGAAGGAATGCGCCACGCCGAAACGGCGGCGGTGCTGGATCGCTTCGTCGTCGGCTACGTCGTGCTCTACTCGGGCTTGATCGTGGTCGTCGTTTCCCGATACCCCCTCGCCCCCTACCACCTGGTCCCGCTGCTGGTCGTCCTCCTGATGCGGATCGGGGATCGAGCCGTGGTGATGTGGGACCGACGACACCTGGCGCAGCGTCTGGGTGCGGCAGCGATCGCCGCCTCGCTCCTGGGGCTCGGGCTGGTCGCCAACGCCCGGCTGGTCCGCCTGGACCTCCTGGGCGCCAGCCTGAGGATCGACGCCCGGGACCCGCTCCAGTTCGCGAGCGGGGCCGCGGAGGCAGACCCGTCGCGGGCCCGTCGCTTCGCGGCGCTCGAGGCCCGGCTACCCGCCGAGCTCGGCGACGACACCCCCATCGCCGACCGCTTCCTGCGGAGCGCCCCCGCCGACCTCCTCGCCGGCGGATCGGCGGGAGATCGCGCTCGGGACGTCTCGTTCCTCACCGGCTACGGGCTCGGCCTCTGGCGCCGGCAGCACCTCGACGATCCCGGGCGGGTGCGCGCCCACCTGGCGCGGCACGGGGTCGTCGCCCGGGATCCCCTGCTGCAGGGCTACGGCTACGCCCTCTGCCCGCTCGACGACTGCCCGCCGTTCGACGGGTGGGAGGACGCCCCGGAGGAAGGCCGACGGTGGGTGGCCTTCGGCCTCGGGCGGGCCGTGCCGTTGTCGCGGTTCCTCGACTCGAAGGGCCAGCTCCTCCTGGAGGCGCTGCCGGTGGACCTCCGATCCGCCGCGGTGGAGGGGCTCGGCTACGAGCTCGGTCTCCGCCTGCTGCGGCCCTTCTCCCCGTCCATGGCCCGGGCGGTCCCCGCCTCGTTCCGGCCCGCCTTCTGGGAGGGCGTGGCGGAAGGCACGGCAGCCCGGAACCGGTAGATCTGCACCGCCCCGTTGTCGAAGACCCGGGCCACGCCCGGCGTGGATTCCAGGCGTTCTCGGGCCTCGGCGCCCCCCATGGCCTGCGCCTTCCCATCGTAGAAGACGTAGTCGATGCGGTTGGCGGCCAGGAAGGCCGCCACGGCCGGTCCCCCGGGCCCACCCGTCCGGCCGAAGAGCCAGAGGATGGCGCGCTCCTTCTCGGCGAAACGCGCGGTGGGAGCCGCGTAGTCGCCGCTGTACATGCGATTGCCGGCCAGCACCGGGATGTACGGCGCGGTGCCCGGCGCGGCCAGCACCAGGGCATGGTCCGGGGTGTGGGAGGCCAGCCAGTCGATCCCCGCCTTGGTGTGTCGGTCGACGTACTCGGGGAGCTGGCGGCGCTCGAGGGCGACGAAGACGTTGAGCAGATGGTAGGCGCTGGTCACGGCGGAGACGAGCACCAGCAACGCGGCCGCCGGAGCGGCGAGACGACGCGGGGCCCGCGCCCTCACCCGCCCGCGCCAGGCGGCCCGCCACAAGAACGCCGCCCCCGAGACCGCCACGATCACCAGCGGCACCTGGATGCCCAGGATGAGCTGCATCTGGAAGGGGACCAGCCGGAGCGGAAGATAGATCATGATCGACGTGGCCAGGATCCAGGTCAGCAGGAAGACGTCGCCGGGACGCCGGCGACGGACCAGGCGAAGGGTGCCCGGCAACGCCAGGATCGAGACCAGCCCGAAGCCCAGGAAGTAGGCGAACGGACCGGGCGAGGGGTAGAGGGCCTGGCCGGTGGTGAGCTTGGGATTGGTCAGCACCAGGAGACCGTCGTAGACCACGATCGGCAGCGACAGCAGGACCACCGCCAGGTAGTCCCGAAGGGTCCGGTCCACGGAACGCCCCTCACGCATCCGGACCAGGGCACAGCCGCCCAGGATGCCGTACACGGAGACCACCGCGTAGGGATAGACGGTGCCCAGCAGCAGGGCCAGCAGGCCGGTCCGCCAGGCGGCCCTCCGCTCCAGGAAGAAGGTCTCGTAGCCGGAGTCGATGGTCAGCAGGAACAGGGCCGTGGCGCACGGCAGGACCACCTCCCACAGCATGGTCAGGAAGACGTTCGACTCCACCACCCACAGATCCGGCGTCCAGACGGCCGGCGCCATGGCGCGGATGCCCAGCTCGGAGCCCCAGCTCGACCAGCCGGCCACCAAGCCGCCGAAGCCGGACCCGAACGCCAAGAGGGACAGGGCCAGCAGGCGACGGCCCGAACCGGGGAGGAACCGGCGGAAGATCCGATAGGCCGCCAGCAGCAGCAGGACCGAGAAGGCCGCCCGCTCGAGCTGGAAGACCAGGAGGACCGGCAAGCCGAGGATCCGGGCCGACCAGCCCATCAGAAGCCACAGCAGGTTGAAGACCAGGCGGCGGTCGGTGGGGCCGTTGTACTTGTCCTCGAAGAGGACGTGCCCGCGCTCCGCCTGCTTGGCGCCCCAGCCGAGGTAGAAGGCCTGGTCGCTTCCGTTCTGGCCGATCAGACCCAGGAACTGCTTTTCGGGCGGACAGTGGAGGGCGCCGTGGAGGTAGGGGGCGGTGGTGATCGCGAGCATGGCCAGGACCACGCCGGCGAGACCCAGCCCTTCGCGCCTGCTGCTCAGATGAAGTCGTCCCACCCGTTGCGCTCGAGGAGGAAGGCGCACAGCTTGAAGAAGCCCTGGGCCACGTCCCGAGGCGAGCGCCAGAAGGTGCCAAGACGCCGGGCCACGTAGGCCGGGCGGAGGTAAAAGCGCCGGTAGAAACGGCGCTGCCTGACGCCGGCCTGCTCCAGCGCGGCGGGCGCGTAGAGCAGCTCCTCGCCCGAGAACAGGTCGAAGCCCACCGTGTCGCCGTGGCTCTCGTAGAGGTCGGTCCCCGGCCAGTACTGCATCTTGGTGACGATCACGTAGTCGAGATCGAGCTCGATGGCGAGGCGGATGCTCTGTTCGACGTCGTCGTCCGTCTCCCCCGGGGCCCCGACGATGAAGAAGGCCGAGGCCTCGATCCCGCTCTCCCGGACCGCCGCCATCTTCTCGCGGATGGCTTCCACGGTGAGGCCCTTGTGCAGCGAGTCGAGCACCCGCTGGGAGCCGCTCTCCAGCCCCAGGTAGATCCGTCGGCAGCCGGCGCGCCGCATCAGCGAGAGCGCCTCCGCATCCACGACGTCGACCCGGGTCAGGCAGGTCCAGGCCACGCCGAGCCGGCGCTCGATCAGGCCCTGGCACAGACGCAAAAGGCGCGCCCGGTTGGTGGTGAAGGTGTCGTCCATGAAGCGGATGTTGCGGATCCCGTGCCGGATGCCGAGGGTCTCGATCTCGGAGAGGATGCTCTCGGCCGAGCGCGAGAGGAGCTGGCGGCCGAAGGTCCGAACGCAGTAGCTGCAGCCGAAGGGGCAGCCGCGCTCCGACATGATCACGCCGATGGGCCGCTCCAGGTAGGACTCGTTGTACAGCTCGAGGCGCAGCAGCGAGTGGTCCGGGAAGGGGAGCCGGTCGAGGTCCTCGATCCGCCCGCGCTCTCCGGTGGACCGCACCGAGCCGTTCTCGCGGTAGGTGAGGCCCGCCACCCCGCTCAGGTCGCGACCGTCCCGCAGGGCGTCGTAGAGCTCCGAGAAGGTCAGCTCCGGCTCCCCCCGTATCACCACGTCGGCGCGGGTCCTCTCCAGCACCTTCTGCGCGAAGAGGCTGGGGAGGTGGCCGAGCAGGACCACGTTGGCCTCAGGGACGTTTTCGGCGATCCGGTCGAGGGCGGCCATGTCGCGGGGAAAGGTGTTGAAGCCAGCCAGGGACACGATCAGGTCGGGCGGGTCGGCGCGCACCTGGGCGACCGTTCGCTCGACGTCGAGGCCCTCGGCGATGGCGTCGATCAGGCGGACCTCTCCCTGCTTCCACTCGCGCACGATGGCGCCCAGTCCCATCAGCTCGAGGGGCGGCATCAGGAAGTTGGGGGCGTGGTAGGAAGCCACCCAACGCCGCATCACGCGCTTGGGGTGGGGCAGGTTGAGCAGCAGCGTCTTCATCGTTCTTCGGCCCGGCGGCCCAGGACCCGAGGCAGGCCCTCATCGAGCGTCAGCGGCACGAACCCAAGATCTCGCCGAAGCGGCTCGAGGTCAACCACCGTGTCCTGGACGAAGGCCAGCACCTGGTCGACGGTGAGCGGCACGTGGGTGAGCAGCGCGCCCAGCACGCGGGCGGCCACCAGCACCGGAGCGGGCGGGACGTGGAGCAGCAGGCGACGCCGCAGCCCGAGGGTTCGGGCGACCCGGCCCACCAGCGCGTCGAAGGTGACCGACGAGGCCCCGGCCAGGTCGTAGGTGCGCCCGAGGACGACCTGGGACTCGGCCAGGTCGAGCAGGACCCGCACCGCGTCGTCGATGAAGACCGGCTGGACCCGGTTCCGGCCGGACCCGATCAGCGGGACGACCGGGCTCAGGCGGATCACCCTCACGAAGGTCTCGAACTCCTGGCTCCCGGGACCGTAGATCATGGTCGGACGCAGGATCACGAACGGCAGACCCGAGTCCCGCACCAGACGCTCCCCCTCCAGCTTGGTCTGGCCGTAGGCGTCACGCCGATCGCGTCCGGCGCAGGTGGAGCTGACGAAGACGAACCGCTCGACGCCGCTTTCGCCGCAGGCCAGAAGCAGGTGGCCGAGACCCTCGAGGTTGACCCGCCGGTTGGTGGCCGGGTCCGAGACGTCGGCCGCCGCCGCCAGGTGCAGGACCACGTCGATGCCGCGGACGGCGTCCCGACAGGCCTCCTGGTCCGACAGCTCGCCGAAGCGGACCTCCACCCCGTGGTCCTGAAGCTCGCGCGCCTTCTCTCGCGAGCGGGCAAAGGCCACGAACGGCAGCCCCCGGCGCCGCATCTCCCGGCCGAGGTGCCGTCCCAGGAAGCCGGTAGCGCCGGTGACCAGGACCCGCATCGGCTCAGACCCCCAGGGCGCCGCCGTCGAGGCGCCGCAGCGAGGAGAGACGCAGGCCCTCCCACACCAGGCAGCCGGCCCCGATCAGGGAGATCGGCACCACCAGCAGCAGGTGGAGCACCAGGGCCACGCCCAGCGCCGCGCTCGGCTCGACGTGGGCCCCGCCCACCAGCGAGCCCTTCAGGAGCAGCTCGAAGACGCCCAACCCGCCGGGGGCCGCCGGGATGGCGAAGCTGAGGTAGCCCGCCGTGACCAGCAGCAGGCCGCCGCTCGGCGCCAGGGGGACCGAGAACGCCAGCAACACCAGCATCATGTAGCGGACCGTGAGCGCCCACTCACAAACCGCGCAGGCGAGGACGGCGGCGCCGCGTCCTCCCCGCGGGAACGCCTCGAGCCCCCGCACCACGCCCTCGACGACCCCGAGCCCTCGCCCGGCGAGCGACGCCGGGGCGTGCTTCGAAGCCCGGGCCTCGAGCCAGGGCCGTGCCGCCAGGAGCCCCGCCACCACCGTACCGGCGACGACCGCCACCATCGCCAGCCAACCCAGTCCGCGAAGAAGCCCCGAGCGGGTCCCGAAGGCGAGCACCAGCCCGGTGGCCGCCGCCAGCAGCATCCCGAGGTCCACGATCCGCTCCACCAGGATGGTGCCCAGCACGGTGGACCGTGGGATCCCCAGCCTCCGCCCCAGGAAGAAGGCCCGCGCCAGCTCGTCGAGGCGGAACGGCAGCACGTTGGCGACCAGGGCGCCGACGGCGATGGCGGAGTAGAGGGCCGAGACCGGCGCCCGCCGCACCGGCAGCAGGATCAGCCGCCACTTGATCGCCTTGGCCAGGAAGACGGCGAGGTCCACCGGCACCGCCAGCAGCAGGTAGCTCCAGCGGACCGAGACGATGGTGGCCGCCACCTGTCCGAGGTCCGCGCCACGGAAGGCCAGCGCCAGCCCGAGCCCGCTCACCGCCGCGGCCGCCAGCAGCCTCGATCGGCGGCGGGCCGTCCCCGGCGGGCGGGGTACGGCCTCGCTCACCGTGCTTCCGCCTGGTCCGGGGAGTCGCCCCCGCCGCCCCCGGCCTCGGCCCCGACCTCGGCCCGGAGCAGGCCCAGCTCCTGGGTCAGCTCCTTCAGCTCCCGCGTCACCGAGGACAGCCGCACCGAGTAGTGCAGGCTCAGAAGCGCCAGGAACAGGATGCAGATGAAGAACAAGGTGGAGGTGGGGATCACCGCCCCCACCCGTTCGGTGATCCAGATCAGCAGGTCGTAGCGGAGGATCAGCACCACGATCGAGCTGCCGGAAGCGAGCCAGAGCCAGGCGTACTCGACCCGCAGCCGGCGCCGCCGCACCAGCTCGAAGATCACGGCCAGCAGGACCAGCGCGATGGTCAGGAACACCACCTTCTGACGAGTCGGCACATCTCACCCCCGAAGGTCGCCCTCGTCGCCGACGGCGGCGACCAGGAGCGACAGCAGCATGTTGAAGGTGTAGGCAACGAAGCGCAGGCCAGAATGCATGCTCCTCCGGTTGCGCGACGGGCGCATGCGGGCGGGCCGCTGCTCGAGCCGGAGGCGGAGCCGCCGCGTCAGCACCAGGGCGTCGGCGTCGGGGTAGCGGTCCGGGAAGCGGGAGAGCGAGAACAGCTCCTGCCCCCGCGGCCCCAGCGCCTTGAGGCCCGAGGTCGGGTCGGTGATAGGGAGCCCGCTCAGGATCCGGGTGAGCCGCGAGAGGACCCGCCGGCCGCAGCGACGCAGGAGGCTGCCCCGGTGCGCGCCAGGGGATAGAAACCGCGAGCCGAGCGCCAGGTCGGCGCCGCCTTCGACCGCCTCCACCAGAGAGGCGACGTCCCGGGGGTCGTGCTGCCCGTCCGCGTCGAAGGTGACCACCACCGGGTGTCCACGCCTCCGCCCCCATCGGATCCCGGTCTGCACCGCGCCACCGTAGCCCAGGTGGAGGGGCAGCCGCACCACGGCGGCCCCCAGCCGGCGCGCCACCTCGGCGGTGCCGTCGGACGAGGCGTCGTCGACCACCAGCAGGTCGTCACCGGGCCGTACGGCGCGCAGCTCGCCGATCACCTCCGGCAGGTTGCCGGCCTCGTTGTGGGCCGGGATCACGATCAGGACCCGGTTCGGCATGCCGACTCCGGCAAGGGGCCCTGGCGGCCCCGCAGGTGATCGCGGGCGCCCTGGAGGACGGCGCGGAGGGCGAGGCCCCGCCGCCCCCCACCGCGGAAGAGGGCGTGGGCCAGGTGGAGCGAGATCACGCCCAGAAGGCGCGCCCCCCGCCGCGCCCCCGACAGGGGAAGGAGCCGGTCGCAGACGCGCAGGTGGTTGCGCACCGCGTAGCGGAGCGCGGTGGGCGACAGCCGCGGCAGGCTTCCCCCCGAGGCGTGGACCGAAAGCGCTCCCTCCACGACCTGGAGCCGAAAGCCCACCTGCCGCGCACGCAAGCACCAGTCGACATCCTCGAAGCCGTGGAAGTAGGCCTCGTCCATGGGTCCCACCCGTCGCCAGGCCGCGGCACCGATCATCATCACCGCCCCCGAGAGGGCCTCGACGTCGCTGCGGCCCTCGATGTCCGCGTGGGTCGCGCCGAAGCCGCGTTGCCGCACCCGGGCGCCCGCCATCCTGACCTCCAGGCCCCGCGACTCCACCCGCCCGTCGAGGCGGAGGATGGTGGGACCCACCGCCCCGTGGCTCGCCTCGTCGAGCGCCTCGGCCAGACGGCGCAGGGCTCCCGGCAGCAGCACCGCGTCGTTGTTGAGGACCAGGAAACGGTCACATCCAGCCGCCTCGAGGTGGGCCACACCGGCGTTGACGCCGCCTGCGAAGCCCCGGTTCTCGGCCAGCGAGAGACGCTCGACGTCTTTCGGCCCGGCGCCCCGCGCGTGAGGCCCATTCTCCACCACCACGACCTCCGGGGCGAGGGCCTCCTCGGTGGCCGACCGGACCGCCCGCTCCGTGCAGGGTGCGTGGTCCTTGTCGACGATCACCACCCCGATCCGGCCCGGCCGGCGCAGGTAGCGCTCCCGGGAGCGCGCGTAGAGGGACGAAAGCCCGCTCACGTGGGCCGAGAGGTCCATCACCGACGGCGGGTCCGATCCCAGGTGAGACCGAAGCGCCCGGTCGTCCAGCAAGAGCCGGAGACGCGCCGCCAGGTCGACGGCGTCGCCGGGCCGGAAGTGCAGACCATCGACCCCGTCGCGCACCCGCTCGGCCAGGCCCCCGTGGCCGGAGACCAGAAGCGGCAACCGGGACAGGAAGGCCTCCTGGACCACCAGCGGCGCGTTCTCCTCCCACAGCGAGGGGACCACCAGGACGTCGAGGCCGGCCAGCACCTCGCCCAGCTCCCGATGCGGGAAGGGGCCGCGAAGGATCTCGTCGGCCTCGGCACCGAGCGACCTGCGCACCCGCTCCCGATAGCCGGTGTCGCCGTGGTACTCGAGGAAGGGGCCGTGGATGCGCAGCGCGGCGCGGGGATCGTCGAGGCGGCGGTACGCCTCGGCCAGCACGTGGACCCCCTTCGAGGGGATGGCCGCCCCCACGAAGCCGAAGCGGACACGGCCCGCGGGATCGGGGCGGCGCGGCGGGATCTCGAGCGACGGCCGGCCGTTCTCGAGCACCTCGATCCCGGCGATCCCCATCGCGGCGAAGCGCAAGGCCAGGAACCGCGATGGCGAGATCAGCAGGTCCGCGGCCTCGAGCACGGCCCGCATCTCGCCCAGCCGACGCGCGATGCGCGGCCGGCCCACCCGAGCGGCGCGGGCCAGCAGGCCGGCGAGCCTGCCGAGAAAGGCGCCTCCCCCCCGGCGCGCGGCGGCCGCGCTCGCCCTCGGCGCCACCTGGGCGCCCACGCACCCCAGGCAGCGGTCGGGGCTCGGACCCGGGCACACGCGCAGCCGCAGGTCGAGGAGCTGCCCGAGGGGACACATCGGCCAGAAGTCGTGGAGCGTGATCACGACCGCCGCACCGCGCCTGCGGGCCTCGAAGACGAGGCCCGTCGACAGGCCGGCGAGGTGACCCACGTGGACCACCTCCGGCCGCAGCTCGTCGATCAGGCCGGCGCCCACCGCGGCGGCGCGTGGGTCCCGGTAGGCCTCGAAGCCGGGCACCGCCCGGTGCCGGTTGTTGAGGGAGAAGGTCCGAACCCCTGCGTGGCGCCGCTCGCGGAGGTCGTGATCCGGTCGGTCCGGGTCGGCGCTCCGATGGAGCACCGCCACCTCGTGCTCGCGCACGAGCTGCGCGGCGAGGTCGGCCATGTAGATCTCCGAGCCCCCCGCCCCCTCGGGCGGCCAGGCGTGGTGCACCAGCAGCACCCTCATGCCCACCTCGGGTGCGGGCGTCCCAGGCGCTCGTCGCGGGCGCCCCGGTACTGCCCCAGGGTGGCGGCCGCCGCCTGGGCCGGCGCGGCCAGCCAGAAACGCAGCCGGGCGCCGTGGCGGGCCAGGGTGACGAGGTCGGAGCGGATCGCACCGAGCGTGGCCCGCACCAGGTGGCGACGGTCCACGACCGTGCACAGCCCGAACAGCCGGAAGAGCAGGCGGTGCCCCAGGTAGTTCCGCCGATAGAGACGTCGGGCGGTTCGAGGGTGGGAGTGGAGCACCTCGGCCTCGGGCACGAACGCGATGCCGCGCCCCGCCCGCAGCATCCGGTGGCCCCACTCGAGGTCCTCCCCGAAGCGCGTGCTCTCGAAGGGCTCGGCCAGCAGCAGGTCGCGCCGCACCGCCGCCGCCACGTCGTCGAACGCCGAGAGCCGGTAGCGTTCCATCGGGGAGTGACCGTCGAGCTCGTCGGGATCCGGGAAGAGGACGATGCGCCCTTCGTCGCCGCCGGCGACCCAGGCCCGAACGTCGCGCCGGGTGAGCGGGTCGGCTTCCGGGCGCGGGAGCTGACGTGCGAAGGCGCCGGCCAGCCGCGGGTCGCCCTCCAGCGGCAAGACCAGCCGCTCCACGAAGCAGGGACCGTTGGGCACGGCATCCTGGCTCAGGAACACGACGATCGGCGATCGTGCCTCACGCGCGCCCAGGTTGCGCGTCTGGCCGTGGTCGTAGTCCGAGGGGGCGACCTGGAGCGTCCGGACTCCATGCCGGGCCAGGAGCTGGAGCGAGCCGTCCCGCGAGCCGCTGTCCACGGCCACCACCTCGAGCCCCCCCGAGAGTCGCTGCTCGGCGAGTGCCTCGAGCAGCCCCCGGAGCCGGCGGCCGCCGTCGCGAACCGGCAGCACCACGCTGGCCCGGGGTCCGCTCACGCCGGACCTCCCTCCAGCAGGCCGACCAGCTCACGGGCGGCATCGGCCGCCCTTCGCAGCGGCAGCGCCGGAAGCGGCTCCGCCAGCTTGGCACCCGAGGCGGCGTCGGCCAGCGCCTGCTCCAGGGCGGCGACGTCGCGGGGTGGGACCAGCAGCCCGGTCACGCCGTCGTCGAGCAGCTCGGGCAGACCGCCGATCCGCGAGGCCACCACCGGGACCCCGGCGGCCAGGGCCTCGAGCACCGTCAGCGGGCTGTTCTCCCACCAGATCGAGGGCACCACCACCAGGTCCAGGCCGGCGAGCACCGCCCCCTGCCTCCCCTCCTCGAAGCCGCCGTGAAACCGGATCCGCGGGTCGCCGGCGGCCAGGGCCGAGAGCGCGTCGGCGTAGGAGGGCGACACGCTACGGGAGCCGTGAACGTCGAGCCGCAGCCCGGGGTCCGACAGCCGCCGGAACGCCGCCACCAGCACGTCGACGCCCTTGTGGGGGGCGAGAGTGCCGATGTAGCCGATACGCCGGCGGGACCCGGCCGGGCGTGGCCGCGTCTTCTCCACCACCGCGCCGTACCGGGAGACTCGGAGCTTGGCCTCGGGAACGCCGGCCTCGCGGGCCCGCTCGGCCACGAAACGCGTCGGCGCCAGCACCACGTCCACCTGCCCCACGACCTCGCGCAGCCGGACGGCACGGCGATCCATCCCCGCCACGAGGTTCTCGGGGCGCTCCCGGGAGAGCCTCCTGAGCCACCGCAGCAGCGCCTCGGCGAGGCGAGGGGCCGAGGCGTGCACCTGGTGCAGACGTGCCCCGAGGCCCGCCCGCCGGACCGCGGAGGCGAGGCCCCGCTGCAGGGGCGGCGCCAGGTAGGGGCTGTCGCGCAGGCAGGCCGCGCAGACCCGATGGTCGACGTGCTCGCATAGGACGAGGTCGGCTCGCAGACGCAGGCCGTCGCGGGGACAGGTCAGCCAGTGGTCGTGCAGGGTCAGCGCCAGCCGGGTCCCCGTTTGCCGCGCGGCCGGGATCAGCTCCGCCGAGAGGTTGAGGAGGTGGTGGATGTGGACGCCTTCGGGCCGTAGCTCCCGGAGCAGACCCCGCAGGGCGACGGCGATGGCCGGGTCGTCGTAGGTGGCGGCCAGCGTCCCCCTCGGGTGGGTGCTGACGATCTCGTGCACCGGGATGCCGTCGTGTTCCCGACGGCGCCGGCTGGCGGGAGCGGCCGCCAGGTCATGGACGGCCGCCAGCACCTGGACCTCGTGCCCCAGCGACTGGAGCGCCCGGGCCTGTCGCAGCGCGTAGACCTCCACCCCGGCGGTGGACCGGGGGGGGAACGCATGCACGGCCAGCAGGATCCGCATGGTCGAGGCCCCGGGGCCCATTGTAGTGTCCGGCCCCTACGGTCTCCCTCCGGCGCTTCCGTTGTGAAGTCCGGCGGCCTGTCGGTACAGGCCCTCGAGGCGGGCCAGGAACGGCTCGAAGCCGCTCTCGCCCCGCACCCGCTGCTGTCCCCGCTCGGCCAGCCGCCCGGCCAGCCCGGGATCGCGGTGAAGGCGCAGCATCGCCGCCGCCAACGCGGCCGGGTCGGCAGGCGGGACCAGCAGCCCGTCCGACTCGTGCTCGATCGCCTCCGGCGTCCCGCCCGCCGAGCTGGCGATCACCGGCAACCCCATCGCCTGGCCCTCGAGCGGCACCAGCGCAAACGGCTCGTCCCACACCGAGGGGAACACCAGCGCGTCGTGGGTGGCGTAGGCCTGGCTCACGCCGGCGCGATCCAGGCGGCCGGCGAAACGCACCGCCCGGTCGCGGCAACGCTCCCTGACAGACCCCACGAAGGCGGCGGCTCCCTCGCCCACCAGGGTCAGAGACAGGTCCGGCTGCTCGGCCTGGGCGCGCAGGAACGCCTCGACCAGCACCGGCACCCCCTTCTCCTCGATCAGCGCGCCCACGAACAGGAACCGCCTCGGAGGCGACAGCGGACGGCCCCGGTCGACGGCCGCCCCGAGGCCGGGGCCGACCGGCCAGCGCAGCACCTCGGTGCGATCCGGTGGCAGGCCCTCGGTGCGGATCAGCTTCCGCCTCAGGAACTGGCTCGGCACGATCAGCCTCCGAGGTCGGCCCCACCGCAGCAGGGCATCGACGGCCACGGTGGCCGCGCCTCGCCAGCGCTCCGGAAACGATGGGGGGTGAGGGTTGCGGAGCGGGTTGGCCACCGTGTCCGAGAGGTGCATCACGGCCGGGACGCCCTTGACCCACGCCGCCAGGAGCGGCGAGGGGCTGATCCAGGAGAGGTTCCAGAAGCAGACCAGGTCCGGCCGCAGCGCCCGGATCTGCCGGAGGCAGGCCCGAAAGTTACTGGGGCTGAAGACGTGCCGTCTGAGGCTCGCCGGCAGCCCGCCTGCCGGCGGCAGGCCGCCCTCCAGATGTCGGGCCGCGAGCGCCGCCAGGTCGAGGTCCAGCTCCGGGTGCAGCTCGCGACTCGCGGCAAGGGCCGGTCCGTGCCCCGTCAGCACCCACGTCTCGTGGCCTCGGGCCCGCAGCCCCTCGGCCACCCAGGCCGCGATCTGCTCGAAGCCCCCGACCCGGTAGGGGGGGTAGAGGTTCGAGACCAGCAGCACCCGCATGGCTCGGCCAGACGGCTCGGGAGACTAGGTTCGGCGGGGACGGCGGCGCACGGTCTTGGGACGGGGAGGGTCCCGGCGGCGGACCGCCGCCCGCTCGAGCACGTCCACCAGGGCGAAGTCGACCTGACGCCGCTCCAGGTCGACACGGGCCACCTGGACCTTGACGTGGTCACCCAGACGGTAGCAGTGGCGGGCGTTCTCGCCGATCAGGCAATGGGCCTTCTCGTTGAACCGGTAGTAGTCGTCGCTCATCGAGGAGACGTGGACCAGCCCCTGCACGTAGATCTCGTCGAGCTCGACGAACAGGCCGAACGCCTGCACCCCGGTCACGTAGCCACGGAACGTCTCACCGAGCCGGCCCGCCATAAAGCGCACCTTCTTCCACTCGATGAGCTCCCGCTCCGCGTCGGCGGCGGTCTGCTCCGTCTTGGAGAGGTGCACGCCCATCTCGGGCAGCGCCTCGACCGGCCGCGACCCGCGCTCCCCGCCTGCCCCGGTGCGAAGCGCCCGTAGCGCGCGGTGGGCGACCAGGTCGGGGTAGCGGCGGATCGGGCTGGTGAAGTGGGCGTACATGGCGGTCGCCAGCCCGAAGTGACCCAGGTTCTCCTCGTGGTAGCGGGCCAGCTTCATGGTGCGCAGCAGCAGGTACGAGATCAGCTTCTGCTCGGGCTTCCCCTCGATCTGGCGGAGGATGATCTGGAAGTCCTCGGGCCGGATCTGCTCCAGGTTGTCGGGCAGCCGGTAGCCGAAGCTCGCGGCCAGCTCCCGGAACTCCTCGAGGCGCTCGGGGTCGGGGCGTTCGTGGACCCTGAAGAGGGTCTCCACGCCGGCCTCGCTGAGCCGTTGCGCCACCGCTTCGTTGGCGGCCAGCATGAACTCCTCGATCAGCCGCTGGCTGAAGAGGCGCGGCGACGGCCGGATCGCCAGAAGCTCCCCCGTGCCGTCCAGCACCAGCTCGGGCTCGGGGAGATCGAGGTCCAGCGAGCCGCGGGCGTGACGCCGCTCGCGCATCCGGCCGGCCAGGGCGCTCATCTCCTGGAGCAGCGGAGAGAGCCGCGAGAGCCGCCGCGTCTCTTCGGAGTCGCCGTCCAGCACCGCCTGCACCTCGCCGTAGGCGAGGCGAGCCGCGCTGCGGACCACGCCGTCGTGGAACGATGTGCGCTCAACCCGCCCCTCCCGGTCCAGCTCCAGCACCACGGTCTGGGTGAGACGGTCCTGCCCCTCTACCAGGCTGCAGATGTGGCTGGAGAGCGCCTCGGGGAGCATCGGCACCACCCGGTCCGGGAAGTAGACCGACGTCCCCCGGAGGTAGGCCTCCTGGTCGATCAACGAGCCCTCCGGGACGTAGTGGGCGACGTCGGCGATATGGACGTACAGCCTCCACCCTCCGGAGCCGAGCCGCTCCACGCTGATGGCGTCGTCGTGGTCGCGAGCCGTCTTCGGGTCGATGGTCACCGTCAGGAGGTCCCGGTAGTCCTCGCGGCCCGCCCGGTCCGTGTCCCCCACCTCACCCGGGACCCGATCCGCCTCCGCGGTGACCTCCTCCGGGAAGTCGTCCGGCAGGCCGTGCTTGGCCATCACCACCTTGAGGTCGACCCCCGGCTCCTCGAGGCGGCCGAGAACCTGGACCACCCGCCCCACCGGGTTGCGGGTGGCGGTGGGGGGTCGGGTCAGCTCGGCCTTCACCATCTCGCCGGAGCCGACCCCCTTGGCGTCGCCGGCGGGGATGAAGACCTCGTGGAGCACCCGCCGGTCGAAGGGGACCACGTGGCCGCCGAACCGGCCGTCGTCCTCGTAGCGGCCCACGACGTGACCCAGGGCCCGCTCGAGGATCCGGATGATGCGCCCCTCGCGCCCCTTGGCCGTGACCCGCTCGATCCGAGCCACCACCCGGTCCCCATGCATGGCCTGCTTCAGGTTCACGCCGGCGATGTAGACGTCGCCCAGCCGGTCGTCGGGGCGTTCCGGAACCACGAACCCGTAGCCCGAGGGGCTGCAGGAGAGCCGACCCACCAGCAGGCTCATCCGCGCCGGCAGGCCGATCCGGGCGCCCCGGAGCTTCACCACCTCGCCGTCCTCGATCAGCCGCCGGAGCAGGACCTTCAGCTCGCGACGCTCGCCTCCCGACAGGTCCAGGCGGCGCACCAGCTCCCTCACCGAGACGGGCTTTCCGGTCTGCTCCAGGAGCCTGATGAGGCGGTCGCGCATGCTACGACGGCGTGTCCTTCGCCAGGCCCGGTTCGACCTGGTGGCGTGGGAAGGGTGGTGGTGCCGGAGGTGGGACTTGAACCCACACTAGCCTAAGCCAACACGGCCCTGAACCGTGCGCGTCTGCCAATTCCGCCACTCCGGCAGCG
>CAZNNH010000026.1:38531-51682 GCA_964574335.1 uncultured Acidobacteriota bacterium | reverse complement strand
GTGGCCACGCTGGACCTCCGGTTCTGACGCGGCGCCCGAAATGAATTCGGTCGCCGCTATCAAGCGGGGGGCTCCCGCCCCCCGACCCCCGGACACGAACCCGTCGCCCGAAGTGAATCTGGGCGCCGCTATCAAGCAAGGGGCTCCCGCCCCCCGATCCCCTGGACCCGGACGGGTCAGCTCCTCATGAACCCCTACGAGGTCGTGGGCGTCGCCTTCGGCGTGCTGTCGGTCTGGCTGACGACGCGCGAGAACGTCTGGTGCTGGCCCACCGGGCTGGTCAACGTGGGCCTGTTCATCGTCGTCTTCGCCCAGGCCCGGCTCTACGCCGACATGGCGCTGCAGGTGGTCTACGTGGGGGCCTGCCTCTACGGCTGGTACGCCTGGCTCCACGGCGGCCAGGACCACGGGGAGCTGCGGGTGTCGCTCACCCCCCCGCGGGTCCGTCTCGGCTTCGCCCTGGGCGGCGCGCTGTTCGGCGCCGGGCTGGGCCTCGTCCTGGCGCGCCACACCGACGCCTCGCTCCCGTTCCTCGATTCCACTCTGGCCTCCTTCAGCCTGGTGGCCCAGTGGATGCAGACGCGCAAGTGGTTGGAGACCTGGCTGGTCTGGATCGTGGTGGACGTGGTCTACGTGGGGATGTACGCCTTCAAGGGCCTGCTGCCCACCGCCTTCCTGTACGCGGTGTTCCTGGGCCTGGCGGTGCTGGGCCTGCGGGAGTGGACCCGCAGCTTGAAGTCGGCGACGGCATGAAGCCGGTTCGGGTGGTGGTGACCGGATCCGAGTGCACGGGCAAGACCACGCTGGCGGAGCATCTCGCCGCGCGGCTCGGGGCCCCCTGGTCGGCCGAGTACGCCCGCGCCCACCAGGAGGCCAAGCCGGTGCCCCTCGACGCCGGCGACGTGGAGCCCATCGCCCGCGGCCAGATCGCCCTCGAGGACCGGGTGCGCTCCGAGGCGATGACCGGCCTGGTGGTCCACGACACCGACCTGGTCTCCACGTGGGTCTACGCCCGCCACTACTACGGTGGCTGTCCCGACTGGATCGAGCAGGCGGCCCGCGACCGTCGCGCCGACCTCTACCTGCTCTGCCACCCCGACGTCCCCTGGGTCGCGGACGGGCTCACGCGGGACGCGGCCGGCATTCGCGAGCAGATGCACGGCCGGTTCGCCCGGGCCCTCGAGGCGATCGGCGCCCGGGTGGTCGACGTCACCGGCCCCTGGGCCGAGCGGGAGGCGAGAGCGATCCGTGCCGTCGAGGGGCGGCTCGCCGAGGTCGGGGACGTGACCGCGCCCTGAAGGGCCGTGAGACGCCCCCCTACTCGTACGCGGGAGCGAGGTCGGCGAACATCGGAAAGTGCCGGGTGTTGAGGGTCAAGAGACGAGCGTCGAGCGCCTCGGTCGTGGCGGCGATGACGTAGTCGACCGTGTCCACCCCGGGGTGGGACTTCAGGTAGCGCCGGGCGAGGTCGCCGGCGCGATCGGCGATCTCCACGGTGACGTCCTGCCACCTCAGAACCTCGAGGAACGCCCCCGTGGCACGCTCCTCTCCCTTGCGCATCCCGGCCCGCACCTCCGTCCTCACGACCGTGGCGCTCCAGAGCTCGTGGCCGGCACGGACCGAGGTCTCGAGCAGCTCCATGGCTCGGGGATCTCCGCGCAGGTGGTCGATGGCGACCGACGTGTCGACCAGCAGCCTCATCCGATCAGTCAGAGTGGATGCGCGACAGACGCCCGGTGCGGATGCCCTCGACGTACGCGGCGCCGTCCTCGCGCCTCGTCCATGCGCCGGCCGAGACCTCGAGCCCGCGCACGAGCTCCGAGGTGCCTCTCCCCCCCAGGTACACGCGGTCGATGGCGTCGCGGATCAGCCGCGACTTCGTCCGGCCGCTCTTGCGCGCTTCCCGCTCGAGCGCCTTGGCCTCCGCGTCACTGAGGTAGATCTGGGTCCGATTCATGATGTACATATACATTGCACGGAGCAACCCGTCAACGCAGGACCGGCGGCGGAACGAGAGGTGACCTCGGTCCGTGCCGACAGGGGCTGCTTGTCGAGGCCGGGGACGTGACCGAGCTCCGGAAGCTATGATCGGGCGCTGTGGGGCCACCGGCTGGGCGGGCCTCGGGGAGGTGGGATGGTCGTCAACGTCACGGAGCTGAAGCGCGGGGACATCCTCGAGATCGACGGGGACCCGTGGCAGGTGAGCGAGGTGCTCAGCCAGACGCCCTCGGCGCGGGGGGCCAGCCTGCTGATCAAGGGCAAGCTCAAGAACCTGCGCACGGGGCAGGGCTTGGCTCGCACCTGGCGCGGCGGCGAGACCGTGACCACGGCCGACGTCGAGACCCGGGCCGCCCAGTTCCTCTACCGCCAGGGCGACGAGTTCGTCTTCATGGACCTGGGCAGCTACGAGCAGATGACGCTGGACGCCAGCCAGGTCGGCGACGCCGCCGGCTACATGCTGGACAACCTCGAGCTGCGGACGGTGGTGTTCCAGGAGCGGGTGATCGCCCTCAACCTGCCGCTGACCGTGGATCTGACGGTCCAGGAGACCGCCCCGGCCATCAAGGGCGCCACCGCCCAGGCCCAGCTCAAGCCCGCCACCCTGGAGACCGGCCTGCAGGTCCAGGTGCCCCCCTACGTCGAGGCCGGCGAGCGGATCCGGGTCGACACCCGCGACGGCCACTTCGTGGAGCGGGCCAAGTAGATCTCGCCAGGCGCTGCCGATGCTGGCCGGCCCCGCCAGGGCTATTCCAGGCGCAGTTCGTCGCGCGGACCGGAAACCCAGTTGACACCTTCTCGCTCCATCTGGGCCAGGAGCACCTCGCTGCCGTGGTCGACCGCGTACTGCCGTTCCCGTTCGGTGATGGCCAACATCCACAGCACGTGAACCGGATCACCCCGGAAACGCGGGATCGCGAGGCTCGGTGTGTCCAGCCTGTCCCTCACGAACAGCACAGCCGAGAACTGAGGCAGGTGGGAGGATCGCGAGAACATATCACAGGGCATGGTGTGTCCAGGCCCGAGCCAGGTGAAGTGATTCCAGGGGTAGCCTGACTGGCCACTGACATACGCAGCAGCCTCCCCGAGCGCGGCCTCCGGAGTGCCCGGGGAGAGACACAGCCCGAGCTCGATCCTGCGGTACGGAGCGGGATCCTCGGTGTGCATCTCCACTCGCGGCTGCGGCCGCAGGCAGACACCGACTGTGACCAAGACGGAACCCTCCGCGATTGGGACCCGAAGCAGCGCCTTCGGGGGCCACGAGCCGCCGTCGATCGCGTAGTACTTGTCCTCTTTGCCCAGCTGCCTCGCAACGGCCGCACAACCCCCTTGTTGAACCCCCTTCCAGGGATGTGGCTCGCTGTCCCAGGAGGCCCATAACTCTCGTGCCCTTGCCACTCGTTCGCGGAGGACGTTGTCCTGTGCCAGCTCCCAACTCAGCGGTGCCTCTCCACCACAGTCTCTTGCGTATCCGTGGAAGCCACTCTCGCCGCTCCAGCAGGGGATGACGGCCAGGATCTCCCCCCGCTCGAGCAACGCAGCAGCATCTCCCTCCTCGAGCCAGACGATCTCGAGATCGGACTCCGATAGTGGAGACGCCCCGTCCGGGTGAGCACAATGCTGTGCCGGCATCATGGGCGCAATCCCGGCGCGCATGCTGGCCATGTCGAGGGTGTCGGGCGCCGGTTTGAGGTTCCTGACCCAACAGCTGCGCACGCCGAACTGGGTGCCGGGGGCGCCGCTAAGGTAGAAATGGGCGACGCGTTCGTCCTGCTCGACGCACGCCTCAACGTTCCCGTTGGGCGAAATGCTGGCGAGCACGACGTCTGCATGGCTCACGGCGAATCGAACCTCGCGTCTGGCGGTGGCCTGAGGATCACCGCCTGTCGCTCGAGTTGGACGTGCGGAATCCCAGGGCCTTCTGCAGACGGCTCTCCCATTGTATGGCGCACAGCCTAGCATTCACCGGTTGCTCCTGCCCGGTGAGCGAGCCTCGTCATTCGACTCCCAGTGATGGGAACAGACGGTCGATCTAGGGAATGAACGGTCCTTCTGGGGAACGAAGCGAGGCTCCTCACTCGCAGCGGAGAGCCGTCGCCGGGTCCAGGCGAGCCGCCCGACGGGCCGGAAGGTAGCTGGCCGCGCCGGCCACCGCCGCGAGCAGCAGGCAGACGACGGCGAGGACCAGGGGATCCGTGGGCCCGACGCCGTAGAGCTGGTCGCTCAGGCCGCGCAGCAGGCCCAGGGCGGCCGCGAGACCGACTACCATGCCCCCGAGCGCCCAGCCGAGGCTGCCGGCCACCACCAGTTGGAGGACATCCCGCGGCCGGGCGCCGAGGGCCACGCGGATGCCGATCTCCTGCGTGCGCTGGACGACGCAGTAGGAAACGACGCCGGTGATGCCCACCGCAGCCAGCACGAGAGCGAGGGCGCCAAAGGCGCCGAGCAGCAGCATCGAGAAGCGGCGGGGCCCGACGGAGGCGGCGACCACGTCCTCCAGCGTCCTGACATGCGAGACGGGCCGCCCCGGCTCGACCACGCGGAGCGCCTGCACGACCGGCGCGACGAAGCCGGCCGGGTCCGCCGCAGTTCGGACCACGACCTGGATGACCGGCCAGCCCGCCTGCGGGTAGGGGCGGAGGAAGAAGGGTTCGGCCTCCGTGTCGAGCCCGTAGTGACGCACGTTGCCGAACACTCCCACGACCGTGAGCCAGGGGCCCTCGGTGCCGAGCTGGATGCGCTTGCCCAGCGCGGTCTCACCCGGCCAGTCGCGGCGTGCCATCGCCTGGTTTACCAGGATGACCTGCGGGGCGCCGACCCGGTCCGTCTGGGTGAACTCCCGGCCCGCGAGGAGCGGGATTCCCATGGTCCGTAGGTAGGCCGGGCAGACCACGCTGTAGCCCGCCCCAGGAACGTTCTCGGGTCCCGGATCGGGCCGCCCCTCGATGAAGTACGCGCGTCCGGCGCCACCACCGCTCAGCGGCAGATGGGCGACGCCGCTGACCGAGACGACACCGGGGAGGCTCCCCACCTGCTCGGCGAGGTTCTGGCAGAACCCCTCGTGAGTCGGCGGCCCATAGTAGAGGTTCTCCTGCGGAAGCGACATCTCCAGCTTGAGCACGTTCCTGGGGTCGAGTCCCGGGTCGTTGTGGAGCAGGTGAGCCACGGTCGCGATCATCAGGCCCGCCCCGGCGAGCGTCACCAGGGTGAGGGCGACCTCCGACGCGACCAGCACGTGCCGCAGCCGGCCCCGGCCGCCCTGGGTCGACCCGCGTGCGCTCTCCTTGAGCGGCCGGTCGACATCCGTGCGGGCAGAGCCCAGGGCGGGGGCCAGCCCAAACAAGAGGCCGGCGAGCATGGAGAGGACGAGCGTGAACGCAAGCACCGGACCGTCGACCTCGACCCGCTCCAGGGGCCGGAGCGGGATGAAGTGGAGGCTCCGGGGCAGCAGCCCGGGCAGACCGGCCGTACCGAGGTTTGCGAGCAGCAGGCCGCCGAGGCCTCCCAGCCCGGAGAGCAAGACGCTCTCGGTCAGGAGCTGTCGCAAGATCCGGCCGTGGCTCGCGCCCAGCGCGCGGCGGATCGCGATCTCCTTGGTTCGCGTGGAGGTACGGGCCAGCATCAGGTTCGCGACGTTGGCGCAGCCGATCAGGAGCACGAAGCCCACTGCCGCCAGCAGGGCAACGAGCGTCGGGCGGAGTCGGTTCAGGCCATAGTCGGCCATGGGCGTGACCCGGACGGTTCCGCCGGCGTTGGTGGCCGGGTACTCTCTCGCCAGACGCTGCCCGATGCCGTCCATCTCGGCCCGGGCGGCCTCGAGGGTGGTCCCCGGCGCGAGGCGGGCAAGAGCCACGAAGGACCGCGAGCCGCGATCGTGGTCCCCGGGCGTGTAACCCGCCGGCACCCAGAGCTGGCGCGGGCCGCTCCAGAACTGGAACTCGAACCGCGGTGGCATCACCCCCACGACCGTGAAGAACTCGTCGTCGATCCGGATCGGGCGGCCGATCAGGGACCGGTCGGCCCCGTAGCGCCTCTCCCAGAGCCCGTAGCTCAGCACCACCTCGTGGTCGCGCCCCGGCATCTCCTCCTCCGGCAGGAACGTGCGTCCGAGCAGCGGCGGGACTCCGAGCACCCGAAAGAAGCTGGCGGTCACCCGGACGCCGGACACCTGCTCCGGCTCGCCTCCGCTGGAGAGGTTGTAGCCGCGACCCGCGGAGTCGAAGAGGGCCATCGACTCGAAGGAGCGGCTCTCCGCCCTCCAGTCTGTGAAGTTGGGGAGGGAGACGATGCCCAGATCCGTGGGATCGTTGGTCGTTCCCGTCCAGAGGAGGACCAGTCGATCCGACTCTGGGAACGGAAGGCGCCGGAGGAGGGTCGCGTTCACGACGCTGAACATGGTGGTGTTGGCGCCGATCGCGAGCGCCAGCGTGAGGGTCGCCGCGAGCGTGAAGCCCGGGTTTCGTCGCAGCAGCCGGAGCGCGTATCTGAGGTCAGCTACCAGAGCTCCCATCGGGCAGAATCCCCCTCGGGTTCGCTTCCAAGGAGCGTGCCAGTCGCTGGCCGAGTCCGAACTGCTTCGCTGTCAGTGGCAAGTGGCATCCGTGTGGCCGCCTGGAACCGACCCCGTGTTCGTTCCTGGGACCCTTCCGTCCCGCAGCCGAGACGGGCCTGGTCACGAGCCGATCCGGCGGCCTCCTAGGATCGTCAACGACAGCGACCCGGTCCAGGCGCCGATCTGGAAGGCGTTCGCACTGCGACTCCCCTGTCCGTGCCGTCGGCCAAGGAAATCCTTGCGCTCCGCCGCGCCGCGGCCTATCCTTTCCCTGAGATGCTTAGGGGTGTGTCGCAGAGGCCCGACGGCAGCGATCTGCTGAAGGGCACGCTGGACATGCTCATCCTCAAGGCGTTGGCGACGCAGGCACGGCACGGCTTCGCCATCACCGCCTGGATCCTGGAGACTTCGGCGGACGTGCTGCGGGTGGAGGAAGGCGCCCTCTACCCTGCGCTGCACCGGCTGGAGCTGCGGGGGTTGCTGCGGTCGAGCTGGGGCGTCTCCGAGAACAACCGCAGGGCCAAGTACTACGCCCTCACGGCGGCGGGGCGCCGGCAGCTCGCCGCCGAGACGGAGGCGTGGGGGCGCCTGGCAGCCGCCATCGGGCGCGTGATGGTGGCGACCTAGCCATGCTGCGCGAGATCCTGAACACCCTCCGTCTGCGCCTGCTGGCGCTGGCTCGGCGGAAAGACCTAGATCGGGACCTGGAGGACGAGCTGGCGTTCCACCTCGCCCTGCGCGAAGAGCAGGAGCGTGAGGCTGGCCACGATCCCGTGCACGCCCGCTCGGCCGCCCGCAGGCGCTTCGGCAACGCCCTTGCCTTGAAGGAAGCCTGCCGCGAGCCGTGGACGTTCGGTCCACTGGAGCGGCGGCTTCAGGACGCGGGCTACGCTTTGCGGATGCTCCGGCGCGAGCCGGGCTTCGCGCTCACCGCGGTCGTGACGCTCGCCCTCGGCATCGGCGCGACGACGGCGGTCTCATCGCTCCTGAACGACGGGCTGCTGCGCCCGCTACCGGTCCGCGAGCCGGAGCGTCTGTTCGTCCCCCACTGGGTGGCAAAGGTCGACGGGGTGAGGGCTGGTACCCCGATCTCCGGCTGCGGGGAGCCCGGTGACTGCGCGTTGCCCTTCCCCCTCTACGAGAAGCTCTCGGAGAGCGCCTCCCTCGAGGGCATGGCGGCGTTCAGCATCGTCAGCCGCGTCCAGCTCTCGGTCGGCGAGGAGACCCGATTCGCCAGCGCGCGGTTCGTCAGCGGCAACTTCCTGTCCCTGCTTGGCGTTCGGGCCGGCCAAGGACGGCTGCTGACGGAGGATGACGACACCAGCGGAGCCGAGGCGGCGGTGGTCTTGTCTCATGACCTCTGGCGTCGCCGCTTCGTTGCCGACCCCACCGTCGTGGGGCGCACCGTTCGCGTCGGCGGCGCCTCGCTGAGGGTCGTCGGGGTGGCGCCACCTGGCTTCGCCGGGATCGATCCGGCGGAGCGGCCGGACCTGTGGATTCCCCTCCATTCCGTGACGAGCCTCGAGATGAGCCCGACGAGGCTGACCACCGACGTCCTTCTGCACCCGGAGGCCGCGGTCCTCGGCACCGTGGCTCGGCTCGCCCCAGGCGTATCGCCCGAACGAGCCCGAACGGAACTTGGCCGTCGTTTCGGAGAGCTGGTGCGTGGAGGCCTGTCGCCGATCTACGACGCCGAAGCAGGGACCGATGTCGTCCTGGCGAGCGTGGCGCGCGGCCTCAACCGGCTGCGCTCCGACTACGCCAAGCCGCTCGCCCTCGTCGACCGGTTGGTGTGGCTGGCCCTGGCGGTCGCCTGTGCCAACATCGCCTGCCTGCTGTTGGCGCGAGCGCTGCGCCGGCGACGCGAGATCGCCGTTCGGGTGGCGCTGGGCGCGGGCCGAGGGCGGCTGCTGGCGCAACTGTTGACCGAAGGTCTCGTCCTGGCCGTGCTGGGCACGGTCGGCGGGCTGGCCCTGGGCGCCTGGGGCACGCGGCTTCTGGCGCTCGGCTTCGACCCCGGCCTGGGCCCCGGCGACCTCGCCCGGGCGTGGCCTTCGAGCAGCCTCCTGATCTCGGCCAGCGCCGTCGTCGTGGCCGCCACGCTCCTCTTCGCCCTGGCTCCCGGAGCCCTGGCGTGGCGGGTGAGCGCGGCGACGGACCTGCAGCCGGCCCGCAGCCTCGGGGCGGGTTGGTCCAGGAGCGCCGGCTGGTTCGGTCGCCTCTCGCGGGCGGTGGTGGCTGCCGAGGTCGCCGGCTGCTGCATTCTCCTGGTCGGGGCGGGCCTGTTCGCAAGGACGCTCGCCCGGTACGCGAGCTACGATCCCGGCTTCCGCACGGACCACCTGCTCACCGTGGCCGTGGAGCCGGTGATCGGCAAGCCTGCGGGTGGGGCGGGGGCTGCCGACATCGCAGCGGCCGGCGAGCGGCTCTCGGGGCTCCCTGGGGTCGAGAGCGCGACGTGGGCCAGCCTCCCACTGGTGGGCGGAGGCGGGAGAATGGGACCCGTGTGGATCGGGCCCCGAAGCCAGGGGCCCTCCGAGATGGCCAGCCTCTTTGCGGTCGGGCCGCGTTTCTTCAGGACCATGGGCATCGCCATCCTCGCCGGGGAGGACGTCAGCGCCGTCGACGCGAAAGCGCCGGCCGTTTGGATCAACGAGTCCTTCGTCGCCCGGTGCTGCTCGAGGGGCGACCCGCTGGGGCGGCCCCTGAACGTTTCCGGGCGCGGGGAGTCCTTCGTGGCCGGCGTCGTCGAGGACACGTACACGTGCCTCGGATGGCTGTGCAAGTCGGCGCAGCCCACGGTCTTCGTGCCCGCGCGCGACGAGGCGCGACACCTCATGCTGCGGACGACCGCCGTGCCGCTGAGCCTGGCGGATACCGTGAGGGCGACGCTGCGGGAGGCGGCGCCACGGCTTCTCGTGGGGAGCGTCCAGGACCTGGCCGGTCAGGTGGCCGGTCAGACGAAGGACCAGCGGCTGCTCGCCGCCGCCTCGGTCGGCCTGGGCGGTCTGACACTGCTCCTCGCGGCCGTGGGCCTGTTCGGGGTGCTGGCGTACTCTGTCTCGCGAAGAGGCGGCGAGATCGCCATCCGGATGTCGCTGGGTGCTCGCCGGGCCGACGTTGTCCGGCTGGTCGCCGCCGAGGGGTCCCGGGTGGTCTTCGTTGGGATGGCGGTCGGGGTCGTGGGGGCTTGGTGGACGGCGCGCTCGTTCGCCCACTACCTCTTTGGCGTCGGCGTCCTCGACCCCGGGAGCTACATGCTGGCGGGCTCGGCGCTCCTGCTCGTGTGCGCGGTCGCCACGATCTTCCCCGCTCGCCGCGCCACGCAGGTCGACCCCGCCGTCGCTCTGCGTACGGAGTAGGCCGCCGGCCTCGTCTCCGACATCGGCGCCGCTCAGGCGCCCATCAGCGCGACCAGGTCCGCGGTCGAGGCGACCCGGTCGACGAAGCCGAACTGCCCCGTGCCCTGGACCTCGCGTGCCGCCTCGAGGAGCCCGGTCATCGCCGCGCGATACAGTGAGGTGGCGAGGCTCACCCGCCTGACACCGGCCGCCTCGAGCTCGGCGAGCGGAAACGACTTGCCCTTCATCCCCGCCATGAAGTTGACCGGCTTCGACACCGCCGCGCACACCGCGCGCACGGCGGCGAGGTCCGGGAGGCCCGGCGCGAAGAGCACGTCGGCCCCGGCCTTCTCGTACGCCTGGAGCCGGACGATCGTGTCGTCGAGGCTCGGCGCGGCGAACTGGAAGTTGTGGGCGCGCGCGGTCAGCAGGAAGGGCAAGTCGAGGGCGCGCGCCGCCTCCGCGCCGGCCGCGATGCGCTCGGTGGCGAGACCCCGTTCGTAGAGCGGGTGGTCCCGATCGCCCGTCGCGTCTTCGATCGTGCACCCCACGGCCCCCGCCTCGGCCGCCAGGCGGACCGTCTCCGCGACGGCCCGGGGCGCGTCGCCGAAGCCCTTCTCCAGGTCCGCGGAGACCGGCAGGTCGGTGGCTCCGACGATGAGGCGGACGTGCGCCAGGGCCTCGTCCCGCGTCAGGGCGCCATCTCGCCGGCCCAGGGCACCCGCCGAAGCGGCGCTCGAGGTGGCCAGCGCCGGGAAGCCCAGGCCGCAGAGAAGCCGGGCGGAGCCGACGTCCCAGGGGTTCGCGATGAGGAACGCGCCGGGGCCGTCGTGGAGGGCGCGGAAGCGGGCGGCCTTCTCCTTCTGTCTCACGCTCATCGGGTCTCCTCTCGGGAAGCCAGGCGCCGCTGGCCCACCTCAGAATACATGCTAGAATACATATCGTGGTACAGAGAATAATCGGGGTCACGGACCTGCAACGACGCTTCAAGTCCGTGCTCGACGACGTGACGAAGTCCGGGGTGCCCTACGTGCTGACCCGGGGCAGCCGGGCGGAAGCGGCGCTTCTCCCCTACGCCGAGTACGAACGTCTTCAGGCCCTGCACGAGAAGGAGGTCGTGTTCCAGCTCGATCGCCTTCTCCAGAGAATGCGTCAGCAGAACAGCGACCGGTCGGAGGAAGAGGTCGAGCGGGACTTGGCACGGGCTCGGGCGGAGGTGCGGCGTCCGTAGAGACCGAAGATGCGGGCCGTGATCGACACCAACATCCTGGTGAGCGGCCTGATCCGTCCGCGCGGCGCGCCGGGCGCCATCCTGCAGGCGCTACGCGACGGCCGTGTGGTTCCGCTCCTGAGCCCGGCCATCCTGGAGGAGATCGCCGCCGTGCTGTCGCGTCCGTGGCTGCAGGAGAAGTACGGCGTGGACGAGCCGGCGGTCGAGACGTTCCTCCGGTTCCTGGTGGCGCGGGGAGAGATCGTCGAGCCCCGGATTGAGGTCCGGAGCTGCCGGGACCCCCATGACGACATGTTCCTCGAGGCGGCGATCGCGGGCTCGGCGGATCGTCTCGTCACCGGCGACGACGATCTCTTGGAGATGGGCTCCTTCCAAGGGGTCGCGATCGTCTCGGCGCGTCAGCTCATGGGGGAGCTGGAGCAGGCCTGATCACGCGGTCCTGCCCGTGCCCTGATCGAGACCGTCAGCTCCAACGGCGAGCACCTGGTCACCGCCTCGGGGCAGCCTCCGGCCCTGCTCTCAGCCCGCGGGGACCTGAGCCAGGTCCTGAACGAAGGGGGGCGCGGCGGGATCGGTGGCCCGCGCTCCCACCGCCTGCGAGCACTGCTGGTCGGAATCGAGGTCGCGCTGACGATGGTGGCCGCGAGCCGCATCGAGCCCGGGTTCGACACCCGAAACGTCGTCGTCTCCCAGTTCTACCTCTCGAACTCCGGCTACAGCGCCCAGGAGCAGTGGGCCTTCTGTCGCACGTTGCGCGAGCGGATGGAGGCGGTACCGGGAGTGGTCGGCGTGACCTACTCCGACTTCGTACCGCTCACCTCCCCCGCCTCGAGCCCGGCGGATCAGCTCACCGTGGATGGGTACGTCCCTGCGCCCGGCGAGCGGATGTGGGTCCACCGGGCCACCGGTGGTGATGATCGTGAACGAGACGTTCGCCCGACGCTTCTTTGGAGGTCGGAGCCCGGTCGGGCGGACGGTTCGCATCGGTGAGGCCACAGCCACCATCATCGCCCGCGTGAAGGACAGCAAGTACGACAGCCCGACCGAGGCCGAGCAACCGTACTTCTATCTCCCGTTCCGGCAGTGGTTCTACCCGGGGCTCAACTTCGCCTTCCTGATCAAGACCGCGGGCGACCCGATGCTCGCCGTGCCGGACCTCCGGCGTGAGGCCCTGGCGCTCAACCAGGACGCGGTCTTCCGCTCGATGCGGCTGGCGGATGCGATCGGCTACTCGCTCTACGCGCAGAAGACGGTGGCGACCCTGCTCGGCGTGGTGGGCGCCGTCTGTCTCCTGCTGGCCGCGGTCGGGCTGTACGGCGTGGTCGCCTGTGCGGTGAGCCAGCGGACGCACGAGTTCGGGGTCCGGATGGCCCTGGGCGCCAGCCGGCGGGACGTGGCCCGCCTGGTGGCCATGGCGGGACTGCGGCTCGCCGCGCCCGGCCTGCTGGCGGGGATCCTGGTGGCGCTCGCGGCCGCGAGAGCGGTGGGCGGCATGCTGGTCGGCGTCGACGCCGCGGATCCGCTGACCTTCGGCGTCTCGGCGCTCTTCCTGCTGGCGGTGACCCTGCTGGCCAGCTACTGGCCCGCGCGGCGTGCGGTCGCGGTCGACCCGATGGTCGCCGTCCGCTGCCAGTAGTCGGCCCTGCTCGGGCGGTCGACGTCCGCCGCCGCTCCCAACACGACCCATGTCGGGATCGAGACGGACCACTCCGTGGGTGCGGCGAGGCTCGGTGTCGGGGTACATCGTCGCCATCGTCGGCTTCGGGAACAGCCTGGCCATGTAGCGGAGGCCTCTCGAAGGCCGCCGGCCGCTGAGACGCATGCGGCCGCGGTTGCGTCGGAAGCGCCCGACGCCCGCCGTATACTGGAACCGACGCATGCAGCCGAGCATCTACGTGCGGCTCACGGCCGAATTCAACTCCGGGTGCCTGCGGGCCATCATCAGCTCCGGCCAGGCAGTCGTGCTGCACCGTCTGGCCATCATGAGCAAGGACGGCGACTGGATCCTGAGGGAGGATCAGGAGGCCAC
>CAZNNH010000026.1:0-38431 GCA_964574335.1 uncultured Acidobacteriota bacterium | reverse complement strand
GAGCTGGCCCGACGCATGGACGATCCTCTCGAGACGCTGCTCTACTCGAGGAGCGCTCGCGACCTGCTGGCCACGGCCGAGGCCCATGCGGAGCTGCTCGAAGAGGCGGCCGCGATCCGGCCCCTCCTGACTCAGCTTGGTGGGGGGCGGGACGCTCTGGAGGTGGCCCTCGACGCCGAGCGGCGCCGACTGATGCGGGCCAACGAGGAGAGGTTGCGTGGCTACCTGCGGGCGGCGACCGGCTGGCGCGCCCGCTGGTCCGAGCTGGAGCCGGCGCTTCGCGGCGTGCCTCTGCGAGAGGCCCACGAGCGCCTGGTCGCCGCAGCCGCGGGTTGTCTTCCGGAGGTACCGGATGGAATCCATCCGTGACGAGTTCCTGAGCGAGGAGGACCTGGACCTGGCGGCCCTGACGGAGGAGGAGCTGCACGCCTACTGGACCCTCTGGCTCCAGCAGGCCCAGGCCAGCAACGCCCTCGATGTCGATGTCTACGCCCACGGAGTCTTCGCCGGCGCCGAGCTGCTCTGAGGATCAGCCGCCGGACCGGAACGGCGGCGAGGCCAGGCTGGGGAGCGACTCCGGGTCAGTGGATGTAGCGGGCGAAGACGTCTCCGAGAGTCATGATGATGCCGATGGGAATGGCCCAGTAGACCACCGCCGCCCCCAGGGCAAGGAGCATCAGTTTCGGGGAGAGCCGCTTCTGCTTCCTGAGCAGGACCACCGTGGTGACGAACAGGGCGACGAAGAGCACGGACGTCCAGGTCCCGGGAGACACCGCCGCGTTCTTGAACGAATAGAAGACGTGCTCCAGGAAGTTGAGGAGGCCCCAGAGGGAGATGCCCACCCCCAGGCACAGGAACTTCGTCTCGTTGATGGTGAAGATGAAGTACCCGACCAACAACACCGACAGGAAGATCGCCATGTTGTGGTAGAGCCAGCGCGCGTATCCGATGTTCGGTATGGACCAGTTCTCGTGCATGAAAAGCGGGAAATTGCCCACCGCCTCCTCGGTGAGATGAAACAGGACATAGACCAAGATCGTTCCCAGCACGGCCAACCGGATGGGTCTCCCGTTCATGAAGTTTCCTTTCGGTGTTGCCAAGGGGATCGACGATGTCGAGGCTCGGCCGGGCTCCTATCAGTCGGCGGCCAGCCGCTTCTGGATCTCCTCCAGCGAGACGCCCTTGGTCTCCGGCATCACCCGGATCACCCAGATGAGCTGAAGCACCATTATCGCCGCGTAGAAGGCGAAGGTGTGGCCGCCGGAGCGCGCGGCGAAGGCGGGGAAGGTCCAGGAGATGGCCGCGCATAGGACCCAGTGGGTGAAGCTGCCCAGGGCCTGCCCCCGGGCGCGCACCCGGTTGGGGAAGATCTCGCTGATGAAGACCCAGATCACCGCGCCCTGGCCGAAGGCGTGTGAGGCGATGAAGACCAGCAGGCTGGCCAGCACGATGGCGCTGCCCACCGAGTCGAACGCCTGGCCGTAGGCGTAGAAGGCCGCGGCGGTAGTGGTCAGGCTGAGGATGTAGCCGAAGGAGCCGACCAGCATCAGCCGGCGCCGGCCGAAGCGGTCGATCACGAAAAGCGCCGCCACGGTGAAGACCAGGTTGGTCCCGCCCACCGCCACCGCCTGCAGCAGCGCCGCTCGCTTGTCGGCGCCCGCCATCGAGAAGATGTGGGGGGCGTAGTACATGAGGGCGTTGATGCCGGAGAGCTGGTTGAAGGCGGCGATGGCCACCGCCAGCAACACCGGCCTGCGGTAGGCGGGGCTCAGCAGCGGCTCCTTCAGGCTGTGGTGGAGAAGGTCCAGCGAGGCCTGGATCTCGGCCACCTCGCGCTGGGCGGCTTCCGGAGGCAGGCCCAGCCGACCCAGCACCGTCCCCGCCTCGTCCTTTCGCCCCTGCGAGACCAGCCAGCGCGGGCTGCGCGGCGTCAGCAGCAGCAGCAGGCAGAAGGCGGCCGCCGGCGCGGCCTCGACCCCGAACATCCACCGCCACTCGGTGGGCCCCAGGTCCAGGCGGGCCACCAGGTAGTCGGAGAAGAAGGCCAGCAGGATCCCCAGCACGATGTTGAGCTGGGTGATGGCCACCAGCCTCCCGCGGTAGCGGGCGGGCGAGATCTCGGCGATGTACATGGGCGAGACCACGGAGGCGCCGCCCACCCCCACGCCGCCGATCAAGCGGAAGAACAGGAACCAGTACCAGTCGGGGGCCAGCGCGCTGCCCAGCGCCGAGACCAGGAACAGCGCCCCGATCGCGAACAGCACCGAGCGCCGGCCGAGCCGGTCGGCCGGCCGCCCCACCGCCAGCGAGCCGATGATGGTGCCGATCAACGCGCTGGCGACGGTGAACCCGAGGGCGAAGCTGCCCAGGGAGTAGACCTCCCGGAGGGCATCCGTGGTCCCCGAGATCACGGCGGTGTCGAACCCGAACAGCAGCCCACCCAGCGCCGCCACCACCGCGCCCACGACCAGGGCGGCCGAAAGCCGGCCCGTCTCTTCGCTCATGGGGCTTTCACCTCGTGGCTCCTGCGTCGGGGTGGCATGCTCGGCCGGTTCGCCCAGACTTGTCAACCAGCACCGCCGCCCGATGGGCTACCATGTGCGGCGCACGATCCCGAAGCGGGGGGCGACGGATTCGCGGGTCGGGCGGGGAGGTCAAGGTGAACGGAACTCGTGGGGTCGGGCTCGCGGCGATCGTGGGCCTCGCTGTGGGCCTCTTCTCCGGGCCCGCGTCCGGCGCCGAGAGGTACGCGGGCTACCACTCGTTCGCCGAGGTCGAGGCGCAGCTCGCCGCCTGGCAGAAGGCGCACGCCGGGGTGGCGGCGCTCCAGACCATCGGCGAGTCGGCGGGCGGCCGGGCGATCCCTGTCCTGCGCATCGCGGGACCCGGCCCGGTGGACCCGGACCAGCGCCCCGCGGTCTTCGTCGGCGCCAACGTGGCCGGCCACCACAACGCGGGGACCGAGGCGGCCCTTCACCTGGCGGGCACGCTGCTCGAAGGGGTCGGCGGGACCCATGCCGAGCTCCTCTCGCGGGTGACCTTCTACGTGGCGCCGGTGCTCAACCCCGATGCCCACGACGCCCTGTTCCGCACCCCGCGCACGCTGCGCAGCGGCAACGCCTCCCGCCTCGACCACGACCGCGACGGGCTGGAGGCGGAGGACGACGCGGACGACCTCAACGGCGACGGCTGGATCACCAGCGTGCGTATCCCCGACCCGGCAGGCGAGTGGCTGCCGCATCCCAAGGAGCCGCGGCTGATGGTGAGGCGGGACGCCGCCAAAGGCTGGGCCGGCGCCTACCGCCTCCAGAGCGAGGGCAACGACGACGACGGGGACGGCGAGTACAACGAGGACCCCGCGACCGGCATCCACATCGACGAGAGCTTCCCCCACGCCTTCCCTTACCCGAAGCCGGAGGCCGGGCCCTGGTCGAGCTTCGCCCCGGAGACCCGGGCGATCCTCGACTACGTCTACGCCCGCCGCAACCTCGCCCTGGCCCTCGTCTACGGACCGGCCAACAACCTGCTGGCCCTCCCCGAAAGCCTGGGCGGCGGCGGCGACGTGTCGTCGGAGAAGTTCAAGCTCCCCAAGTTCGCCGCCGAGATGCTGGGCTTCGATCCCGAGGGCGAGTACACCCTCGACGAAGTCTGGGAGGTGGCCAAGGACCAGCCCTTCGTGCGCCAGCGCAACATCACCAAGGAGATGCTGGCCCAGTTCCTGGGCGCCGGCCCCGCCACCAAGCTCGAGGACGACGACATCGAGGTGCTCAAGCGCCTGGCCAAGGCCTACAAGGAGCGCCTGGAGAAGGCGGGCCTGGACAAGGACCGGCCCGGGGCCCAGTACCTGGCCGGCGGGATGACGCCCTGGCTCTACTACCAGGTGGGGCTGCTGGCGGTGGAGCTGGACGTGTGGGGCATCCCCCAGGCCAAGCAGGGCGGTTCCGACGGCAAGGACCAGCCGCTCGACCTGGACCGCCTCGAGAAGATGACGCCCGAAGAGTTCCTGGCCCTCGAGGGGAAGGTGGTGACCACCTTCCTCCAGCAGATCGGGGCGCCCCCGCAGATGACCGCGGAAGCCCTCGCCGAGCGGGTCCGGTCGGGCCAGACCACGCCGGAGAAGATGGCCCAGATGGCCCGCCAGATGGGGGCCGGGAAGGCCGGCGAGAAGGGCGACGACAAGGCCAACCAACGGGAGCTCGAGGTCGTGAAGTGGCTCGAGGAGAACGACCCCGGGTCGCTTCTCGAGTGGACGCCGGTGAAGCTCAGCGACGGCACCGCGGCCGAGGTGGGTGGACGGGACCCCTTCGCCGAGACGACGCCGCCGATGGCGCTGCTGCGACCGGCCCTCGAGGCGCACACCCAGACCGCCATCGACCTGGCCGGGCAGCTCGCCCGCGTCGACATCTCCTCGCTGAAGGTGACCGGTCTGGGGGGCGACGTCTACCGTGTGGAGGCGGTGGCGGCCAACCGGGGCCGGCTGGCGACGCACACCAAGATGGCCCAGAGGGCCCGCTCCCGGCTGCCGGTCCGGCTGGAGATCGATGAAGGCGGCGGGGTCGAGCTGGTGACGGGACAGCGGTCCCGGCCGGCCGAGCGGCTCGAGGGCCAGGTGGGCGTCGTCGAGGGGGAGTGGCTGGTGAAGGCCCGACCCGGCGCCGTCCTCACCGTTCGCGTGACATCGGAGAACGCCGGCAGCGACGTCGAGACGTCGACCATTGGCAAGGGAGGGTCGCGATGAGCGCCACGGGAGCCCGAGTCGCATCGATCCGGTCCTGCAGGGCGACCATGCTGGCGGTCGTGGTGGCGCTCGGCTGCCTCGGCGCGCCGGGGGCGGCCGAGCCGCTCAAGCCGGCCGCCACGCCGCCCGCCCCCCGCTTCGACCGGCTGCACGACTTCGACGAGGTCACCGCCCTGCTCAAGAGCTACGCCGCCGCCTACCCCGGCTGGGTGAAGCTCGAGAGCCTCGGCAAGAGCACCCAGGGTCGGGACATCTGGGCGGTGACGCTCAGCAACCCCAAGACCGGCCCCGCGCTCTCCAAGCCGGCCATGTACGTCGACGGCAACACCCACGGCAACGAGGTGCAGGGAGGTGATGCGGTGGTGTACACCCTCGACTTCCTACTCCGGAACTACGGCCGCCTGGACCGGGTCACCGAGCTGCTGGATCGGGCCGTGTTCTACCTGGTGCCGGTGGTCAACCCCGACTCGCGTGCCGCCTGGTTCGGCGCGCCGGCCAACGCCGACTACCCGCGTACCCTGTGGACGCCGGTCGACGACGATCGTGACGGGAAGGTCGACGAGGACGGCTACGACGACCTGGACGGCGACGGCGTGATCACCCAGATGCGCAAGCACGTCCCGATGGGAGAGGGGACGCACCGCCTGAACGCGAAGGACCCCCGGCTGCTGGTCCCGGTGGAGAAGGACGAGGCCGGCGACTACATCGAGCTGGGTGTCGAAGGCCTGGACAACGACGGCGACGGCCGGCTCAACGAGGACGGACCCGGCTACGTCGATCCCAACCGCACCTGGGGGTACGGCTGGCAGCCCCGCTACGTCCAGAACGGGGCCCCCCTCTACCCCCTGGCCACTCCGGAGACCCGCTCCATCGCGGTGTGGGCCCTGACCCGGACCAACATCGCGGCCCTGCAGTCGTTCCACAACTCGGGGGGGATGATCCTGCGCATCCCGGGGGCCAAGAGCCACCCGCGGCTCCAGCCCGAGGACAAGAAGGCCTACGACCTGATCGGCGAGGAGGGGGAGCGGATGCTCCCCGGCTACAGGTACATCATCTCGTGGAAGGACCTCTACACCACCTACGGCTCCACCGACGATCACTTCTACCGGATCCACGGCGCCCTCGGCTTCACCAACGAGATGAACATGGAGCCCTCCGATCTTGACCGGGACGGGAACATCACCGACGAGGAGCGGATGGAGTTCAACGACGTGCTCACCCTGGGCCGCCAGTTCATCCCCTGGAAGAGCTTCCAGCACCCCCAGTACGGGGCCATCGAGATCGGAGGCTACCGTCACGACGTGGGACGCGTGCCCGAGGGCTGGATGCTCGAGGAGGAGATCCACCGCAACGGCAGCTTCGTCCTGCTCCACGCCTACCACCTGCCCAAGATCCGCTTCGGAGAAGCCACCACGAAGCGGCTGGAGAAGGACCTGTGGCGGCTGGAGATCCCGGTGGTGAACGAGCGCGCCATCCCCACCATGCTGGCGGTGGCGCGGCGGGAGAAGCTGCACCGTGAAGACCTGGCGACGCTCGAGGGGGCGAAGGTGGTGGCCAGCGGGCTGGTGGAGGACCCCTGGCTCGACCACGTCGAGCTGCAGAAGCACCGACCCGAGCGGCTGCTGGTGCCCGGCGTGGACGGCCTCTCGTCGCGCACCTTGTTCTTCCTCCTCGAGGGACAGGGCGAGGTGACGGTGCGCTACGACAGCGTCAAGGCCGGGGCCATCGAGACCCGGGTCCGCCTGGAGTAGAGGTCGCTCAGCCCACCGAGTCGATTCGGGTCACCCGGTAGAAGCGGCCGTTGCCGCCCAGGAGCTCCACGTCGAAGCGCACGTAGCCCTTCTGCCGGAGCAGGTTGACCGATCCCAGCACCAGGTACTGCTTCTCCGTCACGCAGTCGTAGACGGAGACCAGCGAGAAGGGGGGCCGGGTCCGGAAAAGGCCCACGTCGTCCGGGAACTCGGCCAGCTCCAGGAGGGCCTGCATCTGGTCGGTCTGCATCCACGGCACATGGGAGAGGCGGGCCCGCGGCGCCCGCATCACCAGGACCGCCGGCGCGTCCTCGATCCGGGCCACCATGGTGACGCCGGGCCGGGCGTTTCGTAGCAGCGCCGGGGTGGGCCGTGGCCAGAGCCGGTGGGCCAGCGCGGGGAGCACGAGCGACCCCAGCACGATGGCCAGGGTCAGGAAGAGGGCGGCCCGGACCAGGCCCCGCTCGGCGCGGGCGGCGGCCGGTCCGATTGGCGCCCGCCGCCGGGCGCCCAGGCCCAGGCCGAAGAACAGCGCCAGGACGGGGTAGGCGGCGGCCAGGGCCCGGAACCCGGCGTCGCCGTAGACGAAGGGCACCGAGCCCAGGATCCCCGCCGCCGCCGCCAGCCAGAAGCCCCGGTAGCGCCGGTCGCGGACGATGAAGACGATGGCCGCCGCGGCGGCCCCGAACAGCAGCGGCACCCCCAGCGCCAGGTTCCAGAAGCGTGCGTCCACGTTCGGGCGGGCGCTCTCATCAGGGGTCGAGAAGAAGGCGCGCAGCGTCGCGATCCGCGCCAGGTTGGCCGGGAGCTTTCCGAAGAACTTCAGCTCGTTGCCGACCAGCGCCCGGACCAGGACCTGCGGCTCCCGGCGTATCGACTCGAACGCCCGGGCGTAGAGGAAGCGCGCCACCTCCCGCTCGTTCCCCAGCCGGTCGATCGTGTCGCCGTAGTCGAACTGCGCCTGGCGGTAGTTGGAGTCGCGGGTGAGGCCGTAGAGGGTGTAGGCCGGGTAGGCGGTGAAGGAGCCCTCGCCGGCACCGTAGAGGGCGTTCAGGGTGCGCGTGCACAGGGCCGAGGCGGCGGCGGCGGCGACCAGGACCAGCACCGCCCGCCGCCAGCGCGAGCGGAAGACGACCACGCCCCACAGCAGGAACGCCGGCATCAGGAACTGCGGGCCGGGGCGGGCGTTCAAGGCCACGTCGAGGGCGAACAGGCCGAAGGCGGCGGTGATGAGCCGGGAGCGGGCCGAGCCGGACAGGAGGACGGCCAGGCCCAGGCAGCCCAGGGTCACGCCCAGCGGCTCGGTGGCGGCGGTGGGGATGCCGTCCCGCACCAGGCCCTGGACCAGGGCGAAGGTGCCGAGCGCCGGCCAGAGAGAGAAGCGCAGGGCGACCACCCGCGACAGGAGGAAGGCGGCCAGCCCGGCGATCACGGCCTGCGAGGCCAGGGCCAGCGGCAGGCTCCCGCGGAACGCCCACAAACGCACCGCCAGCCAGGCCGCGTTGAGCGGGCGGCGCTCGCTGTAGGAGCCGAAGACCCCGTCCGTCAGCAACCGCATCCCGCCCTCGAAGTGGCCGGTGGCGTCGCTCCAGGGGAGGTGGCCGAGCAGGGCCGCCAGCGCGGTGGTCCCTCCCGGTGGGCGCAGCGCCCACTGGCTCCAGAGCGGGGCGAGCATGCAGAGGATGGCCCCCACCCACCCCCAGCGGAGAAGGGCCCGGCCGAGGTCGGCTTCGAGCCGTCGCGCCCGCCGAAGGGCCTCCGGGCCGCGATGCCGAGCCGTCCAACGCCACAGGGCCCCCACCGCCGCGGCCACGAAGAGGGCCGTGGACAGCGTCGGCTCGACCGCCACCCACGCCTCCCGGAGCGCGGGAGAGGCCCCGCACAGCACCACGACCGCCGCGCCCAACAGCAGCCGCAACACGGTCCCGACCGAGATCCACGTTGCCGTTCTCAAGACGCCAGGTATCCTTGCGCCGTAGAGTATCAGCAGGTGGACCGGCCGTGAGAAGCCCTCGGCCGGCCCGAGGCTCCGGCCGCAGCCCGGGCCAGCCGGGAGGAAGGGGGCGACCCGATGATCCGTCTCTCCGTCACGATCCTGGCCGCGACGCTCGTCACCGGCTGCTCCCCCCCATCGCCGCCGCCGCCGACCGCCGAGACCCACGACGTGGTGGTGTACGGGGCCACCTCGGCGGGGGTGATGGCCGCGGTGCAGGTGAGCCGGATGGGCAAGAGCGTCGTCGTGGTGGGCCCCGATCGGCACCTGGGCGGCCTCAGCGCCAGCGGCCTGGGCTCCACCGACAGCGGCGACAAGGCCGCCATCGGCGGCCTGAGCCGCGAGTTCTATCGGAGGGTCAAGCGGCGCTACGACGACCCCACCGCCTGGCGCCAGCAGAGGCCGGAGGACTACGCCTGGTACCGGCCCGACAGCGACGCGATGTGGGTCTTCGAGCCCCACGTCGCCGAGCAGGTCTTCGAGGACGTCGTGCGCGAGCACCAGGTCCCGGTGCGCCGCGGTCGGTGGCTGGACCGGTCCGGCGGGGTGAAGAAGGAGGGTGGGCGCATCGTCTCGATCACGATGCAGAGCGGGGAGACGTTTCGGGGCCGGGTGTTCATCGACGCCAGCTACGAGGGGGACCTGATGGCCGCCGCCGGCGTCGAGTACACGGTGGGCCGGGAGGCCAACCGCGTCTACGGCGAGACCCTCGACGGTGTGCAGACCCGTCACGCCGTCTCCCACCAGTTCGAGAACCGGATCTCACCGTTCGTGGTGGCCGACGACCCAACAAGCGGCCTGCTGCCGCGGGTCCACGACGGCGGCCCGGGGGAGGAGGGCGAGGGCGACCAGCGGGTGCAGGCCTACAACTACCGGCTCTGCCTGACCGACGCCTCGGAGAACCGGCTCCCGTTCCCCAAGCCGGACGGCTACGACCCGGCCCAGTACGAGCTGCTGCTGCGCGACCTGCTGGCCGGCTCCCGCCACGTGTTCGGGAAGTTCGACCCGGTCCCCAACCGCAAGACCGACACCAACAACCACGGCTCCTTCTCCACCGACGACATCGGCATGAGCGACGACTATCCCGACGCCAGCTACGAGAGGCGCCGCGAGATCCTGGCCGAGCACCAGACCTACCAGAAGGGCTACTTCTACTTCCTGACCCACGACCCGCGCGTCCCCGAGGAGGTCAGGGAGAAGATGGGGCGCTTCGGCCTGGCGGCGGACGAGTTCCGGGACAGTGGCGGCTGGCCCCACCAGATCTACGTCCGCGAGGCGCGGCGGATGGTCGGCGACTTCGTGACCACGGAGCTCCACCTGCGGGGACTGCTCCCCACCCCCGACCCGATCGGGATGGGCTCGTACAACATGGACAGCCACAACGTCCAGCGCTACGTGGCCCGCGACGAGAAGGGCGCCTACGTCCAGAACGAGGGGGACATCCAGGTCGACCCGGGAGGCCCGTACCCGATCTCGTTCGGCGCCATCCTCCCCAAGAAGGCCCAGTGCTCCAACCTGCTGGTGCCGGTGGCCGCGTCCAGCTCCCACATCGCCTATGGCTCGATCCGGATGGAGCCGGTGTTCATGATCCTGGGGCAGTCCGCGGCCACCGCGGCGGTGATGGCCCTCGACTCCGACGGCGCGGTCCAGGACGTTCCCTACCCGGAGCTGAGGATGCGCCTGCTGGCCGACGGCCAGGTGCTGGAGCTGTCGGACCGCTAGCCGACAGCCCCTGGGGACATGACCCGAATCCGCCGTCGAGCCGTGGATTCGGGATCGTGTCCCCCTGGTGGATCGGGTAGGCTTGTCGGCCATGGCCTACACCTCGCTGCTGGACCGGCTGGGCCTCGAGCGCCGCGAGCAGCGAGCCTGGGCGCTGTACGACGTGGCCAACTCGGCGTGGATGACCACGGTGATGACCACCGTGTTCCCGCCCTTCTTCGTCGCCCTGGCCGTCGGCGCCGGCGTTGCCGATTCGGTGGCCCGGTCCCGCTTCGCCTTCGCGAGCTCCCTCTCGGTGGCGGTGGTGGGGGTCCTCGGGCCCTTCCTCGGCGCCGTCGCCGACCTCCGGGGGAGCAAGAAGACGTTCCTCGGCGCCTTCGTGGCGGTGGCTGTGGCGACCACGGCTGCCCTGACCTTCATCGCCTCGGGCCACTGGGCGTGGGCCCTGGCCACCTTCGTCCTCAGCAAGGTGGCGGTGACCTCGAGCCTGGCCTTCTACAACTCCCTGCTTCCGGCGGTGGCCCGCCCCGACGAGGTGGACCGGGTCTCCACCGCCGGCTTCGCCCTCGGCTATCTCGGCGGCGGCCTGCTGCTCGCGGCCAACCTGGTGGTGATCGCCGCCCCGCAGCGTTTCGGCCTGAGAGACGCCGACGCCGCCTGCCGGGTCTCGTTCCTGAGCGTCGCGGTCTGGTACGCCCTGTTCTCGGTCCCTCTCTTCCGCCGTGTCCCCGAGCCGGTCCGGAAGCTCGAGGCCGGCGAGTCGGGAGAGGGCGGCCTGACGCGGGTCGCCCTGCGCCGGCTGCTGGCCACCTTCCGGGAGCTGCGCGCCCACCGGGACGCGGCGCTGCTGCTGCTGGCGTTCCTGATCTACAACGACGCTGTCAACACCATCATCTCGATGGCCGTGATCTTCGGAGGGGACATCGGGATCCCGGTCGCCAGCATGATGATGACCCTGGTCCTGGTCCAGATGGTGGGGGTCCCCTTCGCCTTCCTCTTCGGCCTGCTCGCTGACCGCATCGGGGCCCGGCCGGCGATCCTGGTCGGGCTGGCCGTCTACGGGGGCATCTCGGTGTACGCCTTCATCCTCCAGACGTCGCTGCAGTTCCTGGTCCTGGGCATCCTGGTCGGGACGGTGCAGGGCGGCGTCCAGGCGCTCTCCCGCTCGCTCTTCGCCAGCATGATCCCGAGGCACAAGGCGGGGGAGATGTTCGGCTTCTTCGGGGTCTTCGACCGCTTCGGTGGGGTGATGGGCTCGCTCGTCTTCGGCGTGGTGCTGGCCGCCGCCGGCTCGAGCCGTCCGGCCATCCTGACGCTGGTGGTCTTCTTCGCCCTGGGGGCGTTCCTGCTGCTGAGGGTGGACGTCGAGCGGGGGCGGCGGTTGGCCCAGGAGGCCGAGGCCACCGCCCACCGAGTCGCCGCGAGCTGACCAGCGCCGCCCCCCGACTTGCGGGTCTCCCGCCTGGCCCGCTACCCTCGAAGAGAGGAGACAAGAATCATGATCGACGCGAAACGTTGGCTGGCGGTTGGGGCGGGCCTGGCCTTGGCCTGCTGTGGGGGAAAGACGGGCAGCGACGCGCCACAGGCGCCGCAGGCGTCCCCTGAGGCGAAGCAGGCCCTCTACCATGTCGCCGACGAGTGCGGCGGCTTGAGCGACGCGGAGGCGGCGGCCCTTCTGGGGATCCCGGCGGAGGACCTCGACAAGACCGTCCTCGGCCCGATGTTCGACAACGCCTGCCGCCTCAAGTCCTCGGCCCAGCCGCTGGGCCCCTCCATCAGCTTCTCGCTCGCCGAGGAGGACTCGGCGGCGGACGCCGAGGCGGCCTTCGACCGCCAGGCCGGCAACTTCGCCACCACCGTCCCCGGCGAGCCGGTCGAGGGCATCGGCGACCAGGCGACCTGGTTCGGACGCCGGGAGCCGGTGGTGCTCGATCGTCTGCTGGCCCGCAAGGGCAACGTCTGGCTGGACGTGATCTCGGCCCCCGAGAAGGAAGACGGCGCCAAGCGGGTCGCCGAGGCGGTCCTCGGAAAGCTGGGCTAGGGCCGTCGATAAGGGGACGAACGATGCGGATTCTCGTCGTTGGAGCCACAGGGACGATCGGCAAGCCGGTGGCGGAGGCCCTCGCCTCACGTCACGAGGTTGTGCGGGCCTCCCGCACCGGTGACCCGACGGTCGACATCACCCGGCCCGACTCGATCCGGGCCCTCTACCGGCGCCTCGGTCGTCTCGACGGCGTCGTCTGCTGCGCCGGCTCGGGGGTCATGAGACCGCTCGCCGAGCTCACCGACGACGAGATCCGCTCCTCGCTCGCCGACAAGCTGATGGGCCAGGTCAACCTGGTCCGCTTCGGCCTCGATCACGTCAGCGACAACGGCGTGTTCGTGCTGACCGCCGGCATCTTCTCCAAGAACCCCATGCCCGGCGTGACCCCGCTTGCCCTCGCCAACGGCGCCCTCGAGAGCTTCGCCCGTGCCGCGGCCCTCGATCTGCCCCGCGGGATCCGCATCAACACCATCAGCCCCCCCTTCATCAAGGAGACGGCCGAGAAGATGGGGCTGCCCGGCGGCCTGGCGGCCGAGGAGAACGCCAAGGCCTACGTCGCCCTGGTGGAGGGCAAGGACACCGGCCAGGTCGTGTTCAACGGCTGAGGGCCGAGCGCCAGCCGGCGCCAACTCGGGAGGCGCTCCTCAGACCTCTACCGAGACCACCGGCTCCTGGTAGTTGCGGTTCAGGTAGCGGCGCAGCGGCCCGGGCATGCCCCAGGCCAGGTACTGCAGCACCAGCGCGATCATCATGCTGATCGGCCAGGACCAACGAAGCAGCGCCAGGGGGCTGCGCCAAAGCGGCAGGACGAAGAGCGCGCCCATCACCACGCCGTAGGTCACCACCAGGATGTAGCGCGTCTTGATCCAGTCCTCGATGGACCGGTCGGACCGCAGCCTCCGCCAGACCTGCCACGCCACCAGCGCGTGCCAGAACCAGTTGACCGCGCACATGTAGGAGATGGGCTGGGGGCCCAGGTAGGGGGGGACCCGCAGCGACAGGAACAGCGACGCGCCTCCCGCCACCACCAGCCCACCGATGATCCAGGCGACGGGGCTCCGACGATGCTGGTAGAAGGTGACGTGGGTGAACATGGCCAGGCAGATGTGGATCACAATCATCAGCACCTGAGACAGCGACCCCATCACCGGGCCCCCCAGGAGCATGCTCACGAAGTTCAGGTAGAAGACGGCGGCCAGCCAATGCAGGTTGCGGTACCGGGGATTGAGGGCCAGGCGGAACAGGATCACCCCGATCCCGAGGCGGAGGATCAGGAAGATCCACATGACGACCGTATTCCCCATGTCTCAGCTCCTCTCCAGGATCACGGGCGCCTCACTGCGCCGCCATGGTGAACACCGACTGATAGTTGCGCAGGTGCTTGAGCAGCGCCTCCACGATCGGCTCCGGGTTGGCGATCGCGTACCGCTCCAGGCGCGGTGCCAGGTGGTGCTGCACGGCCTCGTACAGGTCCGTGAAGGTGACCCCCTGCGCGGTCTTGCCGGCATCCTTCAGCGTCATCAAGATGACTCCGGCGCCGGACTCCAGCTTGGCCAGCTCGTTCAGCTTGAGCCCGGCGGAGACCACCGATCGGTCGAGCATGAACCCCCCTCTTCGGGCATGAAGCCTACCATGGTCCTGCTCCCGACGTGGCACACGACATCGATCGGCCGACCGGCGCCACCCGCTGGCTGGAGCTGGGATGGTCGCTTCTCGGCGAGGGGAGCTGTCCGCGACGGCGGGCCTACTCCGGTTGTGGCCTCAGGCGGTCGATCACCTCGGCGGAGACCCAGTAGAGGTCACTGTGCGTCTTGTCGTCGATGTGCCTGGCGAAGAACAGGAATCGGCCATCGGGGGAGACAGACGGGAACCTCTCCTGGCCCGGCGTGTTGACGGGGCGCCCTATGTTGATGGGCGTCCCCCAGCTTCCGTCGGGTTGCCTGAAGCTGACGTAGAGATCGCCCTCGCCGATCTCGCCCTCACGGTGGGACGACCAGATGAGGTAGGACTCGTCCGGGGCCACCCACGGGCACCAGTTGATGACGCCCTCGTTGACGCCGAATCCGATCCTCTCGGGAGGAGCGTACCTCCCGTTCTCGCGCCTGGAGAAGAAGATCTCCCAGGTCCAATACCCGGATCGGGTCGGCTCGCCCGAGTCGAAGTAGAGGTTGCCGTTGTCCGCGAAACAGAAGGATGCCGTGAGTCGCCCGTCCTCCGGGATCAGGCCCTCGACGGGCGCCGGGTCGGACCAGCCCTCGGCGGTTCTCGCGAGTCTGAGGATAGTCTTCCGGCGCTGCTGCGGGTCGTCGTCCGGGCTGGCCCCGAGGTCAAGTGGCCGGTGGTAGAGAACCTGATCGTCGGGCGAGAGCGCCGGCGCCCATCTCTTCGGGAGCAGGATCTGGGGGCGAGTCCAGCCGTCGGGACCCTCGTTCGCGAACCAGATGCTCTGCTGCTCGACCTCGAAGGACCAGCCGCGCTCCGATCCGTCCGCTCTTGCGGGGATGACCGCCCAGTAGAGTTCCCGGCCATCTCGGGCGATCTCGAGCCGGCTGTGTTCGTGGTGAGCCGTCGAGACAATCCCTGGCGCGAACCGCTCCGGTGTCGTCCCGGGGGGCTTCTGGCCCAGGTAGGGCCCCGTGAGCTTCGGGAAGTCGGCCGCGCTCCCGACCACGACGATGGCTACCCAGGAAAGCAGCGCGAGCGTCCTCATGTCTCGGACACTACCATGTCTCCGCCGGGCGCTGCCCCTCTTGTGCCCGTGGCCTCGCACGAGTTGTGCTTGCCTCGACGTGATAGGGTCAGAAGCCGAATCGAGCAGGGGGGAAGGGCAGCGTCGGAGTAGCGCTGTTTCGGGAAGGCACGGACAATCGCTGGAGTGGGCCCATCGACATGAAGAAGGCACGCTGCCTGTCACTGCTCGTCGTCTGCTGTCTCTCTGCCGACTGGGCCCCTGCGGCCCGCGTCCGCATCCTCCACGACGCCGACGTGCCCCAGGCCGCCTACGCGGCGCGAAGGCTGGGAAAGGCGCTGGTCGAGCAGGGGTACACGCTGTGGTCACAGCGCACCGGGTACGACCACCTGATCAGCCTGGCGGTCCACCCCGGCCGGTTGGGAGCGGAGGCGTTCTCGATCATCCCCGAAGGCAAGGTCATCACCGTCTACGGTGGCGACCGGCGCGGCCTGATCTACGGCGCGCTGGCGCTGGCCGAGACCCTGCGCAACGGCACGCCCCTGGACCAGGTCACGGCCACCGAGCAGAAGCCGAGCCTCGAGCTCCGCGCCATCAAGCTCAACCTGCCCTGGGAGACCTACCGGCCCAGCTCGGCGCTCGACCAGCACTACGAGACCGTGCGCGACCTGAGGTTCTGGGAGGCATTCCTGGACATGATGGTCGAGAACCGCTTCAACGCCATCAGCCTCTGGAACCTGAACCCGTACACGTTCATGATCCGGCCCCGGAGCTTCCCGGAGGCGAGCCCCTGGTCCGAGCCGGAGCTGGCCGAGTGGCAGCGCCTCTACCACGGGATCTTCCGGCTGGCCAAAGAGCGCGCCCTGGACACCTACATCGTCCACTGGAACATCTTCGTCAGCCAGGCGTTCGCCGAGGCCCACGGCGTGGCCGGGCAGAGCTTCTACCCCCACTACTACGTCCCCGGCGACACCTCGGAGATCGTTCGCCGCTACCTGCGGGAGTGTGTGACCCAGGTGCTCGAGGAGTATCCCGACCTGGACGGCATCGGCATCTCCCACGGCGAGGGGATGGCTGGGATGACGCCGCTCCAGCGCCAGCAATGGGTGGACGACGTCCTGATCGCGGGCATGCTGGCCGCCCACCGTCCGGTCAAGCTGATCCATCGGGTGCCGTTCTCCTCGGGGACCTCGTCTCTCCCGGGCGTCAGCAAGAGCGTGGAGGAGGTGACCCGCGCGGCGATGGAGCGTCTGGGGGACCGTTTCCAGGGGCCGATCTGGGCGGAGGTCAAGTTCAACTGGTCGCACGGTCACTCGACGCCCCGCCTGGAAAAGGTCCACGGCGGCAAGCTGGGCGACACCTACTTCGTCCCCACGCCCACCAATTACAGGATCGCCTGGCAGGTGCGCAACGAGGACTTCTTCGCCCTGCGCTGGGGCGTGCCGGCCTTCATCCGCGAGCACATCGCCCGAAACGGGAAGGCGGCCTACGTCGGCGGGTACTTCGTGGGCTCGGAGACCTACATCCCGGCCCTCGACTACTTCACCGCGGTCGACGATCCGGTCGACTGGCAGTGGGCGTTCGAGCGCCAGTGGCTGTTCTACAAGCTGTGGGGGCGCCTGCTCTACGACCCGGAGACAAAGGACGAGGTGTTCCAGGCCGAGTTCCACCGGCGCTACGGCGCGGCCGGCGACCACCTGCTGGCCGCCTACTCGCTGGCTTCCAGCACCCAGTTGCGCCTGGCCTCGCTCTACGACTCGACCTGGGACTTCACGTTGTACAGCGAGGGCTTCCTGGCCCTGCAGGAAGAACGCACCCGGTACATCTCGGTCGACCGGTTGATCCGCCAGCCGACGATGGCGTCCGAGTACGTCTCCGTGGGCGATTACGTCCAGACGCTCCTGGGCGGAGGCGGGTTCGGGGCCGGGCGGGTGACGCCGCCCATCCTGGCGGAGCGGCTGGAGCGTGACAACGGCGAGGCCCTGCGCCTGGTGGCGGGCATCGACACGTCGGCCAACGCCTCGCTGATGTACGAGGTGGCCGACGTCGAGACCTGGGCCCAGCTCGGCCTGCACCTGGCCGAGAAGCTCCGGGGCGCGATCGCCCTGCAGACGTATCGCCTCGCCGGCGGCGAGGAGAAGAAGCAGGAGGCGATCGCCCACCTGCAGCGCGCGCTGGGCCACTGGGACGAGGTGGTCCGGATCACCCGCCCGATCTACCGCGACATGCCCCTGACCCACTACAACCACGGCTCCTTCGAAGCCAACCCCGACAACCTGTTCCACTGGGCCTTGATTCGGGAAGAAGTAGCGCGGGACGTCGAGATCGCGCGTAAGAGCCAAGGCCCGGCGCCGCCGGCGAGAGACCCGGGACCTTGAGCACGCTGACCGTCGACAGGCGCCGAGGCGAGGACGACGAGGAGATCCTGAAGCTCTACGCTGGCGTCTTCGGCGAGGGGCTGGCGGAAGGGGTGCGCCGCCGTTTCCGCTGGCAGTACCTGGACAACCCCGCCACCGCGCCCGAGGGGCCCGAGATCTGGGTGGCCCGGGACGGCGAGCAGTTGCTCGGCCAGTACGCGTCGATGCCCGTGGTCCTCTGGTGGGGCGGCCGGGAGCGGCGCTCCTCGTGGGGGATGGACGTCTTCGTCCGGGCCGAAGGGCGCGGTCGGGGGGTGGGGGCCCGGCTCTTCACCACCTGGGCCGACCACGTCGAGGTGGCGCTGGGCCTGGGCTTGACCCCCTCCTCGTACGGTCTGTTCAAGAAGCTCGGCTACCACGACGTGGGGCCGGTTCCCTTCTACCGCAGCTTCCTCGACCCGGTGGCCGTCGCCCGGCGCCGACTCGGGCCGGGCCTGGGCCACGTCGCCGGGCTCGCCCTGACCGCCGGTCTGTCCCTGGTGGCGCGCCGGCCCCGGTTCCCGGCCGGCGTGGAGGTACGGCCGGTCGACGGGTTCTCTCCCGAGTACGACGACCTGTGGGCCCGGGCCCGCACCTCCTACCGGATGTGCGTCCGGCGCGACGCCGCCTACCTGAGCTGGAAGTACCGCGATTGCCCGCACCGGCGCTACGATCTGTGGGAGGCGCGTCGCGGCGGCGAGCTGATCGGCTTTGCCGTCAGCCGGCACGAGGACTATGGCGGCCTGCGCTTGGGCTGGTTGCTCGACGTCTTCGCCTGTGCCTCGGACCGCGAGGCGAAGGTGGCCCTGATCCTGACCGTGCTCCAGTCGTTGCGTGCCGCGGGCGTGGCCCGCGCCCAGGCCTTCAGCATGAACGCCGCCCTCGGTGCGGACCTGCGACGCTGCGGCTTCTGGCCCGGCCCCTCGCCGATGCTCTTCTGCGTGAAGACCCGCGAGCCGGCGCCCGAGGTGCTGGCCGACCGGGGCGGCTGGCACGTCGTCTTCGGCGACAGCGACATGGACCGCTGATGGAGAAGACGCGGCCGATCGTGGTCGGCATCGACACCGAGGCGGACGACCAGTGGTCCGCCCAGGGGCGCGAGCGGATGGAGGTGAAAAACGCCGCGCGCCTCCCCGCCCTGCAGGCCCTGTTCGACGAGCTGGGGATCCGCCCGACCTACCTGGTGACCCACGAGATGGCCACCCGCGACGAGTCCGCGAGTCTCCTGCGCGACCTCGCCCGAGGCGGGCGGTGCGAGATCGGCACCCACCTCCACCCCTGGTCGTCGCCACCCTTCCGACCCGCCGACCTCGCCGGCCACACCTATCCCCACAACCTGCCCATCGAGCTGCTCGAGCGCCAGCTCGCCGAGCTGACCGCCACCATCGAAGAGCGCCTGGGGACCCGGCCCACCACCTATCGCGCCGGGCGCAACGGCTTCGACGGCCGGACGCTGCCGATCCTCGAGCGCCTGGGCTACACCGTGGACACCAGCATCGACCCGCTGTTCAACGAGCGGCGCAAGGGCGGGATGGTTTTTGCCGGGGCGCCCTCCCACCCGTACCACCCTGACCCCGGCGATGTCCGTCGCCCCGGCGGCTCCCCGATCCTCGAGGTCCCGATCTCGGCCGGGACTTTGCCAACGCTCCCCAAGACGCTCGAGGCGACCTACGTCGCCCTGCCGCCCCTTCGATCGCGCAGCGCGTTGCGACGCCTGGGCCTGCGGCCGGTCTGGCTGCGGCCCTCGTACGCCTCGCTCCCGGACATGTGCGCGTTTGCCGACCGGCTGGCCCGCCGGCCGGGGGCGGTCTTCAGCGTGGCCTTTCACTCGAGCGAGGTCCTGCCCGGGGGCAGCCCCTACACCCCCGACGACAAGAGCGTCAGCCGCTTTCTCGACGACCTGAGGCGGCTCCTCGAGCACCTGACGACCCGTCTCGGGGGACGCGGTTGCACCTTCGCGGAGCTTTTCGCCGAGCGGAGGCGGGCCGCGTGAGGCAGGTCGACCCGAAGGCCCTCGCCGCCGCCACCGCGAGGCGCTTCGAGAGCGAGTACCGCTACGCCCTCTTCGAGCATGAGCGCAGCGGCAAGGTGATCGAGGCCATCGAGCGGGCCGGGGTCCGGATCGCCGGCCGGGTGCTGGACTCGGGCTGCGGCAGCGGGGGCACGGTGGTGTCGCTGGGCGAGGAGACGTCCTTCGCGGCGGGCCTCGACCTCGATGCGCGGTTCCGGGGCTCCGGGACCCGGCTGGCGGGAGAGCGGGGCGTCAGAAACGCCGCCTTCGTCCAGGGTGACGGGAGCTTCCTGCCGTTCCGGGACGCCAGCTTCGACGTGGTGATCAGCCACTCGGTGATCGAGCACGTCGCGGTGGCCGAGCGCTACCTGGCCGAGTGCGCCCGGGTGCTGAGGCCGGGCGGCACGCTCTACCTCTCGACGGCCCCCTACCTCTCGCTGGCGGGGGCCCACCTGCCCCGGCTGCTGTTCCCGCTGCCCGTCCACCTGTTGCTGGGGCGCCGGCTCGCGTTTCGCCTGTTCTGCTGGCTGGCACGACACGCCCCGCGGCTGCTGCAGGAGCCCAAGGGGGCCAACACCTTCATCGTCCAGGCCGAGTCGGGTCAGAGAAAGCGCGACGACCTGCTCCAGAAGGTCACGGTCCGCCGGCTGCGGCGCTGGATCGCAGAGAGCGGCCTGCGCCGCGTGCGCGAGGACCTCTACGTCACCGGTTTCTTCCGGCGGGCGCTCCCGGGACCCCTCCGCCGGCGGCTCGCCGACACCACGGGCTTCCAGGACGTGATGATCGGCCACATCCAGTGCGTGCTGGAGAAGCCGTGAGCCCGCCGAAGCGGGTGTGGATGCCCGCCGACGTCCGCTTCCCGCTGGAGCGCGCCAACGGGGTGCAGACGGTCAAGATGGCGGTGGCGCTGTCGAAGGCGGGGGTGCCCACCACGCTGGTGGTGAGGCGCAGCGACCCCCGCTCGGACCGGGAGATCCTGGCCTTGTTCGGCCTGACCGCCCCCCCCGAGCTGACCATCCGCCGGCTCCGGGTGCTCCACGGCCGCGGGGCGTTCGTTTGGACGCGGGCCCTGTTCCTGGCCCAGGCCGGGGCGCTGGGGGTGGCGGCGCTTCTGCGCGGGGACCTCGTCTACACCCGCGACCTGCAGCTCGCCGACCTGCTCCTGCTCGGCCCAGCGCGCTGGCGCCGCCGGGTCGTGTACGAGGCCCACGCGGTGGAGGCCCTCATGTACCAGGAGCGGGCCGCCCTCTACGGCGACGCCCCGCCCACCGACCCTCGCAAGGCCGCCCGCCTGGACCGGCGCGAGCGCCGCGTGTGGCGTCGCGCCGGCGGGTTCCTGGCCACCACCCGCGGCATCGTGGAGACCTTCTCGGAACGGCACGGACCCCGCGACAGCGCGGTGGTGATCCCGAACGGGTGCGACGTTTCCTCCGATCCCACCTTTCCGGGTCTGGCCGACGAGACCCCTCCCCGCGTCCTCTATGCCGGCCAGCTCTACCCCTGGAAGGGTGTCGACGTGCTGGTGGAGGCGATGACCCGGGTGCCGGAGGCGCGGCTGGTGGTGCTGGGCGGCCTGGAAGGCGAGGCGGACCTCTCGAGGATCCGCGCTCGGGTCCACGCCGGCGGTCTCGGGCCGCGCACGGACCTGCTGGGGACCGTCCCGCAGTTCCGGGTGGCCGAGGAGCTGCGCCGCGCCGCGGTGGTGGTGGTCCCTTTCCTCAGGAGCGTGATGACCGAGCGGCACACCTCGCCGCTCAAGGCGTTCGAGGCGATGGCGGCGGGCCGGCCGATCGTGTGCAGCGACCTCCCGTCGAGCCGCGAGCTCCTGAAGGACGGTGAGGACGCGCTGCTGGTCCCGCCCGGCGACGCCGCCGGGCTGGCGAGCGCGATCGCGCGCCTGCTCGCGGATCCGGCGCTGGCGCAGCGGCTGGCGCGCGAGGCCCACCGGCGGTCCCGGGCGTACTCCTGGGAGGCCCGGGCCGGGCGCGTCCGCCAGGTGCTGGAGGCGGCGGGCGGGCGCTGATCGACGGCGTGGTCTCGGCGGTGACTGGATCGACGGGGGACTTCGCGTAGAATCGGCGGTCCACCACACGGTCCGGACGACTGGGAGCCATGCTGAGCCGCCTCGCCCGATACTACCGCGACGCCTACGCCGGCCTGCCGCGAGCGGCCTGGCTGCTGGCCCTCGCTGTCTTCGTGAACCGGGCGGGCATGATGGTGCTGTTCTTCATGACCCTCTACCTGACTCGGCAGCTCGGCTACACGGTGCCTCAGGCCGGCCGCGTGATGAGCGCCTTCGGCCTCGGCTCCCTGCTCGGCACCTACTTCGGCGGCCGGCTCTCCGACCGCCTCGGTGCCTACACCATCCAGAAGCTGAGCCTCTCGGCGAGCGGCGTGCTGCTCATCGTGCTCTCCTTCCCGCGCTCGCTGGCCACCATCGCCGGGCTGATGTTCCTGACCGCCGCCGCCTCCGAGGCGCTGCATCCGGCCAACGCGACCGCCTATGCCCAGATCTGCCCGCCCGAGCTACGCCCCCGCGGCTACGCCTTGAACCGGCTGGCCGCCAACCTCGGCATCAGCATCGGCCCGGTCGCCGGCGGCTACCTGGCCCTGTGGAGCTACCGGTCGCTCTTCTGGGTCGATGGCCTGACCAGCCTGGCCGCTGCCGCCCTCGTCTTCTTCGTGTTCCGCACCGCCGGGCCTCACGGCCATGGCCGCCCGCCGTATGTGGGGCCGGCGCGGAACCCCTGGCGGGACCGGGTCTTCCTCTTCTTCCTGATCCAGGTCTTCGGGGTGGCCCTCGTCTTCTCGCAGTTCCTCTCGACGTTTCCCCTCTACCTTCACGAGGTCTACCGCCTGCCCGAGAGTCGGATTGGCGCGCTGGTCGCGGTGAACACCCTGCTCATCGTCGCCGTGGAGATGCTGCTGATCCACAGGCTGCGCCATCACCCCGAGGCCCTGGTGGCGGCGGTCGGCGCCGTGCTCCTCTGCGCCGGCTTCGCGCTGATGCCGCTCGGTCGCAGCTTCGGCTATGCGGCCCTCACCGTGGTGGTCTGGACGCTGGGGGAGATGCTGGCCTCGCCGACCATCAGCACCATCGCCGCCAACCGCGCCGATCCGGCCTCCCAGGGACGCTACCAGGGCCTCTTCAGCCTCGCCTTCGCCGTGGCGATGACCGTCGGACCCAGCGTGGGCACCCGCGTCTACTCGAGCCTCGGAGGCGACGCGCTCTGGTTCGGGGTCGGCGCCATGGGCCTCGCGATCGGGTTGGGCCTGGTGCTGGTGCACCGGTTGATGCGCCCCCCCGCAGCGTCGGCCTGACGCTGGGGATGATCGCGGTGGGAGCGAAGCGTTTGACGGGTGCCCGGCAGAGACCTTAGTGTGTCGCCGTGCGGCACCGTCGGGCACGGTCCTCGGAGATCCGCCTCGAGTCCTCTCGATGGGCGGATGGGAGCTGACCGCGTGCTCCCGACCGTGAGTCTCCATCGCGCCGCGGGATGGACGGTTCGGTGGGGAGCGTGCCTCCTTCTCCTTCTCCTGCCGCGGCCCGCCGCGGCCCTCGACGGCAACAGGCCCATCAAGGACTTCCTGGTCGACTTCTGGCAGGAAGGAGCCGGCCTGCCCCAGAAGTCCGTCACCGTGATCCACCAGACGAGTGACGGCTACCTCTGGATCGGGACCAAGGGTGGGCTGGCTCGTTTCGACGGGGTCCGGTTCGAGGTCTACGACGACACCCGGCCCGACCAGCTCAGGGAGCGCGAGGTCTGGGCCCTGGCCGAGGACCCGCAGGGTGGGCTGTGGATTGGGACCTACGGTGGCGGTCTCAGCCACTTCGTTGACGGCCGCTTCACCCGCTACTCGGTCGAGGACGGTCTCCCCGACGACTTCATCACCTGCCTGCTGACCTCCCCCGACGGCGCGGTGTGGGTGGGCACCCTCAAGGGGCTCGCGCGTCGGAAGGACGGCGAGGTGACGGTCTTCGGGACCACCGACGGCCTGCCCAGCGACACGGTGACGGCCCTGCACCTCGACCGCGACGGCACGGTGTGGATCGGTACCGACGCCGGCCTGGCCGCCTACAGCGGTGGGAGCATCGTCGACCACTCTTTGGGGCGACCCCTGCTGGCGGGCCCAGTGGCGGCCATCGCCGGCAGCGGGAGCGACGAGCTGTGGCTCGGCATGTGGCAGGCCACCCAGGCGTACGGCCTACGCCGGTACAGCAGGGACGCGGTCACATCCTTCACCACCAAGGACGGGCTCCCGTCCGACGCCGTGACCTCGCTGCGTCTGGACGACCAGGGCGTGCTCTGGGTGGGCACGCTGGCCGGCCTGGCACGCCTGCAGCGCGGTCGTTTCGAGAGCTACTACTCGGACGTCACCGGTGGGGGGGGCCAGGGCTCACTGGAGCGCGTCTCGCTGCGGAACGTTCAGGCCCTGGCCTTCGACCGGGAAGGGAGCCTGTGGGTCGGCACCCGCTTCGACGGCCTGCTGCGCCTGAAGGACTCGGTCTTCTCGCTGGTCACGGGTGGGAGCCAGGGCGGCCCCAACCCCGACGTGCGCACGGTGTTCGTGGACGCCGGCGGCGCGGTCTGGCTGGGCGGAGCGACGGGCGTCAAGCGCGTGGAGGGCGACGCCGTGACGTTCTTCCCCTTGCCGCGGGGCCGGGGCACGCAGGCGGTGGGGCAGGATGCCCGCGGCGTGCTCTGGGTTGGCACCGAGGCGGGCCTGTTCTGGCTGCGTGAGGGACGTCTGGTACCTTCCGGCGAACCCCGTCTCGACCGTCTCGACGTCAGCGCCCTCGTCGGCGACGAGAGCGGCAACCTGTGGATCGGAGCGCGCGCGGACGGGCTCTACCAACGGACCGACAGCGGGGTCCGTCACTACGCGGAGCCGGAGGGGCTGCTGGGGCACCAGATCCGGGCTCTGTCCCGCGACCGCTCGGGCGGGCTCTGGATTGGCACCAAGGACGGCGGCGTGAGCTGCCTGAGGGACGGCCGGTTCACGCCCTTCGGGCCGGATCAGGGGCTGGTGAGCGGCGCGGTGCAGGCCGTGTTCGTCGGCGACGACGACGCGGTGTGGGTCGGCACCCGGCGGGGGCTGGCGCGGATCAAGGACCAGAAGGTCCGGAACCTCACCTCCCAGCAAGGTCTCCCCGCCAACTACTTCTTCCAGATCGTCGAGGACGACCTTCACCACCTGTGGCTGAACTTCGGTGGCGGGATCGCCCGGGTGGCGGTTGCCGATCTCGACGACGTCGCGGACGCCAAGAAGCCCTCCCTGCAGGCCGAAGTCTTCGGCAGCGACAGCGGGATGCGCAGCACCGTCATGACGGTGCCCAACCAGCCCCTGGCCCAGAAGGCGCCGGACGGCCGCCTCTGGTTCCCGACCGCCTACGGTGCGGCGGTGGCCGATCCGCGGGCGATGAGGCGCAACACGGTCCCGCCGCCGGTCCACATCGAGGCGCTGCGCAGTGGTGGCAAGGGCTACCCGCCGAAAGACGGCCTCGAGCTTCCCGTCGGTCGGCGCGAGGTGGAGATCCACTACGCCGGACTGAGCCTGCTGGCCCCACAGCGCGTGAGCTTCCGCTACCGCCTGGACCCCTTCGACACCCAGTGGCAGGATGCGGGACCGCGACGCCAGGCCTACTACACGAACCTGCCTCCCGGCGACTACCGCTTCCGGGTCACCTGCTTCAACAACGACGGCGTCCAGAGCACCCAGGAGGCGTCGCTGTCGTTCCGCCTGCCGCCGCGTTTCTACGAGACGCGCTGGTTCCGGGTGCTGGCGGCCCTGAGCCTGCTCGGCCTCGCCGTCCTCTTGTACCTGTGGCGCATCCGGAGCCTGTCCCAGAAGCGGCGGGAGCTGGAGCTGAACGTCCAGGAGCGAACCCAGGACCTGCAGAAGGAGATCGCCGACCACCAGCGGACGGAGAAGAAGCTCGAGGACGAGGCCAACGAGCGCCGGCGCGCCGAGCAGGAGATCCGCCAGAGCGCCGAGAAGCTGGCCGCCTCCAACCAGGAGCTTCGCGACCAGCAGCGCCGGCTCGAGGAGCAGCAGGAAGAGCTGGCGCGCGAGAACCAGGAGCGGCGCCGGGCGGAGCAGCAGGCCGGCCACGAGCGCGATCTTCTCCACGCGCTGATGGACAACATGCCCGACCCGATCTTCTTCAAGGACGCCGAGGGGCGCTACCAGCGTGTCAATCGCGCCCACGCCGCGCTGCTCGGGCTGCCCAACCCGGAGGCCGCCGTCGGGGCCACCGACTTCGACTTCTACGAAGAGGCCTTCGCCGAGGCCACCCGTCAGGACGAGCGGGCGCTGCAAAGCGGCGGCCGTCCCATCACCGGCAAGCTGGAGCACGACAACCGTCATGGGCGCTGGTTCCTGGTGAGCAAGGCCCCGCTTCCCGACCCGCACGGGGGCGTCTCCGGCCTGGTGGGCATCTCCCGGGACATCACCGAGCGCAAGCGGGCCGAGGACGCCCTGGAGCGCGACCTGCAGGCCTTTCTGGCCATGGTGACGGCGGTGACGCAGGGCGACCTCACACTGCGGGGCGTGGAAGGCGACGGCACGCTGGGTCGGATCGCCCGCTCGGTGAACCAGATGCTGGAGGCGTTCCAGAAGATCCTTGCCGACGCCCGCGACACCGCCCTGGCGGTGGGATCCGCCGCCTCGGAGATCCTGGTGGCGGCCACCCAGATCGCCAAGGGCGCCCAGTACGGAAGCGACGAGGTGCACTCCACCGCCGCCGCCGTGGACCAGATGGCGGCCTCGATGAAGGAGGTCGCCCGGCACGCCGAGCAGTCGACCGACGAGGCGGAGCGCGCACTCGAGCACGTTCGCCAGAGCGAAGAGGCGGCCCGGACCACCGCCGAGGGCATGTCCCACATCGACGATGCCGTCACCGCCACCGCCGAGAGGATGCAATCCCTGGAAAGCCGTAGCCAGCAGATCGTCGAGATCATCGGCCTGGTCGAGGAGATCGCCTCCCAGTCGAACCTGCTGGCCCTCAACGCCGCCATCGAGGCGGCCCACGCCGGCGAGGCGGGGGCCGGGTTCAGCGTGGTGGCCGAGGAGATCCGGCGCCTGGCGCAGCGCTCCGTCGCGTCGATCGGCCAGGTCTCCGAGATCGTCGAGGGCATCGTCCAGGAGACACGCCTGGTCTCGTCGGCCATGGAGGAGAGCCTGCGTGAGTCCCATGCTGGCCGCGAGCTCTCCGAGCGGGCCCAGGAGAACCTGAAGACGATCCAGGGCCTGGTGCAGAACTCGGCGGCCCTGGCCACCCAGATCGCGAACGCGTCGCGCGAGCAGGTCCAGGCCACGGGGGCCGTGGCCGCCACCATGCAGGCCATCGCCAACGTGACGCACGAGTCGTCGGCCGGCGCCACCGAGACCACCAAGGCGGTCCGGGACCTGGTCGGGCTCTCCGAGCGCCTGACCGCCGCCATCTCCCGCTTCCGTATCGACGCCGGGGCGCCCGACCAATAGGGCGCGGTCGGGCCGCCCCCCGCCAGCTTGCCGAGCCCGCGACCGCCCTGGTCATCCCACGGCGGTCGCCTCGAGTGCCAGCCGCGAGAGGACCGCGGCAGCCGCTCCCGTATCATCTTGCCGGTCGCCTGAAGCAGAGCGGGACGTCGCGCGGGCGTCGAGGGCGCCTTCCACGCGACCGAACGCTGGGGCCGAGGAGGAGTATCATGCGCACTTCGTCCTCGGGTCGACCGCGGCAGCGCGTTCTCGATGGGTGAAGGATGGTGGATGTCGTTCCTTTCCTGCTGGCGACCGCGCTAGCGACGTCCGGCGCCTCGGCCCAGCCCGCCCTGAGCCTGGAAGGGGGCTGGCTGGTGGCGAGCGGCGACGATCCGAGCTGGGCGGATCCCAGCCTGGAGACCGGACCGACCTGGCGGCATGTGGTCCTGCCGTCCCGGCACAGCCAATCGCGCTACCCGGCGGTGATCTGGTACCGCAAGGCGTTCAAGCTGCCCGAGACCCTCGCCGCCCACGACCTCGGGCTGCTGCTCGGGCTGGTGGAGAATTGCGACCAGGTCTATCTCAACGGGGGCTGGATAGGGGGCGAGGGCTCCTTCACGGACGCGTACATCCTCCCGTTTCGCTCGGGACGTCTTTACCGCCTGCCGGACCGTCTGCTCCGGAGGAACGGTGCCGACAACGTGCTGGCGGTCCGCCTCAAGCTGTACGCCCCGGTTGGCGGTATCAGCCGCGGTCCCCTGAGAATCGGCCCCTACGACACGCTCCGGCTGGAGTTCCAGGAGCAGGTCCACCATGCCAAGCAGAACGAGGCGGTGCTGCTCACCTTCATGGGCATGCTCCTGGTGGGGGCGCTCTGGTTGTGTGTCGCCGGGCGGTTCACGGGTGAGTGCATCAGCTTCACCGCCTTCGTCTTCCTGCTGGGCCTCAATGTGCTGCTGGAGAGCAGCTTCTTCTACGACGCCGGCCTGATGAGCCGGTGGACCGGGTCGCTGCTCATCGCCGTGTACTACCTGGAGCCGATACCCGCGGTCTGCTTCGTCTCCTACTTCTACAAGAACCGGCTCACGGCGGCGGCGATAGCCCTCTGCCTAGGCTTCGCCCTGCTGGATCTTCCCTTCCTGCTGTCAGGCAGCCTCGAGCATCAGGTGCTGATCGACTCGGCGTTCCTGCTGCTGTTTCTTGCTTCGATCTTGTTCGGCCTCCATCACAGCGCCAGGGCGTTCTCCAGGGAAAGGACCATCGAGAACCTCGGAGTCCTTTCGGGCCTGGTCCTGCTGGCGGTTGGGGTGGCCTGGGACGTCTTCGGGTACCTCGGGCTCAACCCGGCCGCAGGACAAGAGTCGATGCTCTCCTACGCGGGACTCGGTGGCCTGACCTTCTGCATGGCCTCGGCGCTCAGCTACCGCTACGCCCGGATGCGTGGGGAGCTGGAGGCGCTTTCCCTGAGGGTCCTCTCCCGGCGTGACGAGGAGCGGAACAGGATCGCCACCGATCTTCATGACGGGCTGGCGCAGGCACTGCTCGCCATCATGATGGACGTCGAGCTGGTCCACCGTGGTCAGGTCCCTGGGACCTCAGGCGTGGCGGCGGCATGTAGGAGCGTCAGCCAGAAGCTGGGCAAGGGCGTCGACGAGCTCTACCACATCATCCACGACCTGAGACCCGTCTCCCTGGAGCAGATCGGGTTCCGCAACGCCGTGGTGGCCGCGGTGCAGGAGATCGCCCGCCCGGGGCAGGTCGTCGACGTACGCGTCGACGAGGGCCTGCCGCTGGAGGATCCCACCGAGACGCAGTTGTATCGTATCGTCCAGGAGGCGGTCCGAAACGCGGTCCAGCATGCGGATGCATCCCGCATCGAGGTGGGAGTGGGTCGATCCGGCCGCTACCTGCGGATGACGGTCAGGGACGATGGGCGTGGTTTCGGGGGTGCCCACCCGGGGAGGCCGACCGGTGGGGTGGGCCTGCTGGCCATGAAGGAACGTGCCCGGCGCCTCGGTGGCACGTTCGAGGTGAGCAGCTCACCGGGCCGCGGAACCACCGTGGTGGTCGAGGTGCCCGCACCGTGATCGAGGTCGTGCTGGCCGATGACCACCGGCTCTTTCGCGAGGGCCTGGAGAGGCTGTTCGCGACCGTCCCGGATGTCCGCGTGGTGGGAGTGGCCAGCAGCGGCGCCGAGACCCTGGCCTTGGTGAGGGAGACGGGCCCCGACCTGGCGCTGCTGGACATCAGCATGCCGGGGATGAGCGGGGCCGAGGTTGCCAGCGAGCTGAAGAGCGCAGCGCCCCAGGTCAAGATCGTCCTGCTGACGATGCACCAGGAGCGGAGGTACACGAGGCTGGCCCTGCGGCCCGAGATCTCGGGATACCTGGTGAAGAGCTGCCCGTTCGAGGAGGTGCTGGAGGCGCTCCGGACGGTGGTGGCGGGAGGACGGTTCCTGAGCCGCTCGCTCCGGAGCCAGAAGCTGGACGACGTCGGCCACCAGTTGACCGCCCGGGAGGCCGAGATCCTGCGACTCATCTCCGGTGGCCTGACCAGCCGCGAGATCGGCGATCGGCTGTGCATCAGCCTCAAGACGGTGGAGGCGCATCGCACGAACATCCTGGAGAAGCTCGCCGCGCGAAACATGCCCGAGGCCCTCAACGCGGCTTGGCAGCTTGGCGTCGTGTGACTCGGCGATCTGGGCTCAGCCCACCCCGACGAGCTCCACGTCGTAGGTCACGACGCAGTCCGCGAACTGGAAGGTCAGCGTGCCCCGGAAGACCCACCGGCCGTTCTGGAAGGTCCACGTTCCGGAGTAGGTCTCTGTGCCGGCGCCGAAGTGGCCCTCGAACGTGCCCCGGCCGGTCCACTCACCGGTCGCGGAGTTGAAGGGCCCGGCGACGTCGGCCGTGGAGTGCACCGTCAGGTTGGTCCCGTCATAGCTCACGTTGACGGCCGGGTTGGCGAGCTGATCCGGGTAGAAGCCCTCGTCGCAGGAGTCGTCCCGCTTGACACCGCTGAGCGAGACGACGCTCGGGAGCGCTGGCGGCATGGTGGTGGTCGTGGTGGTCGGCGCAGCGCCTGCGGGAGTGTGCGGGTCCTCTCCCCCGCCCGTGGCAGCGAGCGCCACGCCCCCTCCCACCAGCAGGGCGCCGCCGCCTAGCCAGGCGGCGGTCGGGATGCCGCCCTGCCGCGTCGGTGGATCGAGGGTCTCGGAGCCTCCACCTGTCTGGCAAGCCTCGATTCGATCCCGGAAGCCCCGCATCGATTCGATGAGGGGGCGAAGGCTCTCCGCCGTCTTCTCCCCCTCGGCCGCCCTAGCCTCAGCCGCCTGCCACAGGTCCAGCGTGTCCTGCGCCGACGCCTCGTTCGAGAGGATCTCGTAGCAGGTGTCGCCATCCCAGCCGCGCTTCTTGCACTTGTCGAGCAGTGGACGATAGGTCTCGATCTCGGCCTTCAGCTCATCGAGGCGCTGCAGGTCGGTTGTCCCCCACACCTGGCTGGAGACCTCCCACATGCTCTCCCAGGCCTGCAGACAGTCGGCCCGAGTGGGCTGCGAGGCGCTCGGCCCCGTTTCCTGCGCCGACACGACGGAGGTCGAAAGGGCGGTGGTGAGCAAGGCGAGCGGGAGCATCCGCTCGACCGAACGTCTCAGCATTCGCCACTGTACGATCGCCAGGAGTTCCGCCAGCCTGCAGCTCCGCTCCAGTTGCACTGGAATCCCTCCCCTCTGGATGGTGGCGGCAACTCGGCGAACCGGAGCCACCTTCGATACTGGATCTTAGGGGCTGGCCACTCGCGACGTCTATCGGTGCAAACCCCTAATTTGCGCTCGTTGAGCCGGGTCCCGCCTCGACACACGGCTGGCGCCCCCCGGTCCCTCGCAACGCGGCCTCCGCTTCGTCCGGTCGGCACACCCTTGTCGCGGGAGCGTTAGTTGGGCTCACCGCGAACGCCCCGCGGCTGAGACCACGCTGCCCCTAGTCGCGTCAGAAGTCTCGGTAGCGCCGAGAGCGCCCAACGCTTGCGCCCTCGGCTTCGGTGGAGTCACCCACGAAGGTGTTGTCTACGAGGACGTGACCGAGCTTCCGCTCGGCCGCGTCGAAGGAGCGCGTGTGATGAGGGATCGCCGGTCGCCGGTGAAGGCTTTCGCGCGTCTTCTGGGGGTGCTGCTGGTGACGACCGCGCTCCCCGCAACCGCCGATGAGACGGACGCTGCGGTTGGCCGAGAGATGGAGTCGACCGAGGTCGAGTCGACCGAATCCAAGTCGAGCGACGCGCCCGAGCCGCGCCGTGAGATCCGGATCGAGTACGCCACCGTGCCGATGGTCCGCAACGCGGGGCTCGCCTTCGGTGGCGTCCAGCTCGCCCAGAGCGGTCTCGACCTGGCGACGCGACCGCTCTTCTCGGGAGCCCTGGAGGGCTCTGGCGGCTGGGCCATCGCCGGTCGCGCCGCCTGGAGCTTCTTCATCGACTATCCGCTGGTCGGTTGGGGCTCGATCCCGAACCACGAGCTGGGACACGCCCTGCGTCGTCCGGCCGACGTGGAGTACTACACGCTGAGGATCGAGGGGCCCCGCATACCCCTCCTCTTCCCTGGCGGGGGAAGCGTCGTGTGGTCCAGCCCACGGGAGCTCTCGGTCTGGGAGCGGATGGCCTCCACCGCGGGCGGCTGGGAGGCCGACAGCCTGCTGAGCGATCGGGTGCGCACCACCCTCTACTCGCGCGACCAGATGCACTACGGCGACGCCATCACCTACTTCACCACCAAGCTGGGGAAGACCCTCTACCTGCTCGACGGGACCAGCCGCCGCCGCCTGGATTCGATGGATCCTGAAGAGCGGCACTCGGACCCCCTCATCTATGCCGAGGAGCTGGCCGAGATCGAGCAAGGCCCCGAGTTCTCGGCCGAGGCGGTCGACGCAAGGGCGAGGGAGCTGCGACGGGGCGCTTACTGGAACCTGGCGGACTTCACACTGTGGGCGTCGGCCGCGGCCTGGATCAAGGGCCGCGTCGTCCATGGCGAGCGGTACTCGCCGGCACCCTGGCTGAACGTCGGTGCGCTGGGACTGGCGCCCGGCGTCTCGTTCACGCTCACACCCTATGGCCCCGAGACGACGGCCCTGACCGGCTGGCGGGTGGGCGGCCGATCGGGCAGCGCCTATGTGAGGTGGACGGGCGCCGTGGACGGGGAGCGTGTGGTCGGTGGAGGCGGCAGCTTCCGCCTGGACGGTGGCCCGGCCTGGCTGGACCGGCTTAGGGTGGACATGTGGGGCAACCAGTCGGGATCACTCGGCGCCCGCTTCGAGCTCGGCGGCGTGTGGCGCCGGTCGGAGCGTGACCGCCTGGGCCTGAGCTGGACGGCCGGCGTCAAGTCGCGGGGGCCCCTGGTCGGCTTCCCGGAGGCCGCCAAGGGCTACGCCGCGATCGGCCTGAGCCTCGACCTCGACTAGGGGACATGACCCGAATCCATCGTTGGCCAGTGGATTCGGGATCGTGTCCCCATAGCCGCATGACCCGAATCCATCGTTGGCCAGTGGATTCGGGATCGTGTCCCCATGGCCGGTCCCGCCGAGACCGGGTCCTGTCCGGGCCCTGGGGTCTCAGTGAACGTCGAGATCCAGGCCCTCCAGATCGCCCTTCAGCTCGAACTTCACATCCTTGAAGCGTGGCGCGTGGAACTTGGGCCGATGGGGGAGATAGAGCGCCCACGGCTCCTTGGGGCCGAACATGCCGACGTCCATGTCCCCGTTCCCGTTGGTGTCCTGAAAGGCGCGCAGGCCATAGACGCCTGCGGGCACGCCCTTCAGCTCGAAGGGGACCGTTCCCGGAGAGCTGCCGACCTCCATCCGGGCGGTCCAACCGCACTTCCCGTTCCCGGGGAACTCGGCCTCGGTGCACAGACGCACGTCGATCGGGCCCGTCTTCTGGTACTTCACCTGGCCCGAGACCGTGAAGGTGACCGGTGGGGTGTCCGGCGCCGTGGCTGGGTCTTCCTGGCCCGCCGTCGTCTGCTCCCGAGCGGCGACGGAGTCTTGGGTATCGACCCCATCCTCCGCCCCGACCACGCTGCCCGCAGGTAACCAGCACAATGCCGCGATCGCCAGTCCGTGCCATCTCATCGTCTGCCCCCATTTCCGAGATCGAAGTGCGCCCTCTGCTCGTCACCCGATGACGGATCGCCCCCGGCGCTGCCACCCGCGTCAGGCGGCGCCCCGGGGCTAGCCATACATAAACCGTATACCCCTGGTCCCCGCGGCGCAAGCCGCGGGCGGCGGCAGCTCGGGTCAGACGCGTCCGCGACAGGCTCTGGAGGCTCGGCGGGTAGCAGGGAGCCGGCGGCTGGCGCTGCCGCGGCGCCGGAAGCCCATCTCCTGAGGACCTCGTCGGGTGGACAAGCGGGGCGAGTCGCGTCACAGTGGCGCTGGTATGGTCCGGCTTCGTCTCCCAGCGCTGGTGATCGTCGCCGTGCCGCTGCTGGCGAGCTGCGGCAAGCCCGGCGTGGTCTGCCCCGACTGCAACGTCATCCTGATCACCATCGATACCCTGCGCCCCGACCATCTCGGCGTCTATGGCTACGCCAAGGCCACCAGCCCCCGGATCGACGCCTTCGCCGAGCACGCGACGGTGTTCGAGCACGCCATCAGCCCCGCTCCCTGCACCACGCCGGCGGTGTTACAGGTGTTGACCGGCACTCTCAACCACGGGACCGCGCGGCCACGCCTCGCCGAGTACCTGCGCGACGCCGGGTACGAGACGTCAGCCTTCGTCAGCCATCAGTTCTTCCGCTCGCCGGAGGGGCCGTTGCCGAAGTACGCGCGCGGATTTCAGCACTTCGACATCCAGAGGGACGACGAGCGCGACCGCTGGGCCATGACCAGCCGCCGCGCGTCGCAGGTGACCGACGCGGCGTTGGCCTACCTCGGCAAGTCAGGGACACGCGGCAAGAAGCTCGTGTGGCTGCACTACTTCGACCCCCACGATCCCTACGCGCCGCCGCCCGGGTACGATCGATTCGCCGGAGAGCACCCGGTGCCCTGCGACGGCGACCGGCGCCTGCCTCTACTGGCGGCGCGTGGGCCGGGGCAGCGCTGGGAAGATGCCGGCGCCATCTTCACGCCGGCCCAGGTCGAGCGCTATCGCAGCATGTACGACGCCGAGATCAGCTACACCGACGAGCAGGTGGGCAGGCTGCTGGACGGCCTCGGCGAGCTGGGCCTGCTCGAACGTAGTGTCGTCATCATCACCGCCGACCATGGTGAACGCCTCGGCGAGTACGACAAGTGGGATCACTGCGGCAGCATGCACGGCTTCGAGCTCGACGTGCCGCTCTTGATCAGCGTCGCGGGCGAGCCGCTGGCGGGCCAACGTCGCAACCTGGGCGCCGTCACCACCCTCGACATCCTACCCACGGTCCTCGACCTGGTCGGGGTGCGGGCGACGGCGAGCAGGCTCGACGGCATCAACCTGCTGGAAACCGGCGACGGCCGCCGCGTCTTCACCCTCTGGACCGAGGGCTGGCTGATCCAAGACCAGCGCTGGAAGCTCTACCTCCTCAAAAGCCGCGACGTGCAGCTCTTCGACCTGGCGGCAGATGCACAGGAGCAGGTCGATGTCGCGCGACAGAACCCGGCGGTACGGGACGACCTGTTGCGCGCCCTCGAGGTGGAGAGCCGCGGCAGGAAGCAGGTGGCCGGCGAGGTGGACCGGGTCGTCGAACAGCTCAGGGCGATTGGCTACATCCAGTAGCTCAGCAGGTGTCCACCTGCTCCCACTGCACGCAGGTGACGGGGTAGCGCCCTCTGAGCGGGGTCCGTGGCCACCCATGTCGCTGGGCCGCCAGCGGGGGCCATCCCGACGCCCAGGTCAATGGCTTGTGGCTCGAGCCCCCCGTCGGCTCTGTCGGTGGTCCCGGCGCAGTGAGCCGACGACCACGGCGGCGGCCGAGCGGGCGGCTGCGAGGTCGGCGGCGTTCGGCTCGGGTCCGCCGTAGCGGGCCTTCTCGAACAAACGCGTCAGCTCGAGAACGGCTTCCGCCGGTGCGGCGAGCCGGGGCCGGATCTCCTCGGCGGTGTGACTTGGGCCACGGCGGAGGCCGCGGCGCACCGCCAGCGCGAGCACCTTCACGTAGAGCTCGACGATGCGTCCGCGCATACCCGTGACCGTCGCCCGACCCCGTGGCCGAGGCGGGGGTAGCCTCTCCTCGGAGAGTGTCTGGGCCTCGAGGTACTCGAGGGTCGGCGCCCGCTCTGGCTCGCCGCGCCGGAGCAGGCGGCTCAGGCCATACGTGATGAAGCCACCGAGGAGCGCCAGCGACAGGACCCGGGCATAGGCCGCGGTGATCTCGGCACGCCGCGCCTCGGGATGCTCGACGACCACCCGGACCAGCGCGTAAGGCGTGGCCGGGAAGAGGCTCAGGGCCGCGGAGAGACACAGCGCCACCGGCAGCGCGGTGGCGGCGGCGCGCCGCGCGGCCACCGCCACCAGGCGGGTGGGTCGGCTGGTGAGGCTGGTGAGCTTCCGCGCGTGGTGATCGAAGGCGAGGAAGCCGCCCAGTAGCGCGACGTACCCCGCGGTGCCGGCGGCCGCCACCCCGCCCCCGCGCAACGCGCCGAGGCACACCAAGACCAGGGCGTTGGTGATGGCGATCAACTGGCCGCGATCCACGCTGGCCAGGACCAGCGCGGCGAGCTGGAGCGCTCCCAGCACCAGGGCGGCGCGGAAGAAGACGCCGGGATCGCTGCTGGCCAGGCAGATCACCGTCCCGAGCAGGACCACCAGCGTGTAGAGCACGCCGCCCACGATCCGCAGGCGCCCGCGCGTGCGTCGCTCGAGGCTGGAGAAAGCCGTCTCCAGTCGGCGGCCGCCGAGCTGGGCCGCCGCCAGGAAGGCCGCGGCCGCGGCCAGCGGGGACAGGTCGGTGGCCCCCCAGGCCAGCAGCGGGTTGGTGACGGCGTGAAACGAGAGGAGGTAGAGGCTCAGCTCGCGCGCCAGGAGGAGCGGCGCCAGGACGTCACGTGCGGACGGCCCCGGTCTCACGCGCTCACCTCGAGCAGGTCGGGTCGGGGAAGCGCCTGGGCCAGGTCGTCGTCCCCGCCCAGGATCGCCCCCGGCACGCCGTGCCGGCGCAGCAGGGCGCGCAGTCGCTGGCAGCGTTCGGCGACCTCCGTGGCGGACAAAGCGAGGCGCTCGACGGCCGTGAACGAGTCGCCGTTGACGAAGAAGACCAAGGGTCGCACCTGAGCCGCCATCAGCGTCCCCAGCAGCTCCTCGAGCCGGGCCTCGTCGATGCGGATCGACCCGAAGAGGACTGCAGCGGTGGATCCCCGCGGCAGCCGGCTCCGGTGTCGCTCGACCACGTCGAGGAGCGGCAGCTCGCCGTCGAGCCGGGCCCGGATCAGCTCGTACAGGCCGAGCGTCAGGTGCAGCTCGCCGCGCCCCGGCGGCACCAGCACCGATCGCGCGCCCTCGCCGAGAAGCTGGACCGTCTCACCCCGCTGGGTCGCCTGCCACAGCAGGGAGCCGGCGATCCGGACCACGTACTCGAGGGTGGACTTCCGGCCGGTGCCGGCCCGGGCGGCGCGGTGGAGGTCGGGGAAGAGCGTGAAGTACGGCATCAGGTCGACCTCGTGCTCCTTGACCACCGGCTGGCCGCGACGGGCGCTGGCCGGCCAGTGGATGCGCCGCAGCTCGTCACCGGGACGGTAGTCCCGGACCCCCAGGAAGATCGCGCCGCCTGCGGCGCTGGCCGACGAGATCGGCTGCGGCGTGAGGCTGGGCCGGGCGCCCAGCGGCGCCAGGCCCCCGACCGCGTGCACCCGAGGGAACACCGCGAACATCTCGATCTCCGGGAACACCCGCCGGCGCTGGAAGAGTCCCAGGGGATCCGCCACCGCCAGGCGCAGCGGACCCACGCCGTAGATGCCGTAGCCCTTGGAGCAGAAGGCCCGATAGGCGAGGCGCCGCCGCCGCCGGCCTCGGAGCGGTCCCGGCTCGAGGACCACCTGCTTGTCGGCGATGCCGGGCCCGAACGAGTCCACCAGCTCCACCAGCTCGACGCTGCCCCGGCCGTAGTTGTCGAGGACCAGGGTGATCGAGATCTGGTCGCCTTCGAACGCGTTGGAGTGGGCCTCGCGGCGGGCCGACAGCCCGCGCAGCCGGCGGCTGGACTGGAGCCGGGCGAGGACGACCAGGGCGGCCAGGGCGACACCCAGGGCCAGAAGGCCGCGGGCCTGGAGCACGAGGCCGAGGAAGCCGACCAGCAGGGCGGCCGCAATCAGGAAGCGGCGGTAGAGCGGGGTGTGGGGCCCTTCCATCGGGCAGGCCTGTCGCTACTCCGGAGCGAACTCGATCGGCACCGGCGTCCGCAGCACCACGTCCGAGACCACCCGGGCGCCGTCGATCCCCTGCACCCGCGAGCGCGGCTGGACCACGATCCGGTGGGCGAGGACGCTGGACGCCAGCCGCTTGATCTGGTCCGGGGTGACGAAGGGCGCCCCGTGGATCGCGGCCAGCGCCTGGCTGGCCCGCATCAGGGCGAGCGCGCCGCGCGGGCTCGAGCCGTAGGCCACGTGGCTGTGCTGGCGCGTCTCGGCCACCAGCCGCTGGATGTACTCGACCAGCGCGTCGTGGATGAACACCCGGGTCACCGCCTCCTGGGCCTCGGCGATCGCCGCGATGTCGGCGACCGCGGACAGGCTCTGAAGCGGGTGGCGTTGTCGCTGGGCCAGCATCACCCGCGTCTCGTCGGCGGCCTCCGGATAGCCGAGGTGGATGCGGACCAGGAACCGGTCGAGCTGGGCCTCGGGCAGCGGGAAGGTGCCGGCCAGCTCGATCGGGTTCTGGGTGGCGATCAGGAAGAACGGCTGGGGGAGGGGGTGGCTGGTCCCCTCCACGCTGACCTGGCGTTCCTCCATCGCCTCGAGGAACGCCGACTGGGTGCGCGGCGTAGCGCGGTTCACCTCGTCGGCCAGCAGCACGTGGGTGAACACCGGCCCGGGCCGGAACTCGAAGGTCAGCTCGCGAGGGTTGTAGATGGAGACGCCGGTGATGTCGCTGGGCAGCAGGTCGGGCGTGCACTGGACCCGTCGGAAGTCGGCGCGGATCGACTGGGCCAGCGCCCGGGCCAGCACCGTCTTGCCCACGCCGGGCACGTCCTCGAGCAGCACGTGGCCGTTGGCGAGCAGCGCGGCCAGCACCATCTCCACCGCCGAGCGCTTCCCGAGCACCACCCGCTCGACGTTCTCCACCAGCCGGACGTACAGGCTGCCATCCACCATGGGCTCCCATTGTAGTGGGGGCCGGCCGCCCGCGGAGCGCTGCCCGGCTCCCTCAGCGAAACCCGCGCACCAGCGCCGACCCGACCCCGAATGACGCCAGTGGGGGACACTCTCGCAGCCCTTATCCGACTATCCTGCAAGGATCCGCGCCTCGCTCGGCGGCCCCTCTGGCGATCGCTCGTTCCAAGTCCCCTCCACTCGGGCGCTTGGCACCTACTACACGTTCCCGAACCCTGTTACCATTCGACGCACGAACCGTGTTTACCAAGTACCGGCGCCCGGATACTAAGTGTTGGACACGCCCCTCCGGGGAGCAACGGACCTGAGGGGGCGACGGTGGTGAG